>CALLVX010000155.1 GCA_938010765.1 uncultured Flavobacteriaceae bacterium | reverse complement strand
TCATAGCGTAGGTACCAGATCAAACAGGTACCGGCCCCGGCACCGTCGAAATCTACACCTTCTACCGCTTCCAAAGTCGGTGGCAAGCCCAAGATGTTTCCTTGTTCGTCGGTAATCACCCATGAACTGTTGCTTCCTACCACGGTTCCGTCCAACTCGATTCCCGATACCATATCGGGGGTGCCGTCTACCGTAAAGTAGTACGGACCACCGCTGATCGTGCCTGCGCTAGGTTGATTGCGATATACACGAACACTATTGGAGAAATCAAAGTTGCCTACTAAATCAGTCGTCGCATTGTTTCCTTTTTCCAACCCTTCTAAGCCATCTGCATAACTCAAATGCCAAATAAGACATATGCCGGGTCCGGCACCATCAAAATCAACTCCTTCTACAGCCTCCAATGTAGGCGGAAGCCCTAAAATTTTACCTTGCTCATCTGTGATGACCCATTGGCGGTTTGCATTGCTTTCGCATTCCAAATCGATACCAGATACATTGTCTACTTCCCCATCACCAACACAAAATTCAAACGGGCCTCCGGTAAGAAAACCACCATCAACACGAACCGGAGCACTACGTACAACGCTCAGCGGGTTTGACAAACTGAAGCAGCCTATCAAATCGTTCGCGTTCAATCCCATTTCGGCGCCTTGTAAACCATCTTCGAAGCGTAAGTACCAAATTAAACAGGTACCAGGTCCGGCACCATCAAAATCAACACCTTCAACAGCTTCCAAAGTCGGTGGCAAGCCCAAGATGTTTCCTTGTTCATCTGTAATTACCCAAGAACTGTTACTTCCTGCCCCGGTTCCGTCTAAACTAATTCCTGAAACCATGTCTGGGGTGCCGTCTACCGTAAAGTTATAAGGCCCACCGCTAATTACCCCAGCCTCAGGTTGGTTTCGATATACACGAATACTGTTCGAGAAATCATATGTACCCATCAAATCGGATACATTGTTTTCACTTTCAAGGCCAGTAAGACCATCTACATAACTAAGGTGCCATATTAAACAGACACCAGCCCCGGCACCATCAAAATTAACGGCTTCTGGCTTTGGCGGAAGTCCCAATATTCTTCCATCCTCATCGGTTACCACCCACTGGGAATTAACCGTGCTATTGCATTCGAGGGTAACCCCTGAGACATTGTCGGCAATACCATCCCCGACACAAAATTCAAAAGGCCCGCCGGCAATGGTACCACCATCAACCGTGAAAGCCGCTTCTTCATTTTCTACATCGCCAAAAGTGGCAATGTTTTTGGCCGATACCTGCGGCCCGATCAGAAAAATAGCAAGCATGGTCAGCAACAAGATACGCAGTGCGTTCTGATCGTTGGCCATCCCAGTACTTAGAAGTAATGTTCTTTTCATCTTTTTCATTTTTAGATTATCTAACAAACTAACCTTTCTTAAATGACTCTTAGATCACGAAAACATATACTTTTTAAGAAATTCTGTAAGGATTTTGTGAACATTACGGCTATTAGGTGGACATTTCTTATCGTTATAAAGATGCTACCCCCCGAATTCACAGTGATTTTGATGCGATTTGTCCAATTTGAAACTACTGTGATACTTATGTGATATATTTTAACTTGATTCGTACTTGATAATATGAAAGACATTCTCATCATTGAAGATGATCCGGAAATCATAAAATTACTGGAAATACATCTTACCGACCTGATTTACACGACCTCGAAAGCAATGGACGGAGAGGAGGGGCTGCGCATGGCCTTGGCCAAAGACTATGATCTCATTTTGCTGGACCTTACATTACCAAGTATGGATGGGGTTGAGCTCTGTAAAAGGTTAAGGGCCAAAAAGAATACCCCGATAATTATGCTAACTGCCAAATCTGAAGAAATAGATCGTGTTCTTGGATTGGAAATCGGAGCAGATGATTATATCACCAAACCCTTTAGCATTCGGGAATTACTAGCGCGGATCAAGGCAGTAATTCGAAGAGCAGGTTCGCCAAAAATTGAAGAAAAAGACTCTTCGGCAATTGCCGCGGAAGGGCTACATATTGATATTGACAAGCGAAAAGTACTTCTTGACGACAGAAAAGTAGAACTCTCTCCAAAAGAGTTTGAACTCCTAGTCTTAATGGCTTCAAATCCCGGAAGAAATTACACCCGAACCGAGCTATTGAATATGATTTGGGGATACAATTTCGAAGGGTATGAGCATACCGTCAATTCCCATATTAACAGATTGCGGGCTAAAATAGAGTCTGACATGGCCAACCCCAACTATATTTTGACAACCTGGGGCGTGGGTTACAAGTTTAATGAAGACATTACAATATGAGCAAATCGGAAAAGACGCTTACCCCAAAGTTGGTCAAAAAGTTATGGTTGGCATTTATACTGCTCGTAGTTTTGATGGGCGCCTCTTATATGCTTATTACCAATCACTTCGCAGGAAAACATTACGAGGAAACCACCCAGCGGTTAAATTCTGAAGTGGCCAATCATGTCATCGCAGAGAAATTCAAGGATGCCTCTCCCTTTTTGGAAGATGGCAGTGTTAACAAGCCACTCTTTGGAGATTTGATGCATGATATGATGGCGGTTAACCAAGGAATTGAGGTGTATTTATTAGATGATGCGGGCGTTATACTGTATTCCGTAGTGTTGGTACACGACGAAAATACACCGGCTAAGCAAGTATCACTCGCGCCCATTAAATCGTTTATAGCACAAAAGGGGGGGAAATATATTGTAGGCGATGATCCACGTAATCCCGGAGAGCAAAAAATATTTTCTGCGGCACCCTATGCTGTAGATGGTCGCGAAGGTTATATCTATATTATTCTAGCCAGTACTAATTTTCAAGCGGTCAGCGATACACTTATGGGACAATATTTTGCTAAACTAGGCATTGGCGCTACCTTGCTAACAAGCTTGTTTTCTATTATTATTGGCCTTTTAGCAATCTGGTTCCTTACCAAAAACCTGCGCCTTATTACAAATACGGTACGGCGGTTTCAAGAAGGTGATCTTGGTGCTCGAATCGAAAACTCCAATGATTCGGACATTGCTATTTTTGCAAATTCGTTTAATGAAATGGCCGATACCATTACGGGTAATATGGACAAGATGCAATCGGTAGATCTTTTGCGCAGAGAGCTGATTGCCAATGTGTCCCATGATTTGCGAACACCTTTAGCCATACTGAAAGGCTATATCGAAACCTTGCAAATGAAACGGGACTCGCTCTCTGAAAGCGAAAAGCAAGAATACCTGCAGATAACCCACGACAATGTAGATAAACTTTCTTCGCTTATCAATCAGCTTTTTGAATATTCGAAGTTAGAAGCCGAGCAGGTGACCCCTGTAAAAGAGCCCTTCTCGATTACTGAATTGTCGTATGACCTAATTGCCAAGTTCAAAGTATTGGCAGAACAAAAACAAATACGCCTAGAACTAGACACGCAAGAAAATAGTATGGTCTTCGCAGATGTAAGCCTGGTAGAACGCGCATTGCAGAACCTCATCGAAAATGCGATAAAATATACCGAACCAAACGGAAAAGTGACCTTGTCACTCAGCCAAAAAGGAAAAAATATAGAAATCAATATTACCGATACCGGAACCGGAATTCCCGTAAACGAACAACCGTTTATTTTTGATCGTTATAAACAAGTAGATAAAAGCGCTAAAAAACAAGGATACGGACTAGGTTTGGCCATTGTAAAGAAAATAATGGATCTTCATGATACTACTATTACCGTATTGAGCAAGCCCAAAGAAGGCAGCTCTTTCATATTCAACTTGCCTGCTTATCAGGTTTCATAAGGGAATAAATTGCAATGAAGAAGAAAGCAAAAACCGGTCTAACGACCGGTTTTGTTTTTTAAATCCCCTTAACTGTTACTGTTATAGTCCGCTAATAAAACTACAGTACAGATCTTTGAACTCGTACCCCTCAGCAAAACGATTCTTGCTCAGTTTCTTATGGGCTACCAATCCCCAAAGCACCAACTCTTTTAGGAAATACACATCTTTTTCGGGCCATTCAGGTTGATGGTCCTTGACCAGTCGGTTTAATTCCGGAATACCATCCAAGGCACGTTGGTACTCCTCATCGGTAAAGTCATCTAATAACTCAAAACCTTGTCCTTGAAAGAACCATTGCAATAATTCATCATAGGGAGTTTCCGCATCTTTTCTTTCGAGCTTTTCTATTTTTGGAAAAAATTCTGGAAAGAGCGATTTAACCGCTTCATCGATTAGGATAGCCGCTACCACATCTGCCCCTTCTTGTTCGCCTTCATATACCAATTCTATTTTGCCGGTAATCGCAGGAATAACTCCTAGAAAGTCGCTCAGTCGCACCATGGTATTATCCGAACCATTCAGTAAAGTACGGCGTTCAGCTGTACTTAGGAGATTCTCAAAGGCAGTAATGCTAGTTCGAGCGCTTACCCCGCTCTTCGCATCTACATATTCGCTATTTCTTGCTTCAAAACTGATTTGTTCCAACAGATCCTTCGCCAATTCTGGAACATATACACTATTCGTCTGACGCTCATCAAGATTGGATTCTTGTTCCGTAATTTTTCGCGCCGTTTCTATATCATCTGGGTAGTGGGTCAAGATTTGCGAGCCAATCCTATCTTTCAAAGGTGTTACGATGCTTCCTCTATTTGTATAATCCTCAGGGTTTGCGGTGAACACGAATTGTAGATCTAACGGCAACCGCAACTTAAACCCACGAATCTGTATATCCCCCTCTTGGAGAATGTTGAAGAGCGACACTTGAATACGGGCCTGGAGATCGGGAAGTTCGTTAATTACAAAAATACAACGATTCGCCCGTGGAATCATTCCAAAATGTATTACCCTATCATCTGCATACGAAAGTTTTAGGTTGGCTGCCTTTATTGGGTCTACATCACCGATCAAATCGGCCACCGTTACATCGGGGGTTGCCAGTTTTTCATAAAACCGATCGTCGCGATGCAACCAACTAATAGGCGCATCATCGCCTTTCTCTGCAATCAGTTCCATAGCATAACGAGACATGGGCCGTAGTGGATCATCATTAATTTCGGATCCATCGACTACCGGAATCCATTCATCAAGCAAGTTGACCATAAGGCGTGCCAAACGCGTCTTTGCCTGCCCTCGCAATCCTAATAAATTAATATTATGACGTGAAAGAATTGCCCTTTCTAGCTCTGGGATTACAGAGTCTTCATATCCCCAGACTCCTGTAAAGGTTTCCTCGCCATTTTTAATTTTTTCACGCAGGTTATCGCGTAGTTCATCTTTAATGCTCTTTGTTTGGTATCCTGCCTTCTTAAGAGCTCCTAAAGTGGAAATTTCTTTGTGATTCAATTTCATGTATACTTTTTTCTTTTTGAAAGGATATTTATATAAAAATACCTTTTGATCCTGTTTAGGGTTGTTTTTTACTTGTAATTTGTATTTACTGTTTACCGAAGTCTTTTTCTTCTATTGCTTTCGTAATCTTCAAAAATCATCTCTCCCAAACCTTTTAGGCCGGTAAAAAAAGCCTTCCCCTTATTTGCCTCGGTAAATTGCCGGATGAACTGCATAAGATAAGGATCTTGTGCAATCATGAAAGTGGTAATCGGTATATGTAATTTCCGGGCCTGTCGCGCCATATTGTAACACTTCTCGACGATAAAATCATCTAGGCCTACGCTGTTTTTATAATAGGTACCATCGGGCATACGGAGGCAACTCGGTTTCCCGTCGGTAATCATAAAGATTTGCTTGTTGGTATTGCGTTTTCGTCTAAGCATATCCATTGCCAACTTCAATCCTGCCACGGTATTCGTATGATACGGTCCTACCTTTAGATAGGGAAGGTCTTTGATGGGAATAGGCCAGGCATCATTTCCAAATACCAAAATATCCAAGGTGTCTTTAGGATAGCGGGTCGTAATGAGTTCTGCCAAGGCCATTGCCACTTTTTTTGCAGGCGTTATACGGTCTTCTCCATAGAGGATCATACTATGGCTAATGTCAATCATGAGCACAGTACTCATTTGCGCTTTGTACTGGGTATCTTCTACCACTAGGTCTTCTTCGGTTAGGGAAAAACTTCCGATACCATGGTTCACTTGGGCATTCTTAAGGCTTTCGGTCATAGAGATATGCTCTAAACCGTCGCCATACCGATACTCCCTAAAATCTCCTGTGTGTTCATCTCCTTGACCAGATTTACCCGTCTTATGATTTCCTGCACCGCTGCGCTTTAGTTTTCCGAAAATCTGGTCCAATGCCCGTTGGCGAATAATGCGTTCCATCTTTGCAGTGATCGATATGGTTCCATTACCGTTTCCATCATCGCCATCTTCTCCCTCTTCCCCCATTTCGCCGCCACCATCTTCGAACTCTTCTCGAATGTAGCCTTTGGCTTTTAGGTCTTCGACAAAGTCTTCGATCGTATATTCATCATCTGTTAGTTCATATTCCCTATCCAACTCTCGCAACCAATCGATCGCCTCGTCAAAATCGCCCGAAGTATGTGTAATAAGTTCTTGAAAAATATCGAAGAGTTTGTCAAAAGGACTTTGATCGGCCGCTTCATAGGGAGCAAACCGAAAGCCTTTTCTTTTATTCATAGCCATCTTATAAAATTAACACTTTTCGTTCTGAAAGCCCTTATTTTTAGGAAAAGTTAACGGTTCTACTAGATTTCAAACTACTGAAACCAGATTCAGACATGTTTGCTGTGGTTATAGCCAACATCATTAGGTAAAATCATCAATTAACGTACATTCGCAACGAATCTTATGGTACTGCAATGTTGAACCAAAAAATTAACGGTTTCCTAAACACCCCCCCACTATGGATCAATGAACAGTTTGGTATTCAACAGTTTGTATTTCCACACATTGATAGCAATACTTTTAAGGCCCTACCAATTCCTAGCAACAGAAGGTTGGGGCATCAAATGGAATTTGTGTTTAAACAGTTAATAGATCATTGCGATACTTATGAACTTGTGCTATACAACCTTCCCATCAAAGATGAAAAAAGAACGATCGGGGAAATCGACTTTATCTTACGGGAAGCCGCTTTGCAAAAACTGCTGCATATAGAACTGACGTATAAGTTCTATATCATTAACCCCGAAATCTCAGAACCTATTCATAGATTGATGGGGCCAAATAGACGCGATATGTTCTTTACCAAAATGGAGAAGATTAAAAATCAACAGTTTTCTCTGTTACATAGTCCCGAAGGTGCGGCCGCCTTGGAAGCGCTTGAAATCGACCATAAAAACATACACCATAAAGCGTGTTTTAAAGCACAACTTTTCATTCCGTTTAGAAGTGACATGGCTACTATTCGTCCTCTGAACACTGCCTGCATTATTGGGTATTGGCTGCGTTTCGATGCTTTCAATTCCGCGGAATTCGCAGCCTACAGGTTCTATATTCCCATTAAAACAGAATGGCCAATGGCGCCACATTCAAAAGTACAGTGGACCTCTCATTTCGAGGTATTAATGGACCTGAACCTACGTATGCTCAGAGAAAATGCCCCCATGCTTTGGATTAAAAAAAACGATACTACTTTTGAAAAATGTTTTGTGGTATGGTGGTGAAATGTGTTGGTCGGTAATCAGTAAGCAGTAAGCAGTAAGCAGTAAGTGTACGTCCCTGATATAGGTTGACCATATTTAATGGAAAACCATGAAAGCAAATTTAAGAAAGATCAGCAAGCGCCGTTATTTTTCGGACGATTACAAAAAGAGAATTGTCTCTGATTTTGAGAGTGGCAAGTTCAGTGT
>CALLVX010000154.1 GCA_938010765.1 uncultured Flavobacteriaceae bacterium | reverse complement strand
CTCTACGTGACCATCGAAAAAACCCATCTGTACCTTTTTTGTGTTCTTGTAACGTTCCATTTCATATAAAGGTACGATCCACAACTATACCTGTCAAGATCACATAACAACTTTTTTGCAATTTTAGTGCAAAGGTCTCCTTAGATGAAAAATTACTATTACTCCATAGCGTTTGCGGCAATTATGCTAAGTACCGGATTTTTTGAGTCATGCAAGAACGTTAAAAAGGAAGAACCCCCTGCTGCCGAAGAAGAAGTGATAAAAGAGTTGGCTTTTGAGCAACGAAAAATAGTGGATAGCGCAAAATTTTGGTGGGCGCACACCCCTGAAGATGTAACAGGCGATGGCATTGCCGACCTCGTTTTTATCAATAATAATTCCGCCGGTGGGTATTTAGGCTACTTTAAAGGGCAGAAAGAAGAAGGGTTGTGGGAACTAAATATTATTGCGGAACAACCTACTACTGGCGGACTTTTTGCCGGAGGTGATTTAGAAGCAAGTGACATTGACGGGGATGGGGATATTGATGTAATTGGAATAAAGCACCCGGGAGAGTGGACAGATGCAGGTGCGACTGCCGAACTCTTCTGGTACTAAAATAAGGGGGAAGAATGGCAAGCACATACGATAGGAACCGTTCCGGATGCGGTGAAAGATGTTAGTTTTACCGACTTCGACACCGATGGCAAGATGGATGTCGCTATTTTAACGTTTGACGAGCATACCCTGAGTATATTTAAACAGAAAGATGCCGATGCCTGGGAACGGGTACAATACATTCAAAACGATGTGCTTCATGAAGGGATGGACGTGGGAGATCTAAACAATGACGGCTATCCTGATATCGTCGCTACCGGTTTGATCTATTACAATCCCGGGACGGATCTGACCAAAGAATGGCCTGTTGAAAACCTGAACACAATGTGGAACAATCAAGAAGGTGACTGGTCGCGAAACGGAACTAAAACCTTTATGCGCGACATTGATCAAGATGGGCGGGCTGAAATATACCTTGCACATTCCGAAAGGGCCGGCTATCCGTTGGTGGCGTATAAACGAATGAACGGAAAATGGCGGCATCGTGTAATCAAAGATAGCATTGCCGCCTGCCATACACTTCAGGTATATGATTTTAATATGGATGGGTTCTACGATATTTTAGCAGGGGTCAATTTCGCCAGGGCGGTGAATCTGGAGCAAACGAATTTCGATGTTTCTGTTTTCCTAAATCAAGGCAACTATACAGATTATAAGGAAATGGTGATTGAAAAAAATGGCATCTACAATGGGCAAGTTATTGACTATGACGGTGATGGGGATATGGATATTTTCAGATATCCCAACCACGAGGCGACCGATTTTTTCATTTTAGAAAATACCATTCAATAAGGGAAGTCCGTTTTGAGGACACGAAATTTGATTCGCGATTTTGAATCGTGGTATTTTCATCCGAACTTACCATCGATAAGAATAACTCCTTGCTTATGCGTTATGTCATAATACTGTCTTTTTGCGTCTTGTTACAATCTTGTGCAGCACAATCAAAGTCTCGCCTTATAGATGGTTCCCAAGAGACCGTTACCAAAGAAATATTTGATTACTACCTTTATTTCCCGGATAATTATGAGGCTGCTTCCGATGAAAAATTTCCATTGTTACTGTTTTTACACGGGGGAGGAGAATCGGGTGATAGCTTGGTAGCAGTGAAGAGAAACGGACCACCAAAACTGATCGCCAGGGGCAAGCAGTTTCCGTTTCTAATATTGGCCCCTCAAAATCCACATAAGAGAAAGTGGTGGAATACAGCCGCTGTTATGCAATTGTTGGATACGATAGTGACAGAACACAATGTGGACCCGAAAAGGGTGTATTTAACAGGACTGAGTAGGGGTGGGGGAGCCGCTTGGGAAATTGTCGTTCAGTACCCGGAAAAATTTGCGGCTTTAGCAGTTGTGTGTGGTATGACCCCCTTACCCTATGCTTCTTGGATCGATAAGAAAATGCCCATTTGGGTATTTCATGGGGAAGAAGATAAATCAATACCCGTATCAGAGTCCGAGACGATGGTGGATCGCCTATTGTCTATGGGGTACGACGTTAAGTTTACGAAATACCCAGGTGTAGGTCATGATTCATGGATTCAGGCATACAATACCGAGGAACTGTACGAGTGGTTTTCCGAACAATCGCGAAAAGACTAAAAAAAATGCGAAAACGATAAGATAGCAGCAATCTTCATTGATATATTTTTAGTAAATTTCTTAGCTAATTAAAATAGACGCAATGCTGTTTTTTAACCGATTGTTTTTGGTTGTTCCTTTTTTAGTTTTCATCTTCCTTACCACAAGTTGTGAAGAGTCTCTTCCACCAATAACGGAGGAATTCAGTGAGCAAATTAGGTTAAATCAAATTGGATACTATCCGAATTCAGAAAAGAAAGCCGTAATCGTATCACATGAAAAGGCAGAGAAATTCTATGTGGTCGATAGTGTTACGATGAAGGTAGTACTTACAGGCACCCTTTCAACTGTTCAAGATTGGAAATTGGCGGGAGAACAAGTGCGTATCGCTGATTTTTCTGCTGTAACTGAGAAAGGAACCTATATGATATTAGTTGGGGAGCTGGGTTATTCGTATCCTTTTAAGATTGAAAAAAATGTACTAAAAGAGGCATTCTTAGGGTCGGTAAAAGGCTTGTATTATCAAAGAATGGGAATACCTTTAGAAGAAAAACATGCAGGCAAGTGGCATCGAGCAATGGCGCATCCCGATGATCGTATTCCGTTTCATGCCTCTAGCGGAAAGGTGGAAGGTCATTTGTCATCACCAGGAGGGTGGTATGATGCGGGCGATTACAACAAGTATATCGTTAATGGAACGTTCCCCTTGGGGCAGTTCTATCTCTTGCAAGAACAGTATCCACAAGCTATTGCAGATAATGAACTCAATATTCCGGAGAGCGGCAATGGCAAAAGCGATTACCTAGATGAGTTGAAGTATGAAATGGATTGGGCACTTACAATGCAGGATGCTGATGGCGGCTTATTTCATAAGCTGACTACGAAGAACTTTGAGGGGATGGTAATGCCCAATAAGGCACTTAGCCAACGATACGTAGTAGGGAAAGGTACGACCGCTACCTTAGATTTTGCGGCCTGTGCTGCCCAAGCACACCGTGTTTTTAGCAAAGTAGATGCCAACTATGCAAATACCTGTCTTGAGGCTGCGAAAAAAGCATACCAATGGGCATTGGCAAATCCGGCAGTTGAATTTGTTAACCCCGAAGATGTGCATACGGGCCAATATGGGGACACTAATTTTGATGATGAATGGTTTTGGGCCAACGCAGAGCTATTCGTTTCAACCAGAGACACCATCTACCTGAACCAGCTAAAAACGGATGAAATGAATTTTGAATTCAAAGCCGGGGAGAGTTGGACGGGCTATATGCGTTTCTTGGGAATGTTCTCTTTTCTGAATCATAAAGAGGCTATTCCTTCGGATTTGTATACGGCTATTGAAAAAGGGATTCTAACATCTGCGGACGATTTAGTAGCAAAAGCCAAGGAGTTAGATTATTTTCAACCCATAGATGATTTTCATTGGGGATCTAATAGCGATGTTTTAAACGCAGCGATGATCATGGCACAGGCATATCGTTTAAATCCGAAACCGGCTTATTTGAAAGGTGCGCAGCAAGCCATGGATTATGTATTAGGTACCAATGCGATGGGGGTAAGCTATCTTACCGGTTTCGGAGACAAAACTCCCATGAATATTCATCACCGACAAAGCGCCGCAGATGGCATTGCAGCACCAGTTCCCGGATTACTTTCGGGAGGGCCCAATAGTAGGTTGCAAGATGTTACCGGGGGTACGGTCTATCCTAAGAACCCATCGCCCATGCAGAGTTGGGTAGACCAGGAACCGAGCTATGCGAGCAATGAAATTTGTTTGAACTGGAATGCCCCTATGACCTATGTGCTTGGGTTTTTGGAACAGGAATCAAATTAGCGTCTATAAAAGCCGCGAAGACCACTATAAACTACAACCAAAATGAGAAATTTAAAAATCTGTGGATTACTGATCGTATTGCTCATTGTTACAAATACCTTCGGCAAAGGTACCGGGCCCACACCTAAGAAGAAAAAACCTCGAAATGTCATTTTTATTTTAACCGATGATCATCGGTTTGATTATATGGGTTTTACAGGAAAAGTACCTTGGTTGGAAACCCCCAATATGGACAGGCTTGCCGCGGAAGGGGCTTATTTACCGAACGCCTACGTAACTACCTCTCTTTGTTCTCCGAGCAGGGCGTCGATATTAACGGGCCAATTTTCACATTCCCACACGATTATTGACAACCAGGCTCCTAATCCCGGAAATTTGAAATATTTTCCTGAATATCTAGAAAAGGCAGGGTATCAAACCGGTTTTTTTGGAAAATGGCATATGGGGGATCACGGTGACAAGGTGCAACCCGGGTTTACACACTGGGAAAGCTTTCCAGGGCAAGGGGTGTACTACAACCCGACTTTGAATATCAATGGTAAGAGGATTGCCTACAAAGATTCTACCTATATAACCGATTTGCTGACAGAGCACGCGGTCGGTTGGTTGAAAGATAGAGATAAAAAGAAACCCTTTTTTATGTATCTGTCGCATAAAGCGGTTCATGCAGGTTTTAAGCCGGCACGCAGGCATAAAGGAACCTACAAGGGAAAACGTATTGGCTTGCCCGCAACCTACGACCAAACAAAGACCGGGAAATACAAAGATTTAAAATGGCCGCAGTGGGTCGCCGATCAACGAATTAGTTGGCATGGAGTTGATTATATGTATCATGACAACCGGGATATCCATGAAATGGTAGTTGATTATTGTGAAACACTGTTGGGGGTCGATGAGAGTATCGGAACGGTAATAGAGTACCTTAAAAATGAAGGATTGGATGAATCAACGTTGGTCATTTATATGGGAGATAATGGTTTTAGCTGGGGAGAGCATGGGTTGATCGATAAACGGCATTTTTATGAAGAATCGGTCAAAGTTCCTTTACTGGTGCGTTGTCCCGAGCTTTTTGAAGGGGGCATTGTTCCTGAACAAATGGTACAGAATATAGACATTGGCCCTACGGTTTTGGCCGAAGCAGGCGTGGAGCAACCCGAAAACATGCCGGGAGTTTCCTTTGTTCCTATTTTGACGGGAGATACCAATGCGGTGGTTCGCAAAGAGGTCTTTTATGAATATTATTGGGAGTATGACTTTCCGATGACCCCGACCGTTTTTGGAATGCGAACCGATAAGTACAAATATATGAAGTATCAAGGTATTTGGGATCGGAACGAACTCTACGACATCGAAAACGATCCTGAGGAGATGTATAACCTTATTGGTGACCCAGATAAACAAGAAATCGTTAAGTCGATGTCTATTGCCATTTACGATTGGTTAGAAAAGACCAATGGGATGAATATTCCGTTAAAAAGAACTGTCAAATACAGATTCGGAGACTACAAGCATAAGAACGAGTATTAAGTTTTATAGGCTTTCTGTAGTAATATTTCTTGTTTCCTCGCCCTTTCCGTTAAAAAAGCGGATGTTATTGATTTTTTCGCTGATCGATAGCGTACGACTAGACTGTGACTGAAAGCCACTGCCCCAATAGTACTCGCGAAGGTTTTTACTTCCGTTTTTGTATTCGATCAACGCCTTTACCTCATGAAGGGCGAGTCTAACCGACTTGGCGGTTTGGATAGTGGGCTCGAATACCCGAAGTGAATCATTGTTTTGCGTTGCTATGATTAGAGAATTGCCATTCGCCAAACGAACCGATGCCAAACTTTTGCCATTTCCCGGTACAAAAAAGTGGCTATCCTCCAATTCTGAGGTGGTAAATGTTCGATTCCCATTATTTTTTAAGAGAAGTCCGTTGAAGGCATCCGCTTTCCCTTGTTGTACTTCCATTCCGAAGTCGTTCCCAACAAGCAACAGATCTAACTGTTGGTCATTGTCTATGTCGATGGGGAATGTCCCGTATACGGGGGCCAATTGCGCTTCCATTGGGAAGGCATGTAGTTTGAACTTGCCGCTCCCAAGATTTTCTACCCAACCACTCTTCATGTGGTTATAGGTTAGTATGGTTGCGTCATCCATAAGGCCGTCAGGAAATATTTCGGGCATGGTCATGGCACCAAATTCACCGAATGAATTGAATTTCTTACGAATACCCACAAACTGTTTGGTGACATCTTGCCAAGGATGATACATATACTCTCTTTTTGTACCAATGCTATCGCGCAGGTAATAGGATATTAAGGGGTCAATTGAACCATTTTGATCAAGATCTTTTGCATAGATCCGAACGGGTTGCTCCTTTGTACCTCTATAGTAGCTGTTCATCCCAAAATTTCCTGCGATATAATCCATATCTCCATCATTATCCAAATCTGCTGGGGAAAGGCTATTCCACCATCCCGAATATTCGTTAATCCCCGTGCTTTGGGTGATTTCTTGTAAACCGCCCTTTGTATTCTCGAAGAAACGTAGGGGCATCCACTCTGTTGCAAGAATCAGATCGGGCCAAGAATCCCCATTAAAATCGGTCCATAAGGCATCGCTTACCAATCCTGCAAAAACAAGCTCTTTGGAGATGGCCTCTGTTACATCTACGAATTTCATGACCCCGTTTGCGCTGTCGTTCCTAAGGATAAAACTCCTATCAGATAGGGGATAGGAGAAAGAAAGTACCCGACTACCAACAAAAAGATCTAGATCCCCATCCTGATCAAAATCGGCTGCTTTCACCGCAGAAGAATTCGTCGCTATAAGGGGCAGGGCGTTGGTGGTAGGTGAAAAATTACCAATGCCATCATTTTCATAAAGTACATCGGTATATTGCTCGGCCCCGGCGGGATACTGCCCGCATCCCCGAGCAACATAAAGGTCCAGATCGCCATCATTGTCGGCATCGAATAGCAAAGTGCCAGCGTCTTCCTCTAATTTACGGCCTGTTTTAAAGCTTGCTTCCTTGCGCTCAAAAATGCCTTCCGAGGTCTGTAAAAACCATGTTTCGTCAAAAGATCGGCTTCCTGCGACCAACATATCATCCAAGCCATCATTGTTAACGTCCCCAACCGAGACGGAAGGGCCAAATTGAGAAAATTTATGGGGCAAGGTTGTTTGAAAGTTAAAATCAATAAAATCATGATCTCCAATAAAATGATTTAATTGGTATTTCGAGGCCACTTCTTCGAAAATTCCCTGTTGAAGTGCATCGTTCTTTTTTATACGAAGAGTATCATTTGGATTATAGGCAATAGTAATAGTTGTATCGATATCATTATTTAAAACATCTTGGATAGTGCCATTTGGCCAGCTGATTTTTATACTGTCGATTTCGTTAATAGTTCCAAGGCCAAAATGCAATGTTTGCTCTGGTTGAGATAAATAACCGCGGCCAGATAGGAGCGCTTTTTTCTGTATAAGGTCCCCGGCAAATATTTCGACCGAAGCTCCCAGGGCACTTTTGTTTTTGGCCTCTCCCTGTAATTTTATGCGTAGATGGTGTTCTTGGGGATGAAGTGTTTCCGCGTGGTTTTGCATTAACAGCACCGGATCATTAATGTTACTGATAACGAGGTCTAAATCCCCGTCATTGTCGAGGTCTCCATAGGCCGCTCCGCTAGAATAGGTTCCAAAATTGAGTCCCCATGCTTTGGTGGCGTCTTCGAATGCCAGCTCCCCCTTGTTTTTAAAAATAAAATTGGGGATTTTTATTTCCGGAATGGCGGCAATCAATTTTTCTTTGCTTAGCAGGCGTTTTGCGGTTATCCTAAAGTCTCCAAAATCACGGTCGGTAACATCTTTTGGAAAACCGTTGGTAACAAGAAGATCTTGCCATCCATCATTATCATAGTCGGCAAAGAGCGGGGCCCAACTCCAATCGGTTTCCTGAATACCTGCGTACATGCCCACTTCGCTGTAGATTGGTAAGCCGGTCTCTGGATTCGTGCCCATGTTCACTTGCAAGGTATTCCTTGCATATTGAAACTCGTACCCAAAGCGTTTGGTAAATACTTCTTTTTGGTAATTACTTGGGCCTTGAAACAGTTTTTTCCGTTTGTTGTAATAAGGCTGCATTTCCGTTGTATACACATCCATACGTCCATTGTTATCAACATCTGCGATGTCGCTACCCATAGAAGAGAGGCTAAAATGTTTGAACATTGTGCCTGCCTTATTTGTGAAAGTGCCGTCCTGGTTATTTAAATAAATGAGGTCGTTGCTGAGAAAATCATTGGCCACGTAAATATCGAGCCATCCATCTTCGTTGAAATCGTGAATTACGGTACTATGACTGTAGCCATGGTATCGGATTCCTGCTTTTTTAGATACATCTACAAATTGTTGCTGCCCCAAACTGTCATTAAAAGTGTTTTCATATAAGCGATCTCGGCTAGGGGAGGAACCGTCATCATTCAATGGCCTAAACTCACCTGGGTCTATATCGTCTATGCGATTAACACCAATAAACACATCGAGGTCACCATCGCGATCAAAATCAAAAAATTGGGCATGTGAAGAATAGCTACTGTCGGCAAGACCGTACATTTCTCCCATTTCGAGGAATTCTGGGAGGCCTTCTTCATTGTTTCCCTGATTAATATAAAGCAGGTTGGCTCGCTGTTCTGTGTCCTTTCGAAAGGTATTACAGACATAGATGTCTAGTTTTCCGTCTGCGTTGATATCAACGATTGAAACACCGGAAGACCACATTAGGGAGTCGTTTTTTTGAATGCGCGCCGTTTCGGAGACATCTTCAAAGGTGAGTTTTCCTCGATTTATGAAGAGCTTGTTTTCGACTTGATTGCCGGCAAGAAAAATATCTTCAAGACCATCGCCATTTACATCTCCCAAGGCAACTCCCGCGCCATTATAAACAAACTCATTGTCTATAATATTAATACTATCGTTCTCGATCAGGCGGTTATTAAAGTGCAGGCCAGATTCGGATTCTTGCACAACGGTAAATAGGGTAGGGCTAGGCTTTTCTTTGCATGCAACAATTAAGAGGAACACGCCTGCGGTTAAAATCAGGTTTCTTAAAAGAGGTTGTTTTAAATTCATTTTAGCTTTGAAATGTGATTGAACAGCTATCTACAAAGATGCATGAACCTTGGGAAAGACACAAAAAAAAAGCCGCCCATTTGGGCGGCTTTTAATCTAAATATCAATTGCTCTAGTACCCAGGATTCTGACCCAATACGTCGGGACCTTGAATATCTATCTGTGTTTGAGGAATTGGATAATACTCGTTCTTACCGGCCGTGAAACTAGCACCACCGAACTTGGTAACCAAGAGGGTAGATTCGTATGCCAAATAGGCATTAAGTTCATCTGCGGCAATACCCCAACGAACCAAGTCAAAGAAACGATGCCCTTCGCCAGAAAGCTCCAGTTTTCTTTCAAAACGTACGGCATCTCTTGCAAACGCCTGGTCTGGAAAAGAAGTATATTCGGCGATTTCATAGTTGGCCGCATCGGTATCATCTTCATTTTTAACCCAGAAAGTAGCGTTCGCTGCCCGCGCCCGCACCTGGTTAACATAGGCTAAGGCTTGCGCCAAAGATCCAGCTTCTACTTCGGCTTCCGCAGCCATAAGAAGAACGTCTGCAAAACGGATGATCGTATAGTTCATTGTGGCATACCCACGTGTCCAAGAACTGGCATCTGTAAAAGAACCATCTTGTCCGGCACGATATACGTACTTTCTTGGAGAATACGGACCTGCGTAGGGTTGACTACGAATCCATGCTTTTCCTGGGTGAGGTCCCCATCCTAAGTAAGGAATATCTCTTCTACCAACAGAATGATCCAAGCGTGGATCCAAGGTTCCTGCATCAGGAGTAAATGGATCAGCAGAATCAACGTTAAAGTCAGTTACTAGGGGGTCGCTGTTGTAAGACCCATCTAACAAAGGCAGTCCGGCAGATGTTCTAAAGGAATTCGCCAATTCAAAACTGGGTTGAAAGAATCCACAACAGTTTCCAGGACCATCCTCACCAGTATTGTAGGGATAGTTCAGATCATCAAATGCATTCGAATTTTGGACGTTACCGGTATTGTTTGCAGATTCAACATCCATTACGGCTTCCGCGTGGTTGTCGTTTTCAGCATTGTAGATAGCACCGTAGTCATCTAACAGCGCATATGGCAACCCGTTCGAAGTGATTCCGTTGGCAATGGTATCGTCAAACCAAGTTTTGGCTTGGGCGAACTTTCCTTGGAACAACATAGCTTTACCCATATAAGCCGCAGCCGCCCATTTGTTTACTCTACCAGCCCCGTTCTCGGCGGGAATGTTGTCATATGCAAATTGAAAATCGGACTCGATCAATGGCCAAACATCTGTATTGTTGGCTACTAAAATAACCTCTGTGGGTTCAATCGTTTCATCGAAAACGGGAATGTTATTAAAGTGCTTCTTTAAATCGAAGTAAAAATGCCCTCTTAACATACGCGCTTCACCAGCAATTCTGGCAGCATCTGCAGCGGTAATGTCGGTAGCATTTGCGAGCGCTCTTAAAACTGCGTTCGCTCGGTTGACTCCTTCAAAACGACCTCTCCATAAATTATTGATATCACCACTGGTAGGGTCAATCTCGTACCGTTGTACGGGATTGATCGCAGAATAGTCACCTGCATCGGTACCCTTGTTGGCATCACCACCAACTATTGATCCGGTCACCCAGTGATTTGGACCTTCAAAACGATTGCCAAACACGCCGTTCAGCGCGGCATAGGTACCAATTAGGAGCCCTTCAATACCATCTTTGGTATTCACTTGGGCATCCGCTAGAGAGCCCGTAGGGGCAATCTCTAAAAATTCATCATTACAGGATACTCCCGTCATAAGGAGCGCCGCTGCAATCACGAACAACTTTTTGGAATTTAGAATTGATTTCATAGTTAAATTTTTGCTTAAAGATATTGATTTTATTTTACACAAATATCACGGAATTATCACATTACTAGAGTCCTAGCTCTAAACTTATCATGTAAGATGGTGTAACTGGATAGTTACCTACGTCGATACCGAAATTGGTATCCGGACCTGCAACTTGTGGGTCAAGGCCAGAGTAATCGGTAAGGGTCCATACGTTGTTCGCAGAAAGACCAATGTTTAATTTGCTTAAACCAAATTTTTCTACTAAATCCGTATCGAAATTGTACCCAAGACGTAACTGAACCAAACGCACATACGAACCATCCTCAACATACCATGAGTTCGATGCGCCACTGGTACTTAAATTCGAAGCACTTTCCCAAATTGGAGCCCCAGCATTGTTGCCAAGCTCTGGTGTCCAAGAATTGAATGCCGCAACACCTTTGGCCGAACCTTCAAAAGTTCCGAAGAAATCTCTAAACCACTTTGATTGGTTGAAAATTTCGTTTCCGAAAGATCCATACCAGTAGGTTTGAAGTTCCAAGTCTTTCCATTTAAGGATCAGATCAAGACCGCCTGTGACATCTGGAACGGCACTACCGATAAAGGTCCGGTCATCTGGAGTAATAGCTCCGTCACCGTTGACATCTTCATATCGGAAACGTCCTAACCCTTTTCCATCTTGTGCAGGAGAATTGGTAACTTCTTCCTCGGTATTAAAATATCCTATTACGTTATATCCAAAGAAGGAAGAAATAGATTGCCCTACCGCATTTCGAACAGGTGTAATACCTCTGAAATTCCCTATATCAAAAAAGTCGATACCTGGAGCCAAAGCGGTAATTTCATTGTTTAGGAAAGAAGTGGTCAAAGTGACATCAAAGGAAATATCCTCGGTGATATTTGCTTTTCCATTAATCAGCACATCTACACCATTATTTAGCATACTTGCAATGTTAACGGCAGGAGCGGAAGCATAGTTGCCGGTAACAGCTGCCAATGGTACTTGGTACAATAAATCATCGGTCTCTTTTTTCCACCAATCAAATTCAATACCTAGCTTGTTATTGAACAACTTCAAGTCAAACCCGATATTGGTTGTTGTACTGGTTTCCCATTTCGCATCTGCGTTCCCGATTCGGCTTTGAGCAAAACCTTCATCGGCCCCGCTGTTTTGACCTTGAACAGGATAAAATGTATTTCCTCTATCAGATGCGAACAATGAAAACTGATTATTGGCATCAACGTTTTGATCATTACCCATTTGGCCCCAACCAGCACGTATTTTAAGATCAGAAACCAAATCCTGATTTTGCATGAACGATTCATCAATCACCCTCCAAGCAGCCGAGAATGCAGGGAACGTACCAAATCTGCTATTCGAACCGAATTTGGAGGATCCATCTCGCCGTACAATGGCACTTATATAGTATTTCTCATCGAAATTGTACTTGATCTGACCGAACAGTGAATAGTAATTAGAACCCTTGAATTGGAAACTATTGACATTCGGACTCTGAACAACACTTAGATTTTGAAAGTCAAGGTCGGTTGAGAACGGATTGATACCGTTACCGCTAATTTGTCTTCCCGATCCTGTATTCAAGGCTTCGATACCTCCCAAACCAAATATCTTATGTTTCCCAAATTGCTTTTCATACGTTACCGTATTTGTAAAGGTCCAAGCAAAGAAGTAGCCACTTCCTTCAGCGAAGGAGTTACTTGCTTCTGGCTCTGAATCCCCTAAGTATCTGAAGTTGTAATCAACAAAATGGAAGTTTCCATAATTTCCACCTAAACTTGATCTTATTTTAAGACCATCGAGAGGTTTGATTTCTGCATAGATATTACCAAAACCACCTATATTATAGCTACGGTCATCTCCGTTGTTACGTACCAATCGCCTAACTGGGTTACGCGGGTTGTTGAAGCCGGCCGCTCTTGTACTGGCATAACTTCCAAATTCATCAAAAACAGGAAGAATGGTAGGCATACGATAGGCCGAAAGTACTTCTGATTCTTGCAGTGCTACATTTACACCGCCCCCGCCTCCGGCAAGTCCTCTAACAGAACGATAAGTGGTTTGGAAATTCTCTCCAACGCTTAACCAAGGAGTTATATCCCATTCTGAGTTAAAGCGCGCGGTATAACGTGCAAACTCTTGCTCCAGAACGATACCCGATTGATTTTGGGCAGAAATACCCATATAGTAACGTCCGTTTTCGTTACCACCGTCAAAACCTAAGGTAAATCTGCTCAAGGGAGCAGTTCTAGTTATTTCCTTGTACCAGTTGGTTCCTGCCAAATTAGGTCTGATTAAGAAAACCGCTTCCGGATTTGCTTCGAAATTACTCTGTATAAGAGCTAGATTGATATCGCCCTCCGAAACTCCATTGGCACCATCTGCATGCAAATAGTCTGGAAAGGTAGGCGTAGCATTCGTACCATACTGAGGATGCGAATATTCTACGGGCGTACCATTGGCGGCAGCATTATTTTCATAACCAATATGTGTATAGCGAGCCATATCCTGTGGATTGAGCATCTTTGGGGAACCTGCAACGTTTGGATCAAAAACACCACTTACAACATTTAAGGTAAGGTTGGTCTTGCGTTTGCTGCGCGATCCTTGTTTAGTGGTGTAAACGATTACACCGTTAGCGGCCCTAGCTCCATAAATGGATGCTGCTGCCGCATCTTTCAGAACGGAAGTACTTTCAACATCGTCAGGATTAATGAAATCGATATTGAGGGTCGGTACTCCATCTACTACATATAAAGGAGAGTTACCGCCAAAGGCTCCAAAACCACGAACCCTAATTTGGCTCGTAGTACCTGGCTGACCGTTGGTTAATACGGTGACACCTGCAACGCGCCCCTGTAGTTGTTGTTCAATATTTCCAGATGGTACTGCTGCCAAATCCTCGGCAGAAACAATAGAAACTGCAGCGGTAGTTTCTCGTTTGGTCTCTGTCGAATACCCAGTAACGATAACCTCGTCTAGGGCAGCGGCATCTTCTTGAAGCGTTGCGTTCACTGTCGAATTACCTCCGACAGGGATTTCCAAGGATTGGAAACCGAGGTAGCTGAAAATAAGCACCGCGTCGCTCGCCGCATTAACGGTATAGTTACCGTCAAAATCTGTTTGGGTTCCTGTAGTGGTTCCCTTTACAAGTACGTTGGCCCCAGCAAGTGGAATGCCATCAACATCTGTAACCGTTCCTGTTATGGTAGACTGATCAATGTCTCCAATACCGGTCATAGTTAAATTGGTTTCTAAATTTGCAAATGCAAATTGTGCACCCAAGCAAATCATCATCGATAATAGCCCAAGCTTGATAGAGGAAAAGTTCCCCTTGGGCCTTAACGAATTGTAATCACGTTTTTGATTCATAATCCTTTGTTGTTTGTTAGTTTAAAAAAAAATGATTGAGTCAGGTTTTTTCTTAGCAGTACGGTAGTTCATTTGTTAAAAAAAACCAAATTCAAGATAATATTAACAAAATTATGCGAATTAAAAACGGATAACTACCAATATTTTATCATCCACCGACTTAAAAAAATTCCTTCAGCATTGCCGATAATACTTCTAAACCCTCACTATTACTAAGAATTCTCTATTTTTTGGCTTGATTTTTTAAGAAATTTAGATTCTCTTTAAATAACAATATGTTTCCGTTTTGTTATCAATAACTGTTAAGAAAACGTTTTCGTAAAGCTTACTATAACGTTTTCGAAGTGTCTTTTTTGTGAGAATTTTATGTTAATTTAATAGTAAAAGGATGGTTATTGCCCTTGTTGTCGAATAGTGTTATCGGTGTGCTTTCGTTATTTTTTTGAAGGTCGAAATACGGTGCTTAAGGTAGCAGATGTGCCTTTCTGCAGGCAAGAACTATTTGCCTCCCTTTTTCGTCTTTTGTAAAAAAAAGATATTCCTTGCCCCCATCTGCAATACGATGCTTTTTTCGAATGTTGGCTACCGATTCGCCGAAGTTGCGACTTGCTACATTCGCCTTCTGGATCCCAAGTTGTTTAATTGTCCGCTTGTTGTGAGGTAGCCATTTGTTTATTTTAAAAACTCTGCCCGGAAAGGTAATTAGATGGTCGGAGGTATATAAATGTGTGTTGGGGTGGAGTTTGTAGACTTTTAGCGCTTTTGAAATTGTCTTAAAACCGCCCGATTTCATTAAAGCCGCGTTGGGCTCGTATAAATACTGTAGGGGTGTTGAAAACGCTGCAATGGTATTTTTCTCTTCGCTTAAACGAAAACTGAAACGATCGTCACCTGTCTTCTGGTGGTTGATCGTGCTGATCATGGGGTCTTCTTTTGTGTCTTTGTGTAGTTCCCATAGCAGTTCCTTTACCTCATTATCAATTGATACTACATGAATTTTCTTGACACAAGCAAGGGATTTTAGCCCTTCCGTGATATCCAAAAAAGGTGCTGTTTTAAGTAGAATTTTATTTGATTTTTCGAATAATAGTGCTAAATGGGCCGAGACGTCGGGGTTGCAATCGGATAAATGAAAAACTTTTCCTTTTTTTTCATTTCTGCGAGATGGGTCAAGATAAATCCAATCGAAAGCGTCATCATATTCCTTTAAAAATAATAAGCCATCTATGTGAATGGTCTTTATATTTTTTACATCTAAAATGGCAAAATTATAGGCCGCAATTTGAGATAGTTCGGCAGCTGTTTCGCAATGAAAAACCTTCCCTATTTTTTTGCTAAAAAAATAGCTGTCTATGCCTAATCCGCCAGTGAGGTCTATAAGCGATTTTCCGGCTACGATTTCTGCTTTGTAAAGAGCTGTTTTTTCCGATGATGTCTGCTCAATATTTAGCTTGTTGGGGAAATAAATTTGAGGCGTTCTAAACCAGGTAGGTAGTTTTTTTTTGCATTTTTTTTTAGCTTCTATCTGTCCTGTCAATTCCAGGTTGGTAACGCCTTCAAAAATTGGTTTTTTAAGTAATACTGACACGATGTCAGTATCTATATTTTTATTTATAAAGTTTTGAACATCAGTATTTAATATATTTTTATTCAAAGTTTTTCTAAAGGTTTTGAGTCAATGATTTCACGAGCTTGTTTTCTGCTAAAAACTCTTTTAAAATCACTTTTATTGCCGTGTATCCCGGTACTGCTACAATCATTCCGACCACTCCAAAAAGCAAACCGGCGATTATGATGACCAAGAAAATTTCTAATGGATGGGACTTCACGCTATTGGAGAAAATTATGGGTTGTGAGGCAAAATTATCTACCAATTGTCCAATGACCAAACCAATCAGAACATAACCGGCTTTTGGCAAAATAAAGGTACTAAAATCCATGCCTAAAAAACTGGTCATTGTAAGTACGATCATTAAGGCCCCGCCGATGATCGGGCCAACGTATGGAATAACGTTGAACAAGGCACATAAAAAGGCAATTACAATCGCATTTTCTACTCCGACAATTAATAGGGTAACAGTGTATATAATGAACAGTACGAAGATCTGCAGCAATAGACCTACAAAGTATCTAGAAAGAAGATTGTTTATCTTATCTATTGATTTTACCGTTCCTTTCTCCTTATTATTTGGTACGAACATTAAAAGTCCGTTTTGAAATAATTTGCTATCCTTAAGGAAGAAAAAAGAAATAAAAAGCACCGAAAACAAACCGATGCTTGCACTGCTTAAGACATTCAAAAAAGAATTAAGGAAGTTTGGGATAAAACCGACATCTAGTTTTTCTAGAACACTTTTGCCCAAATCGGATTGTGTTAGCATTGCATTTACAGAAGCCGGCGATGCGCCGAAATAGCGAGTAATTTCAATATATAGTGCGTTGATTTTTTGCTGTAAGGCATCAAGATCTAGAAGCGACAGGTTTTTGCCCTGTTCTGATATTAAGGGAACAAAAAGGGCAATGATTCCGATAAGGAGTCCGATCATTACGATCATGGTCAGTACTACTGCCAAAAGATTTGGGAGCTTAAGTTTTCTTCTTAAGAAAAGAACAATTGGCCTGCCAATAAGTGCAACTACGGCGGCAATGGCCAAATATGCAAGTACTGATTGTATTTTGAATAAAAAATATAAAATGAGTACAATCCCGATGAGAATGCCAATCGATCTAAGAATTCCTTGTGAAATAGTCTTTGCGGTCATTTAAAGGTTGATTAGTTTTTAAAAACATATGAGATAATATTTGCCCCCATTTGAAGGGCTTTCGTACGTGCCTCTTGTGAATCATTGTGCACTTCTGCGTCCTCCCAACCGTCGCCAAGATCACTCTCGAAGCTAAACAATAACAGTAGTCTATTTTCATGAAAAATACCGAAAGCTTGGGGGCGTTTACCATCGTGTTCATGAATTTTTGGGAGTCCTTCGGGAAAGGCGTATTCCTGTTCGAATATCGGATGGTCGTTTCCAAGTTCAACCAATTCCTTATCTGGGAATACTTTTGCTAATTCCTTTCGCAAATAAGGTTCCATACCATAGTTGTCATCAATGTGTAAAAAACCACCAGACAGCAAGTAGGTTCGCAAGTTTTCGGCCTCTTCATTTGAAAATACTACATTTCCATGTCCTGTCATATGAAGCAAAGGATATTGGAAAATAGTGCTACTTCCTACTTCTATATTGTCGATTTTTTCATTGATGTCGGTATCGATATTTGTGTTGCAAAAGCGTATTAAATTAGGAAGCGCCGTCGGATTGGAATACCAATCTCCCCCGCCCTTGTATTTAAGAATGGCAACCTCTTGAGAGAACATACCCAAGCTGTTAAAAAAAACACAAATGAGAAAGAAGTGCGTAAGTTGTTTCATTTGAAGGCGTACTAAGAATGTATAGTTTTCAAAAATACTAATTCTCATGGTTAAAAAGATTTTTATTGTTTTTATCGTATTTATTGGATTTGTGACAATGGCATTTACTAGAAGTGCTAAGACCAACTTGGGAGTAGAAGATGTTGAAATATTTGCAAAAGAAGGGTATGATCCTATTGTTGTTTTGGAACTTTTTACCTCTCAAGGTTGTTCTAGTTGCCCTTCTGCGGATGCCTTGTTGGAAAAAGTGAAAAAGGAGCATTCAAAAGGCGTGTTCACCTTGTCCTATCATGTTGATTATTGGAATTACATTGGGTGGAAAGATCCTTTTAGTAAATCGAAATACACGGAAATACAGCAGGCCTATAATACCAAGTTGCGTTATAACGGCAACTATACACCAGAGGTTGTAGTGAATGGCAGAGCCCATTTTGTGGGTTCTGACGCTTCCAAAATGAATATAGCACTTGACGCTTTTGGGCAAGAACGAGTTGAAAACGCGATCGAAATCAGTAATGTAAAACGAGAAAATGATAAAATCACCTACGAATATATGGTAGCGGGAGCTATTAAGAATAAAAATGTACGAGCGGTGTTGGTTTTGGATGAGCGTATTACTAGCGTAAAACGAGGTGAAAATCGAAATCGCACTATAAAGAATAGCAATATTGTTATTGCTGAAACGAAATCTTATATCAAGACTCCCAGTGGATCGGCAGTAATTGAAATTCCAAAGTTGGTGAAATCAGGTGATGAGCTACATTTGATTTTGTTGGTAGAGAATGTTGCAAAAGATTTGACGGCGGCAGCAAAAACGAGTTTGAATTGAAAGTGATAGTGTTTGGTGTTTCTAGTGCCGCACCTTCTTTGTTAGTTTAAGAGGGTGCGGTTTTTTGGTTGTTATTGGTTAAGTTAACCAATGTACACGCAACAATGGCGGCAGTTTCGGTTCGTAATCTGCTATTCCCGAGCGATATGGGTAAAAAGCCATGCTCGTAAGCTGATTTTATTTCTTTTCGTGAAAAATCACCTTCTGGTCCGATAAGGATGGTAACATCTGTATCACCTATTATTTGCGTGCTAAAAGCTGTTTTGTCATCTTCTTCGCAATGTGCTATAAACCGGGATTCGGTGGTGATTTTCTTTAAGAACTCCCGATAGGAGGTAGCTTCGTTTAATTTAGGTAGGTAGGTACGCAAGCTTTGCTTCATGGCAGATTGCAATACTTTTTCCAAACGGTTTTTTTTTATTACTTTTCGCTCAGAACGTTCACAAATGACAGGGGTAATTTCGTGAACTCCTATTTCGGTTGCTTTTTCTAGGAACCACTCGAAGCGATCGTTCATTTTTGTTGGTGCAACGGCCATATGCAGCTTGTTCTTCGCAAACTTTTCCTGTGTGGAAGTAATGATATCAACTACGCATTTTTTAACGTTTGCTGATACTATTTTACCATTTATAAGCAACCCTTCCCCATTGGTTATATGAAGAACATCCCCTTCTTTCTTTCGTAAAACCAATATGATGTGCCTACTTTCTTCCTTTGAAAAAGTAAATTTTAAATCATTTTCGTTGATTTCGGGATTGTAAAACAGTTGCATGTGTTTAGTAAAAAGAGGTTATTCGATTTCTTTTAATTTTTTTTGAGCATGCTCAAGACCTAGATCCACCCAATAGCGAATTTGTTCTGAGGTTTCAAAGCCTATGGGAGATACAAAAATAAACTCCTTCATTGGTCGTTAGGTAAAATCCATGGGGCGCACGCCTTCTATTTCCGATACTTTCTCCATTTTTCCTTTGACGACCCTTACCATTAGATCTTCTTTGACAATACCCACTGTCATTTTTCCCCTGTACAAAAAGGCGAGTCCACCAAACATTTTCTTTTCAGAAAATTCATTGGTAATATGGATCGGTAATTGGCCTAGTACATTGTAAATTCTTTCTTCTAATTCCCTATCAAATGCCATGAACTATAATTTGGTAGCCTGTTCAATCGCATAGCGTGCTTTCACACTTATGTCATGGTTCGAAAAATCTGCGTTCATATACTTTAAGTATCCTACAATACCTATCATAGCCGCATTATCGGTACAATATTCGAATTTTGGAATATAGGTATGCCATTGGTCGGAAGTTTCTTTTTGTTTTAAGCTATACCGTATGCCTGAATTGGCCGAAACCCCACCGCCAATGGCAATTTGTGTAATCCCGGTTTGCTCCACCGCTTTTTCAAGTTTGTTCATCAAAATTCCGATGATGCAATATTGAATGGAGGCGCATAGGTCGTTTAAGTGTTTCGATATAAACTCAGGATCTTTCTTGGTCTCCTTTTGTAAGAAATAAAGAATACTTGTTTTTAAGCCACTAAAACTGAAATTAAGGCCCGTCACTTTTGGTCTGGGAAATTTAAATGCTTTTGGATTTCCTAGCTTGGCATGCTTATCTATCAAGGGGCCACCGGGATAAGGAAGCCCCATCAATTTGGCGCTCTTGTCAAAAGCCTCTCCAACAGCGTCGTCGAGTGTTTCCCCTAGAATTTCCATAACAAAATAATCACGTACTAGCACAATTTGGGTATGTCCTCCACTAATGGTCATGGCCAAAAACGGGAAGCTTGGCGAACGGTTTGCCTCATCTGATATAAAATGCGCCAATATATGTGCTTGCATGTGGTTTACTTCGATTAAAGGAACCGCCAGACCCAGCGCCAAAGATTTTGCAAAAGAGGTTCCCACCAAAAGAGAACCCATTAAACCAGGACCTCTAGTAAAAGCTATGGCCGATACTAGTTTTTTATCGATATTTGCCTTGGCTAAGGCTTGGTGTATAACAGGTACAATATTTTGTTGATGCGCCCGAGAGGCAAGTTCAGGTACAACTCCTCCGTATTCCTCATGAATTTTTTGTGTGGACACGACATTGCTAAGCACGCGTTCGTTGCACAAAACGGCCGCTGAAGTATCATCGCAAGACGATTCAATGGCAAGAATGTAGATATTTTCGTTTAGCACCCTGTTTGGAATAAAAATTGAATACCAAAGGTAAAACATACCGCCCTATCAAAAAATTGAAAAAAATATTGATTCGAACATTGCTGGTGCTTTTGCTCATTTGCGTGTTGGGGACCTTGGTACTTTCCTTGCCTATAGTGCAGACACAGCTTGCGCAGTTCGCAACTAAAACAATCAATGACGAATTCGGGACAAAAATAAATATAAACAAACTTCGTATCTCCTTAATTTCTTGGGATACCGCTCTAAAGGGAGTGTATGTAGAGGATTTTAGAAAAGACACCCTTTTTTATGTAAATGAACTCACTACTTCTGTTCTAAATGCTCGGAACTTGGTAAACGGCAAGTTAGAGTTCGGTGATATTGAGGTTGATGAACTCGATTTCAAACTTATTACATACAAAGACAGTGTTGCTACCAACCTAGAGATCTTTATTGATAAACTAGATGACGGAAAACCTAGAAAACCAGGTACTCCGCCCTTCTTTTTTTCATCTTCGAAAATGACAGTAGAGAATAGTAACTTCAAGATGATCAATGAAAACTTGGCGCGCCCAGAAGCATTGAACTTCAAGGATTTGGAAATATTAGCATCTGATTTTCAAATTTTGGGGCCGGAAGTTACAACTGGTATTGAGGCAATGTCATTTAATAGTAGTAGGGGTATTCATGTAGATTCCCTAAAGACCGATTTTAAATACACGAAACAACAAATGCGTTTCGATTCGTTGGCGATTCGTACCAATGGGTCTAAGCTAAAAGGGAGTCTAATATTTAACTATGACCGAAAAGATTTTGCCGACTTTTTAAACAAAGTGAAGGTCGATGCTTCATTTGTCGAATCTACCGTGGCCTTGGATGAAATCAATTTGCTATATGATCAATTCGGGAAGGGTAAAAACGTATCGTTTTCGTCAAATGTGAATGGGGTTCTAAATGATTTAAATTTAGAAGACCTATTTCTACAATCGGATAACACCGGGATACGTGGCGATTTTAACTTTAAGAACCTCTTCAGTAAAAGGGAACCCTTCGTTATGCTGGGTAATATGAAAAATGTTAGCTCTAGCTACTATCAGCTAAATGCATTGATGCCGAATATCTTGGGTAAATCCTTGCCTTCATCGTTTAAAAAGTTCGGGCAGTTTACCATTCGGGGTACTACCGAAGTTACTGAAACTTATATCAATGCAAAAGTGAATATTAATACGGCCATCGGAAGTTGTTATGGAGATATGGCTTTAGGAAATATAAACAATATAGACAATGCCACCTATAAGGGATTTGTCTCTTTAATTGATTTTGATTTGGGGAATTTTGCCGAAAACGAGCGTTTGGGCAAGACTTCTCTCGATATTAATGTAGAAGGTCAGGGGCTTTTGGTGCAAGAGAATTTAAACACCGAAGTAATCGGCGAAGTTTATAGTATTGATTTTAACAACTACAAATACCAAAATCTAAAAGTCTCAGGAATTATTAAGGAGCAGTTATTTGATGGGAGTTTAATTAGCAATGACGAGAACATCAAATTTAGCTTTAAAGGATTGGCCGATTTTGGCTCGGCCAGAAACAACTTTAACTTTATCGCCTCGGTAGACTATGCCGACCTTAAGAAGCTTAATTTCATAAAGGACAGCGTGTCTATTTTTAGAGGGAACGTGAATATGGATATTAGCGGGAACACCCTTGATAACATTGTAGGGGATATCATTTTTACAAAAACGAATTTTCAAAATAAGAACGACACCTATTACTTCGATGATTTTAAGATTACCTCGGCCTTCGAAAATGATTCTACCAGAGTAGTAGATATTAACTCTCCCGATATTATTACAGGGTATTTACGAGGGAATTTCAAAGTGAAAGAGCTGGGCAGGTTGGTGCAAAACTCTTTAGGTAGTGTGTACACCAATTACCGACCCTTTAAAATCTCGAATGGTCAAACATTGGCATTCAATTTTAAAATTTATAATAAGATAGTAGGGGTCTTTTTTCCCGAGGTTAAATTTGACCCGAATACCTTTATCAAAGGCAATATCATAGCCGATGAAGGTGACTTTAAACTTACGTTCAAATCACCGAGTATCGAGGCCTTTAACTCAAAAGCCGACAATATAGATGTAAAGGTTGATAATAAAAACCCACTCTATAATACGTACGTGTCGGTCGGGAATCTTTCGAACCCTTACTACGATGTAAAAGATTTCAATATCATTAATACAACGCTAAAAGACACCTTGTTTTTTCGTGCTGAGTTCAACGGGGGAAGTGAATATAACGATATTTATAATATCAACTTCTACCATACCTTCAACAAGGAAAACAAGTCGGTCATAGGGTTAAAAAAGTCAGATATTAGCTTTAAGGAAAACACATGGGTTCTAAATAAAAATGGTAATAATAAAAATAAAGTAATTATTAACCGAACCTTGGATAGTATTAATATTCAGGAAATCGTTATGAATAATAATCAGCAAGAACAGATTCGGCTAAGAGGTCAATTGGCCGATTCTACATTCAAAGATTTGCAGTTAGAGTTCAAAATAGTTTCCCTAGATAAAATAACGCCGGCCATTGATAGTTTACGTTTAAAAGGAGAGGTCAACGGTACGTTGAATGTATTTCAGAAAGATGGAGTGTACCTACCTTCATCAAATTTAAATGTAGCCGACTTTTCTGTAAATGATATGCGGTTGGGCGATTTAGCGGTAAGCATTGCAGGAAACCGTGATTTGACCGATTTTGTGGTTAATTCGCAGCTAACCGATAACGGAATTGAAAAATTAGGGATCGTTGGAAATGTAAAGAACAAGGGTGACATGCCTACCGCGGATCTCTTGGTGAATTTCAATAATTTTGATATCAGCCCTTTTAATCCCTTGGGAGAAGGGGTAATCGACCGAATACGTGGTGATCTAAGTGGCAACGCGCGTATTCGGGGAAAAGTAGATAATCCTGATTTTAGTGGCATTCTAACGCTGAACAATGCCGGTATTGCAGTTCCTTATTTGAACGTTGATTATAGTTTTGCCCCCAATTCCCGAGTGAACCTTGTAAAACAAACCTTCGATTTTGATAGAATCGCGATAACGGATGTCGCTGAAAACACAAAAGCTACGCTCGATGGTACGATAAGTCATCGTTATTTTGCCGACTGGACCCTTGATTTAAACGTGAACACCAATAATGACCGTCTTCTGATTTTAAATACCCCTGAAGATAACGAGGAGCTTTACTATGGTACCGGCTTTTTAAACGGGACCGGTCGCATTTATGGCCCAACCAGAGCTTTGAATATAGATGTGAAAGGAGCGACGGCGCGTGGTACTTCGATAAAAATTCCCTTGAGTGATGTTGCGACGGTTGGAGACTATTCGTTTATTAATTTCATCAATAAAAATGAGGCGAATGAGTCTGCAGAAAAAAAGACTTTAGATGAAGTACAAGGGTTGCAGTTAGAGTTTGATTTGGATATAACCCCAGAAGCGGAAGTGCAAATTGTAACCGATACCCAGACAGGTAGTACCCTAAAAGGTACGGGTGGGGGGGCTATTTTAATGCGTATCAATACCCTGGGCGATTTTCAAATGTGGGGTGACTTCGTGGTCGTTACCGGAGAGTATAACTATAAATTTGGAGGTATTGTAGACAAGGCATTCACCGTAAAACCAGGCGGCACAATTAACTGGTTAGGTGATCCCTTGGGAGCCCGTTTGAATTTGGAGGCGGTATATAGCCTACAGGCAAACCCTTCCCCTTTATTAGATAACTCATACAGCCGTCAGATTCCGGTCGACGTTGTCATAAAACTTACCGATGAACTTCAAAGCCCTGGTATTGATTTTAATATAGAGTTCCCGCAGACCAATTCAATTGTACAATCAGAGTTGGAATATAGCTTGCAAGATCCTACAATAGAAGAAACAAATGCAATCTTTTTGTTGGCCCAAGGTTCTTTTGTGAATGAGCAAACAGGAATCAATGGGCAAGCTGTGACGGGGAATTTGCTACAATCGGGTTTTGGTATCTTAAACTCGGCATTGAATGGCGAGAATGATAAAGTAAATTTGGGATTATCCTATGTACAGGGGAATAACTTTACCGATGCACAATCCCAAGACCGTTTAGGGGTTACTGTATCTACCAAGCTTAGTGATCGTTTATTGTTTAATGGGAAGGTGGGTGTGCCAGTAGGAGCGGAGGGTACTACCGTAGTTGCGGGTGATTTTGAGATTCAGTTGTTGTTGAATGAAGAAGGTACCCTAAGTGCCAAGTTTTTCAGTCGGGAAAGTGAAATACAAGAGTTTGTTGGTGAACGTATCGGGTCTACGCAAGGTATCGGCTTGTCCTATGAGGTAGACTTTGATAGTTTTGAAGAGCTTTTAACGAAGGTTTTTAAAAAGGGCAAAGAACAACAAGAAGAAAGCCTCAAAAAGAAGCTGCCCGTTAAGGCTGTGCCTTCTCCCGGGGTGTTTATTCAGAAAGATAGTCTACTTCGTTTTTCTTCAAAAACGAAGGGCGGGGATTAGAATTGAAACAAAACCCTTTCTGATTGTTGTATTTACATTCTTTACACAAAGATAACGCAAACGTTATAGAGAGCTAACGGGTCTTCTCGTCATTGGTTTTTAGATAGGTTTTGGGAACCTTAAATTTATTTTAATTATTTGATTATTAAATAGTTAATTTTTTTTTGTCTTTTGTTGGAGGTACATTTTTTTGTTTGGAAAGGCATATTTGAAGACCGCTGCATCCCTTTAAAATTACCTGGTAACAATTCTCTATGTGAAATAAGTTCGTTAGTTTTGCAGCTTACATTTTTTTGATGGGATCTGCAATAAAAAAAATAGCCGTATTTACTTCTGGGGGAGATTCTCCCGGTATGAATGCCGCAGTGCGCGCCGTGGTGCGCACATGCGCTTATTTAAAGGTTGATTGTGTTGCTATTTACAGGGGTTACCAAGGAATGATCGAAGGTGATTTTAAACCGATGGACGCTCGGAGCGTAAACAACATCATCAACAAAGGAGGTACAATTTTGAAATCTGCCAGATGTGATGATTTCAGAACCGCCGAAGGAAGAAAAAAAGCATACGATCAGTTGAAGAAAGCGAGTATTGATGCTTTTGTTGTAATAGGCGGGGACGGTAGTTTTACCGGTGCGATGATCTTCAATCAAGAATACGACTTTCCGGTAATGGGAATCCCGGGAACTATCGATAACGATATATTTGGTACCACCTTTACTTTAGGTTTTGATACCGCCTTGAACACGGTTGTCGAGGCAATTGACAAGATTCGTGATACGGCCAGTTCTCATAATCGGTTGTTCTTTGTAGAGGTTATGGGCCGCGATGTGGGTCATATTGCTTTAAATGCGGGTGTTGGCGCTGGGGCCGAAGAAATTCTTATACCAGAGGAGAATTTAGGGCTTGAACGTTTGTTAGAATCCTTGAAACGAAGCAAAAAATCTGGTAAATCTTCAAGTATAGTAATCGTTGCGGAGGGTGATAAAACAGGGAAAAACGTTTTTGAACTTAAGGAATATGTAGAAGAACACCTCCCGATATATGATGTTCGGGTATCTGTTTTAGGGCATATGCAACGCGGTGGGTCTCCATCTTGTTATGATAGGGTATTGGCCAGTAGAATGGGTGTAAAAGCGGTAGAATCGCTTTTGGAAGGGAAAACAAACCTAATGGTGGGTATTCAGGATAACAAACTTATTTTGACACCGATCAATAAGGCGATCAAAGGGCATACAAAAATAGATAAAGAACTCATTCGAGTTTCTGAAATAATGACAACATAATTTTAATTTAAAAACAAAAAAAATGGCAAAATTGAATATAGGAATCAACGGATTCGGACGAATAGGGAGAATGGTGTTTCGTTCTACTGTGCGAAGAGACGATGTAGATGTAGTGGCCATCAATGACTTATTAGACGTAGACCACCTTGCCTATTTATTGAAGTACGATTCTGTTCATGGTCATTTCGACGGTACTGTGGAGGTACAAGACGGTCATTTGCTTGTGAACGGTAAAACAGTGCGGATTACTGCTGAACGAGATCCCAAGAACTTGAAGTGGGATGCCGTTGGGGCCGATATTGTAGCTGAATGTACCGGAATTTTCACTTCGATGGAAACAGCACAGTATCATATTGATGGTGGTGCAAAGAAAGTGGTAATCTCTGCACCCTCTAAAGATGTTCCTATGTTTGTAATGGGGGTAAACCATGATGAGGTAAAGACTTCCGATAAAATTGTTTCGAATGCATCTTGTACGACCAACTGCTTGGCACCTTTGGCCAAAGTATTGAATGATGCGTATGGTATTGATGAAGCTTTGATGACAACGGTGCACGCGACTACCGCAACGCAAATGACAGTAGATGGTCCTTCTAAGAAAGACTGGCGAGGTGGCCGAAGCGCCATGTTGAATATTATACCGGCTTCGACAGGAGCTGCGGTAGCGGTTACCAAGGTAATTCCGGAATTGAAAGGAAAACTTACAGGAATGGCGTTTCGTGTACCAACGGCTGATGTTTCTGTAGTAGATTTAACGGTTCGTTTGCAAAAAGAAACGTCGTATGAAGATATCAAAAAGACCTTCAAGACAGCCTCAGAAGGAGCATTGAAAGGTATTTTGGGATATACGGAGGAATTGGTCGTTTCACAAGATTTCATTGGGGATGCCAGAACAAGTATCTTTGATGCAGGTGCCGGTATTGAATTGAATTCTAAATTCTTCAAAATCATATCTTGGTATGATAACGAAGCAGGGTATTCGAACAAATTGGTCGATTTAGCTCAATATGTAAACGAACTTTAATTAGTAGTATACGTTTCTATAAGAAATTCCTGGAAATAGGTGCGTTTTGCTTATTTTCAGGTTTCTTTATTTAAATTAGTAGGTATGATATTAATTGTTGATAGTGGAGCGACCAAATCAGATTGGATCGCTTTGGATGAAAAGGGGAATCAGTTGTTTTTAACCCAGACTTTGGGATTGAGCCCTGAAGTACTCACCCGCGAAGTTATCGAGGACAGATTGGCGAATAACTTTGAACTTTCCAAAAACAAAGAAAAAGTATCCCAGCTCCATTTTTATGGTGCCGGTTGCGGCACTGATCGAATGAAGAGCTTTTTAAAGGAAATTTTCAAAGATTTTTTTCCATACTCAAAAACCGAAGTAAAGGAAGATACCTATGCGGCAATTTTCGCAACCACTAAAATAGGATTTCAGGGCATTGTCTGTATTCTAGGTACGGGTTCTAATTGCAGTTACTATGACGGACATCAGCTTTTTCAAAAAGTGGCGTCATTAGGATATATCCCTATGGATGATGGCAGCGGAAACTTTTTTGGCAGAAAATTGATACGGGATTATTATTTTCATAAGATGCCTCAAGATTTGAGCATGAAATTCGAAAAGGGATACAATTTAGATGCCGATGTAATCAAGGAAAACCTGTACAAGCAACCGAACCCAAATACCTATTTGGCTACATTTGCCCGTTTTTTAGTTGAAAATAAAGACCACCCATATTGCAAGGGAGTTATTGATAAGGGGTTTCAGCAATTTGTAAATAACTACATTATGCAGTTTGAGTTGGCCACCAAGGTGCCGATTAATTTTGTAGGTAGTATTGCGTATTATCTGCGCGAAGAGCTAACCACAGTGCTCGAAAGAAACGATTTAATCGTGGGAGTGATACGACAACGCCCAATAGATGGCTTGGTAGAATTCCATAAATCAAACCTGTAGCTTTCTAGAAAGAAGCCAGTTTAGGTACTATCGAATAAAATCCGAATAGCAGTTCACCACACTTTAGTTAAACGACGGCGATCATCGATATTTCTACATTTACAAATTTAGGAAGATTGGCGACCTCGACTGTTTCCCTTGCAGGAGCCGTATCGGCGTCAAAATAGGCACCATAAACTTCGTTTATTTCCGAAAATTGATGCATGTCCTTTACAAAAATGGTTGCTTTTATCACGTTTAGAAAAGTAGTTCCTGCCGCTTCGAGAATAGCTTTCAAATTTTCCATTGATTGCCGGGTTTCGGCTTTGATATCTCCTTCGATTAGATTCCCGGTCATGGGGTCCATTGGGATTTGCCCGGAAATATACAAGGTATTTCCCGTAAGCACTGCTTGATTGTAGGGGCCTATAGGGGCTGGGGCGTTTGGAGTATTGATTATTTTTTTCATACGGTAGTATTTTTATGGTTGAAGCTAATTCTTCTGCTTTGATGAGTTGGTTACAGGCAATTTATTCGTCAGTAGTTTTCAGTAAAAATTGGACATACTTGCATTTAGAATTTGAAATCGGCAATTTTCTATAACTTATAACTTATAACTTATAACTTTTACCTTCTTGCCGGTTGACTTCTGTTTTCCCACTTAAGGTCTTTTAACACCGAACTCTTAATACCTATAAAGAAAAACCAGCTCTCATAACGGCCAAAGGGCGTCCAATTAAAGCGCAAAACAAAACTTTTCAAATCTCGTTCAATTCGGAGGTTGGTGTTTGCAAATCCCTTATTCCTAAAGTCGTAACCCGAGTTTCCTCCGATTTTCCATCTAGGAGAAAGCGATATATCACCAGAAAACATTAATGAATGCGCACTGAATTCATTTTGTCGCGCAGGGTTTGAGTAGGTTGCGGAGTACGCCAAACGAAGGTTCCAGGGTATTTTGTTTGCGTATAGCGGGTTCTCAACATTCTCTGAATCCCGCTCCGGGTCATTAAAGCCTCCTTGGTCGCCATAAAGGCTTTCGGCATTCCCGAATAGATCGTCGTCGCGCCCCCCGCTTTGTGCCACATAGTCATACTGCCCTGGTTCTTCCTCTGTATCATCCTCTTCCTCTTTTCTACCAAAGGTCTTACTATCTATTGAATAACCTACAGTAAGTCTGGCGGCAGTAAGCCTAAAAAGGCTACCACCATTATCGATGTTCCAAGTATCAATTTTTCGACCATTGTTGTCAATTGCGTACGGGTCGAGTACCCCGCCGAAGTCGATCTTCATCTTATTATCTAAAATAGAAGTTCCCCCATTGATTGTAAGGGCACTCAGTTTGAGCGAATCTGCTTCGAAATTATAACCCGTACCGATATTAAAATTTGATAATATGGGTACTTTTTTTGGTTCTAAGGCGGTCGAATCCTTATCGCGTACTTTTGCTTCCAAGGTATTTGCCAATGAAAAGTTCAGACTACTCGATTTGCCAAGACTCGGTGCGCCGTTCAACGTTCCTTGAAACCGGGTGTATTGTACTATTTCATCCGTATCGGTATTCGTATACTCATCAAAAAATTGATCAAACGAAGGGGTGTAGCCATAACTAAGAGAGGGACGCATTACGTGGCGAATCGCCTGTATTTTTTTATTCTCGCCCCTAACAAAGGTTCCATATAGAGTGGTCCCAATGCTCGTGCTTAGCCCATATTTGTTAAAACGGTCAAACCCCTTTACAGTATCAACTTCAACAGCGCCTCTTTCACCATCAATGCCGGGGGCATAACTTCTATTATAGGTTTCCAAAGCCCATATATCTTCATAGGTGCCTCCCATGGTAACACTAAAAAACTTGGCGATTTTGAAGTTTGTACTAAGAGGAATTCTATGTCTTGCTCCGATTTGGGCATTATCGAACATGCGTCCCGTTAAAAAATCATCGTCGTTTGTGGCAAGCCTGTTTTGCGCATTTACGTCGTATTGCAGGTTAATATTCTGTATGGCCCCTTTTTTGATTCCGTCTTTTTTTGCAAACGGAAAAATACGCTCCAAGCTTCCTTGAAAGGTGGGTAAGGTCATTTGAATGTTATCTACCCCTTCGGCAGCAGTGGTATTCTGGCTATGGGTCATTGTAAGGCTCATATTTACAGAAGGGTATTCGGGAAATGTCTTTGAATAACTGATCGAGGAACTCAAATTATTGTTTAATCGATTCGCTTGGTTTACCTGATTTAATGAGTTTTGATAGTACGAACTACTACCAAGGTTCACCGATGCCGAAAAACGCGAATTTGGGCTCGCCTTTGGGTCCTGGGAATGGGAAATTTGAATGTTGTAAATCGTATTTCGGGCGTAATCACTAAAGCCCCTTTGACTTGTAACAAGGTTCTCGAACCTGAAATTCACGTTGCCACGGTACTTATAGCGTTTCGCATATACCGATTGGGTGCGAAAGCCATAACTTCCGTTGGTATAAAAATCCCCGGTAAGGGTTAAATCGGCATAGTCCCCGAAAGGGAAGTAATACCCGCCGTTCTGTAAAAAATAGCCTCGGTTAGGATCATTCCCGAAGGCTGGCATCATTAAACCGGCCGTGCGCCCAACAGTAAGGGGAAAATATGCAAAGGGTAGGGCTATAGGGGTAGGAACATCTGCAATATACAAGTTGCTATACCCAGCTATCACTTTCTTTTTAGGCACAAACTTGGCCTTACGTACACGAATATAATAATCAGGATTAATCGTGTCAGCAGAAGTGGTGAGTTTCCCTTCGCTCAAAAAATACACCGAATCGTTTTCTTTCTTGGTAATTTCGGCATATACCTTCATGGCATCACTTCCCAATGCCCCCGCGTCGGCTTGTTGCTCGGTCCTAGAATTCCATATAAGTGCTTTTTGGGTATCAAAATTAAAACGGATCGAATCTGGGCGAACCTCCTGACTTCCTTGTTTAAAAAATGGCAACTGAGAATAATTGCCCAACGTATCTTGCATACGACCGGCATATACCTCGTTCTTTACATAGTCCATAACTATAACACCCGCTTTTAACTCGGTATCCTGATAGTAGATTTCTGCCTCGTTATAGAGGTAAATTTTTTGATCTTTTTGACTAAGACGTACGTAATCTTTGGCTTTATATTTGATTTTATCCAAAAGAACACCTGGCTTTTTATTTAGAGAGTCGGTTTGGGTAGAATCTGTTGCCGTGGTGTCCCTGATAGCGGAAAGCGTCATTAAAGGCGCTACAATCGTATCTCGTTGTGCTTTAATGGGCATAGAAATTATATTATCTTCTTGAGAGGATACGGTGAACGTACCGAGCAAAAGTAGGAATAGGAAAAGTAAATGATGTTTATTTGATTGCAAGGCTATATATCCTATTTTTGTAACCGTTTGGCGACCCGTGGTTATCGGGATTTGAGATCAAACTTACATATATTTTTTGTTCCCTTCATCGGTCAT
>CALLVX010000153.1 GCA_938010765.1 uncultured Flavobacteriaceae bacterium | reverse complement strand
AGCACCAAAATTCAAGAAGATAAGCGTTGGTTAGGCTGTTTCCGGTCAGACCCACGTCGAAAATTAATTGGAAACTATGCATGTAGAAAGCATTTTCGTTGCTTGTTTGGACGAGGGTTCGAATCCCTCCGGCTCCACTTTCGCCCGCCCTAGTTCAGTAAAACTGAGCGGGGGTGGGCTTTTTATTTAACCTAATAAGCTTCTTGGAGTGTATAACTCCTATACTTGCGCAAAGCGAAAGCATAGGAGCTTTTTTTATCTTGTTACATATCTTGACTTTTCACAATCTATAATTTCGGAGCGCTTGCCGCCTCGGACAATGCCAAAAGCTACCGCCGACGAAGGCCCGCTAACTCTTCAGTGACTTCCCTATGCCGAAATGGTTTCGGAACGTTAAGACGCACAAGCGGTAGATCTTGAACCAAAATTTTTTCAACTATACTATGTATTAGGACCCTGCAAGAAAGTTGCAGTGCCCCTATGTATCTTAGGTTTTCTAAAAACCATTATCATGGAACTTCCATAGCCAGTTTACATCTTAAAATGTGCCAATGGAAAACATTATATGGGGTATTCTGCAAATATTAGAAATAGACTAAAGGCCCATCGGCGTGGTGAAGTAAGCTTTACCAAAGACAAACTGCCTGTTGAATTGGTACACCTATCGTAATTTGCCAACAAACAAAAAGTCTACGATTTTGAGCGCTACTTGTATACTGGTTCTGGAAGTGCTTTTAGGAATAAACGGTTATTATGATTTAAATAAGCCAGCTCTCCAGAGTAGTAAGCGCAGCCAACCAAGTAGGAGAAGGAGTACCTCTAGAAACAAAAGGTTGTTGTGATTAGATGGGTCTGTTCTTCGTTCAGATACCGCTGCAACTTTGACGGCGGTGCGGGCTAGTGCAAAATACAAGCAAAGGTAGTTATGAAGTTCATAGAATGTACATGAGCTTATAACCTTCCAAGAGTTGTAGGCCGATAGTGGATCAAGGTAAAAGGCGCTTCGGTATCGGAGTCGGTGGTTGTAATGGGATTTTGGAGGGTTTTTGATTTACGCTTTTCCGTAAACTATGAGAGTGATTTATGCTATTTTTGAATAGACCATTAACCAATCTATATGATAAAGAGACTCCTTTTAGTAAGTACCCTATTCTTACATTTTTCCATTTTTTCACAAGCAGATGAGCTTACCCTGATCTCCTGGAATATTCGCGATTTTGGGAAGACGAAAAATAACGAGGAGCTAAACAGAATCGCCGAGATCGTTAGGGATGCGGATATTGTAGCGATACAGGAAGTGGTAGCGGGCTTTGGTGGGGCTCAGGGGGTAGCGAAGCTATCGGACATCCTGAATCGAAAGGGAAGCAAGTGGGATTATGTCATTAGCGACCCCACGAACAGCTCCAAATATGTGACGGAGCGATACGCTTTTGTTTGGAAGACAAAACACATAAAAATAAAGAATAGGGGTGAATTGGTAGCCGCACTGGATGCTGCTATCGACAGAGAACCCTATCTCATGCATTTTTATATAAAGGGTAAAAAACTTGCTGTTGTCAACTTTCATTCGCGGCCTTTCGATAAAAACCCGGAGGCCGAAATAAAGGCTTTGACCTCCCATATACAAGATTCGTTAAAGTCTCCTGTGATTTTAGCGGGTGACTTTAATGTAGACGAGAAAAAACCGGTCTTTGACAATTTTAAAAAGGCTGGTTTTACCACGGCGATTAGCAACCAAAAAACCACTTTAAAAAGGGCGTGTAGCAAAAAAAACTATCTAAACTATGCGATTGACAATGTTTTCTGCTCCAAAGAGATTCGGAAGGTAAAAGGGGGCGTGATCGATTTTGTGCGCTTTTGCGAGGACTTGGAAAAGGCTAGAAAACTATCGGATCATTTGCCTGTGTTTTTACGGTTTAATATTCGGTGAGATGGATTAATTGCATTTGCAGCCTTCCCCGACGATCCACCTGCAACAGGGGTCGGATTGGCAAGGAGCTTTGTTTTTTCCGGAACAGCCACAATTGGAAGTCGTTGTGCAGTCTTTTACACTATTGCCAGGTTCTTCGCATGCAACGCGATCCTTGTCTGAATCCAAATCGTTTCTGCATTCGGGGTCGGCGTCAAATGCCACCTGTGCGGCAGTTTGGGAAGTATAATTTGCACAATTCGTATCCTTGCATTCGGTTGCGCTAGTCTCTTCTATTTTTTCACTTTCGATACTTGTGCAGGAAATGAGAATTATGGTTAATAGAAATGGAAATAAAGCAACCAAACACCCGCTATTTTTGGTCTGAGAGAACGTTTTCCGGTAACTAAGTCCAGGGATTCCTGTCCGTACGGAATACCCCTTTGAACTTAGACTTCCTTTTTTGTTTCTATGACTTGGTGTTATACCTGATTTGCTTAGATTGATCCCAAGTCCTTTTCCTAATTTAATTCTTTTATTGAATCTGAATGCCATGGTTATTCCTCTAAAATAAACTCCCTTATGATTTTATCCATATTTGATGGTAAATCAGCTTGCTTAATTTCAAAATCCTTAATCTTCTTTTTCATCTAAAGATTCTGGAATTGCTGACTTCTGAGAAGGATTCAACAATATCTCATTTAATTGTTCTCTGCTTACGCCCCTTTCTTTAGCAAATTTGTAGAGCATTTGAAGTTCAAGAACATCAAAATTATCGTCGGCAAAAGCCATTTGATAAAGCCTTAGAAAATGACTTTTTAATTCAGTTGAAATATTCAGTTTTTCCATAGGTTTAATTATTACAAGGGATGTCGTAGTTATCAGTATCTAGTTTTAAAATCTTTACTTTTTTTTACTTATCAACTGGTGTAATTTGCGCAGGATATTAGTATGGTTGTTAATAATAGAAATGTAAGTCCCAAGCATCCAATTTTTTTGTTGCCTTTGGCTTGTTTCCTCTTTGCATTTTTGCTAACAAAATGTCCTTGAACGTATGTTCCGTCCTTTTTGTAGTATCCTTTGCGATAGCTCATTTGGTTATAGTTGTTAATTGGCCAAACCTACCCTCAATTAAAGACAATTCCTTACAGATATCCGTAAAGCAAAAAAGAACGGCCTAACAACCGTTCTTCCCCTGTGTTTGTAATGTATGTAATGGTTAATCTTCCCAGCCGCAAAGGGTCCTTCCCATTTCTTTGGCCTTTGTCTTTGTAACTTCATATATCTTGGTCGAACAGCGGGAAAGACCGCGACATGACTTCGTATAGTGGTACTTTTTGCTTCCTTTCCCTTTGCAGATGTAGACCTTGGTTTCAGCATTGGATAGTGGTTGAAAGAACAGAAGCGTGCTGAAAAATAATATCGAAAATGTTTTCATGGATAGTTGGTTTTAATCCTTTTCATAATCCTCCACAGTTTGTAGTAAGGCTTCTTCGAATTCGTAGATCGTATCGATCGATTCAATGGAGTGTTTGGTTTCGCTTTTATCCTTTTCGAACACGCCCAAGTATTTTTTACTGCCATTTAGATGCAATCTGCAAAGCGGCTTTCGATTGTTGTCGTCTAATAAAATCCCAAAATAGGACTGGGTATCTCGATATGCAATGCGTGCAACCGGTAGTTTTCTCCTAAGGATCGCCACTACAATTCGAAACCCTTCCAACTCCTCTTCGGTCGTCACAATTTTGCTGGTTTCCTTTGGCTCTTGTACTTCTTCTTGTTGTTGGGCGGCCTCTTTGTTGAGCGCTGCGTTTAAGCGGTCGTTCACTTTTTCGCTGATGGTCTGGGTAAAGGCCCTGCCTACCAAATCGGTGAATTCCCCTATCACTTTTTCAGTAAGCCGGCCTGTATGCACCTTGGCGGCGAAGAGTTTTACAAAGGCCAATGAGGGCGCTTGTAGTTCGCCAAGGATCAATTTTTTGAGCTCTTTGGTGTATTTTAGGGCACTGGCATTGTCCACTATTTTTTCCAGATCAAAATTTGATTTGTGGAACTTGGTAAGTTCATGAAGGGTGTTATCCTTTAGTTTGGTAATATCGAACTCCAAAAAAGGTTTTTCGTCCATTTTGTTGGCTGCCTCCAAGTCGGTATAAAACCGATATTCAATGCCATTGGTCAATAGGGCAAAGCGCGTTTTGGAAGCATGGAAATAACGAACCAATTGAGAGTTGTGCGCATCCAAGTCTTCTTTCCAGTTTTTACATTCCATGATGATGATGGGCTGGCCGTCTTGAAAAATGGCATAGTCTACTTTTTCACCCTTTTTTAATCCGATGTCTGCCGTGAATTCGGGTACCACTTCTATGGGGTTAAAAGTATCATACCCCAAGGCATTGATAAAGGGTAGCACAAAGGCATGTTTGGTAGATTCTTCGGTGCTGATCTGGTTTTTGAGCTTGCCTATTTTTTCGGCAAGCGCTTTTAGTTGGGTTTGGAGTTGC
>CALLVX010000152.1 GCA_938010765.1 uncultured Flavobacteriaceae bacterium | reverse complement strand
TCAGGTGTATTTTCCAAACCCGCCGCATGGGCCTCAAAACTTGTAAAAATGGCTTCACTAGCCTTTCGTTTCGACATTAAAAAATGGTTCACGACAATGCGATAGCACCAAGTTGAAAATTTACTTTTCCCTTTGAACTTGCCCAGATTGGTTACAATCTTAATAAGGGCTTCTTGTGTGAGGTCTTTGGCGTCGGCGGGATGCCGCACCATCTTCCAGGCAACATTGTAAACAAACGGCTGGTGCTTCAATAAAAGCTCTTCCAGTGCCTGCTTGCTCCCATTCTGGGCTTCACTTACCAAAGCCGAATCAGTTTTCTCGCCTGTATATGTTTTTAAAAAAGGATTATCCATTATGGGTCGTTTATGTATTAGATGCAGCCTTTTATGAAGTGTGACAACTTCGCCCTAAAAAGACGGCTCCCTAGGTCAAGGTACCGCATTCTACTCAATACCGCCTTTGAATTTCGATAAAACTCCGTATAAAGCTACAGTCTAAAAAATAAAACCTTCAAGTGGTCACACCTCTCATTTTAATGCATCAAAAGGGCATAACTTTTAAAATATAGTAAACATGAACACAGTAAAATTAGTAAGCCTAGTGGCGTTTTTCGCACTGGGACTAACCGCCAACAAAGCATTGGCTCAGAACCCAAATGCAAAACTAACCTACACAAAGGTGGTCGATAAAAGTGCAGATAAGGTTTGGAAAGTAGTGCGTAATATTGATTTTGCCAAATACACCAAGACCATTTCAAACGTCAAAGTTACGGGAGAAGCCGCTGCGGGTGCGTCTCGGGTATGTACTGCTCCTGACGGGCAAGGGCAGTTCAAGGGAAGTATTCTTTCCTATGATGATTTAAACCGTACCTACACCTATGCCGTTGTGGAGGGCGTTCCGGTAAAAGGGCTTGTAAACAACTTTAAAGTAGTAGACTTAGGATACAATAAATCGATGATCGTATGGTGGTCTAACTACGAGGCGTTTATGAAAAACCCCCAAATGACCGAAGCCCAATTTACCGCATTCATGGAGGCATCTATAGATGAAATTGTGACGAATATGGCCGGGGATGCTTGATTCTATTCCCCCTAGAGCAGGATGGGCTCACTGCATTGGTGAGCCTTCCTTTTCACTTGAAAAAATTTGTAATACAAAAATCAAATACAGTTGAATGAAATGAAGTTCGCGCAAACGATACTCGGTTCGCTAATCATTATGTTTTGATCTTGCAGGCCTATGACAGCTCAACAAAACAACTTTAAAGAAGCATTTTTAATAAAATGGAAAAATAGTCTTCAATATACCTTGGATGTCGCCAAAAAGATGCCCGAGGACCATTATGGGGACAAACCAGTGAAAGACGTGCGTTCCTTTGGTGAGCAGTTAGTGCATATTGGAGAGGGGTTAGCCTATATAGGGAAGGCTGCCCTTGAATTTCCAACCGTTCCCCAACCAGCGGATGTGAATGATAAGGAAGCTGTGGTTTCTTATTTAAGACTACAGCACAATGCCCTGAGCAAGGCCATAAAGGCAAAGGAAGCCTCTTATTTTGAGGAGACCACTTCCTTTTGGGCCGGTAGGATGCCACGTAGACAAATCGTCGATATTGTTTTCAATCACTGTAAGCACCATCGGGCCCAGGCCATTGTACAGTTGCGGATGGAAGGAATAAAACCGCCCAACTATATTGGCTGGTAAACCTCAAGACTAGCCCACTGGTTCATAAAACCCCGAACCGCACTACGTGGTTTTTTATAAAGTGTCGTCACAGGTTGCCACTATCTGAATCTAAACATAAACAAGAATAATAGTTCGCTTTTACGAAAGCCTTAAAACCGTTATAACATGAAAATTAATAAGACCCTTAAAGTAAACACCTCGGCCGATAAGGTATGGGAGGTGCTTTACACCAATTATGGAGACGCTTGCCACTGGGCAAGTACCGTTAATGAATCAAAAGAACGTGCCGTAGCCGATAGCGATAACATCGGCAGAACCTGCTCGACCGTTTTTGGTGAGGTAAGTGAGATCATAGACCGTGCGGATGAAGAAAAAATGGAATTGCAATACCATTTAGATGACACCCCCTTTATTATGAAAGCAGCCACTGCCAACTGGAAGGTAAAGCCGTTAAGTATTGATACCGCTTCAATCACCATGAAATTGGATGTCACCCTGGCTACGGTCCCGGGATTGCTCATGGGTTGGATGATAAAACCCAAAATGCGCAAAGACATTTATCAAACACTTGAAGACTTGAAATACTTTATAGAAACCGGAAGACAATCTGATGTGAAAGTCAAATCGGACCAAAAGTATTTCAAAAAGAAAGGCAAAAAAGCCGCATAACCCTAATAATGGCATTCAGATGAAAGAAATAATTTTCAAAATAGCAACGGTACTAGTCCTGTCGATAAGTGCGTTTTCCTGTAAGGATCAGAAAGCGCCGGCCGTACAAGAGGTCGTTAAGGAAGTATATAAGTCCACTGACCTACAAGTGCTCAAAGCACAATACGATTTACAGGCAGCACTCTTTAGCAAGAATCTTAGCGGTATAACGGATGTAGAAGCTGCGAAACGGATCAACAACGCCAATAGCCTCGCGTGGATCGCCGGTCATACGGTAGACATTCAGTATAACCTAGCCATGTTGCTAGAACTAGCGCCGGAGAACCCCTACGCCGAGCAATTTGGATTTGGCAAACCTTTTGATGCGGCTGCATCCTATCCCCCACTTTCACAAATGCAAACGGACCTTGCCACCTTAACACCGAAAATTTCAGCTGCTTTGGACAAGCTTACCGAAGAACAGTTAAATGCGAAAGCACCATTCCCGATTCCCTTTCCAGAACAAACGATGCGCGGATTGTACGCTTTCCAAATGCACCATTTGGGGTATGAACTTGGCCAAATAGGATTGTACAGGAAGTTTTTAGGCAAATCGGCATTTAGTTATCAATAAGTAAAAATATAAACTCTGAACACAGAAATAATGAACGTTAAAAAAAACACTTTAGTAGCAATGGCCATCGCAATTATGGCTACTTCATTTTCCCTTGCACAGTCAATGGAAAAGAAATATAGAACAGTACATATAGAATTGAAAATCAACGCCCCGGCAGAACGAGTTTGGGGAGCAATGGTACTCGATTATGGCGAAATCTCCAATTTCTCTCCCTATATATATACTTCCAATTATACCGGAGGTTCCCTTAAAGGAGAGGTGGGAGCACGGCGTAAGTGCGATTTTAATGAGAAAGGCACGCAATGGGTCAAAGAGCAGATCGTCGCGATAGACGAAGCCAATATGAAAATGACCAATCGTGTAATCGACGGTAAAAAATTACCATTGAACTTTGACAACTCACGGGCTTTCTATACCGTTCGCGACAACGGAGATGGCACCGCCACCGCTGGCTATGAATTTCAATTTAGAACGAAGCCGGCCTTTATGGGAGCCATTGCGAAAGGGTCTTTTAAAAAGCAATTGAAGGGAACCTTGGTAGGATTAAAACATTATGTTGAAACCGGGGAAATCGTTCGTGGGGGCAATGGAAAATACGATGAAGTCAAGGACAATTATCCAGAGCCAATTTTAATCAAAACCAACTAGCATGACAACGAAAGAAATAGCAGATAGATTGGTAGACCTCCTAAGACAAGGACAATTTATGACCGTCTATGATGAATTGTTTCATACGGACGCGCATCATATAGAACCACAATCCGAACATTTTGCAGATGTAAAGGGGGTTGCCGCCATTAAGGCCAAGGATGCCACATTGGGTGAAAATATTGCAGGGGTTGCAGGAATGGAAGTGGGAGATGCCATCGTTTCCAAGGACTATATCGCTCTCCCCTATAAAATGACGGTAACGCTCAAGGATGGTGCCAAGTGGCCGGTAGATGAGCTCATCGTTTACAAGGTTGAAAATGGGAAAATTATGTCAGAACAATTTTTCTATTGATAATGTGATTGGTGTATTGAAATTCCCCTTTAAAACCCTTGGTTGTAAAATAGCTAAGGGTTTTTATTCTTATTAATAGTTTGCAAGGCGTTATTTTTTTATACATATTTGCAATTAGATAGATTGGTCTAATTGATTGAATTATGAATATCAAACACAACAAAGAAGACATCTTGAGAAAGGGAATGGAACTTTTTCGCCTTAATGGATATCACAATACGGGTACCAAGGAAATCATTAAAGAGGCCGGAATTTCAAGGGGATCTTTTTATAATTTCTTTATTGACAAAGATGATTTTGGTATTCAGGTTTTGGACTATTACGGCGTTTGGTCAACCGACTATATGAAAGAGCTCTTGAACGATACCAAACTGAACCCCAAACAGCGTTTGATCCATCTGTTTGATCTGTTCATTGAGGGGTATAAACGTGACCATTATAAATGGGGGTGTTTGTTGGTGGGGATGACACAAGAACTCGGGCAGATCAACCCCTCTTTTTCGAATGCCTGCGAACGGAACTTCGAAAGCTTTGTGGCCGTTTTTCAAGCCTGTATCGAAGAAGGGCAAGCCGCTGGTGTTATCTCAGAAAAACAAGATGCAAGAGGCTTGACTTTGACAATGTTATCGATGTATAATGGGGCATTGGTATTAATGAAATCAGGAATGCACCACGAACCCCTAGAAGCATTTCAAACGCAATTAGCACTTATATTGACCCCGTAGCTATGACGAAAATGGAACTACTAAAAAAATGGAAAGGTAATAAGCGTTACACCCTCAAATTTGTGGATGCCATGCCAGTCGAAGATTTCGATTTTAAACCTACCGCAGAAATGAAGAGCTATCAATCACAACTGAGCCATATTACAAGTTGGTTGCGCACACATTCTCGCTTTGTAACCACTGAGGAATTTGAAAAAATAAAAATGACATCAAGAGATTTAATTCGAATAGCCTTGGAAGATTTTTTCGATACCTTCATTGAGAGGTTGGAAAAAATGAATGAATCTCAACTCACTGAGATCGTAGATGTGTGGTATGGCAAAACCACCAGATATCAAATCGCCAACATTATGGACAATCACTTATCCCATCATAGAGGACAGATGATTGTATACCTACGCCTCAAAAATAGCAAGCCTCCCTCCTACCTTGGGTGGTAATATTTTTTATTGCTTAATTAGACCGGCCGATCTATATAATTGAAATTAACAATTTAAATCTTCAAAATGAAAACAAAAAATTATTTAAGTAGCCTGCTTACTTCTTATCAATAGTGCACCTATCGGCCTGTGAACGGCCTATAGGAAATGTCAGTTTCACTATTACCGCGGGTGCAATGGTTGAAACTCTCTATCTAAACGTACCGGAAAGCGATACGAAGGTAATCAGTAAATTACTTCCGGCCTATGCCAAAACCGTAGCCTCCGCCGGCGGAGAGGTTCTAGCAACTTTTAAAGTAACCCAATTGCCCAATACCGATCGAAAAATGACACATATTGTGCTCATTCAATGGCCAGATCCTTCAAAAAGAACCAATAGTATATCTAAAACCGGTTTCAAAAAAATAGGTGCCGCTTTGGGAGGTAATAACATCCAATACGGGTTCTTTGGTGCGCAACAAGATATACCGGTTACACTCAGCGCCGATAAAATCTACGATTTTTCGAGTGCCTGGTTTATTTCGGATGACCCTTGTGCCTTCCCTGCCTTGTTTGAAATATTGGGTACTTACTTTTCGAAAATTCCACCAGTACTTCAGGAGTTTGGAATTTCACAAACTGCCTTTTTTGGACCACACCCCGCAATGCCAGAAGAGACAAATATGTTTGTACCACATATGTTCGGAATTTTTGAATGGCAAAAATTTGAGGACCGTGAAGTGTTCAACAAGGATTCAAGGTACACCGAACACGTAGATATACGCAATTCGGTTCTTAAAAAGATGGATATAATCTTCGCAAAAGTGATGCTATAAAAATTTATTCATCATTTAAATAGATTGGTCGATATAATAAAATATAATCTCTGAATTTTAGTACAATGAAAAAAACAATTCAAACAGTAAATCAAGTAAATGCACCATTAGACAAAGTGTGGGCAAAAGTAGGACCAGGCACAAATATGCATAAATGGATGCCTATTGTAGCTGCCTGCCGAGTAGAAGGTGACAAACGTGTTTGCGATACAAATGAAGCAGGAGCCTTGAAAGAAACCATTTTAAAATCGGATGCCGTGAACAAGGTTTTTCAATACCGTATCGACGAACAATCAATGCTCCCTGTATCAAATATTATTGGGACAATGACACTCTCTAAAAAAGAAGGTGGGACGCAGCTCAAATGGGATGTAGAATTCGACATTCCAGAAGAAAACATAGGCGCATTCGAGGACATTAAAACAAACACTGAAGGGCTCTATCAAATGGCGGCAGCCAGTCTTGCCGAATATGCAAATGCTTAAAATAAAACTAGCACCGTCTACCGCTCCTTCTAAAGGAGTAGACGGTGCATTACTATTTCAAAAACGATCCATCCGCAATCCCGCAATTCTTTCTCACGCAAAACATATAAATTTGGACCGGATGGCAATTTTAAGATTCGTTTTCTGGCAAGGCTTCGAATTCTTTCCTTTTCCCGTCAAACCAAGCGTTCATAGCCTCCGGAGATTGCATTAATTCTTTCATTTTTTGCATGGCGGTCAAATGCGCCTCCTCTCCTTTTTGTAACATTTCCATCGCGTGTGCTTTGCTCATTTCTGCCATTTCTTCGAAGGTTGCAGCTTCAAATTCGGTGTCGCAAGCGCCGCCCAATTGGGTGCAAGTCATTTTTCTCATAATCGTGGTTTATAATTACGTTTTGATTGTCGTAAGAAATTCGTCCAATCGGGTAAAAACGGATCCCCAACCGTTCATGATTCCCATTTTTTCCTGGGCGATTTTATATTCCTCTGTAGCATGTACGACCTTAAAGGTGAAATGGGTGATATCCCCTTCCTTTTCAAAAAGCGCATGTATCT
>CALLVX010000151.1 GCA_938010765.1 uncultured Flavobacteriaceae bacterium | reverse complement strand
GCTAAATGAGGTCTTTAACCAGTACCTTACCGATAAGCAGGCCGAGATGGGTACGCGGGCGGCCGAATGTGATAAGAAGTCGAAAGCTGCAGAAATGGCACAACAAGAACCAAGCACTCCGGACCGGGACATGGGTTCTTTAACCATGCCCTTGAACCAAAATAAGCGGCCTCGTTCCCCTGCCGGTGGCGGTTCCTCACAAGAAAACTCGCCACAGAGATCGGCAAAACGCACTAAGCAACAAGGCCCTCGACAGTAACAAGGGTGTGTCCAAGACCAAAAGGTGGGGCAAAGCGCAATTCAACTTAAAAAAAGTACTATCAATTGTACATGCCCTGCCATTTTCCCGATAGGAGGAGGTCTCTTATCAAGAAATACGGGTTTATTTCACAAAATTTCTGAGTACCATTGGGGGGATCGCTCTTGTTTAACCTACTATGATATATGACAGATGATTTAATAGATTTTAAAAAAGCGAATTTAATAATAGATAACGCGGCAATAGCGGGCTTAAAGGAGTTGAATTTAAGTGACTTGGGTATGACCGATAATGATTTAAATAGCTTACTTCCAAAAATAAGGGAGAAAATTCCAGACATTCTTAAATTAAACCTCTCTGGAAATCAACTTAGGGATTTGCCAGATGGAATGTCTGATTTTACCAACCTTACCCATTTGGTCTTAAACAGGAACAAACTCACTGAAGTATCGGGCAATATAAGACATTTGACCAAGCTTAAAGAGCTGTGTGTTGGTCGAAATATGCTAATCGCCCTTCCGAATTGGGTAGGGGAGCTTACCAATCTTACTAGGTTAGCGGTAAATAACAACTCGCTTGTTGCCTTGCCCGATACCCTTCAAGACCTCAAAAACCTCGAAGAACTATACGCCTCAAAGAACTTGCTGACGGTTTTGCCAGAAGGGTTTGCCAACTTACTTCAATTAAGGAAAAGTTATTTAACAGATAACCCGTTGACAAGGGATACCATGCGTTGGCTAGGGACTAATTTTGGTAGTAGGGTCGTTACAAATATGAGCGCTTTTGACAATAGAGTAGATCATTCAGTGGTACTTAAAAGAGTATATGGCCCAAAGTATGGCGTCTTTTTGAATAAGATAAATGGGTTGGGTCTGGGTGACTTTGCAGTGGGCGAGGGAACTCTGGAACATATGCGGTCGTCCAAGGCCGTGATGGTCGATTTCTTGAAAAAGGTGCCTGTAGAGCATAATTGTTCCGCAGAAATCTACTTGCCAACACTGAAGTATCTTATGAATCAGGTGTTCGACGAAAATAGTCCTGTAGAAGAGAGGCAAAGTACATTGCAGAAAATGGCAACTGCTTTGGGTGACTGTGCGACCCCGGTAAAGAGATTTTTGGAACAGACTTTTATAGGTGAGTACGCTTCGATAGGGTGCAATGACGAAGAATTGATCGATGAGCTGATGACAGCTATAGCTTTCGAAGAACATATTGTTAGAGAGCTTAGTGATGAACTACGTGAGAACGAGAAGATAGAGCAGGTGCAGGGGCTTGTGAACAGCCTATTTCTAGAAGCTAGCGAAACCTATGATTCTAACAAGGTAAAGATTGTTGGTGAACGCCGACATTTTAATTCAACAACCGCCTACCCAGATTTTGCATTCTCACAAGTGTCAGATACTTTGGCGTATGAATTTGCAAAGACCTGCTGCAAGACCAGCGATAGTGGGGTGCCACTGAAAGATGAGCGGGGTTTTTACCATCTCGCCCCCGAGAAAGTACGAGGTATAACAGAAGGTTTTCACGCCTCATTGGGCAATGTAAGCGAAAGGGAGAAATATGTAAAGGCCTATGAAACGCACATAGAGATAACTTTGACAGCCGAAGATTTAAGTCAATACCATAACAAAGAAGATGTTGTTCACTTATTGGAAATACAAGATCAAAAAAAGGAATTGAGGGCTTTGCTTATAGCGACTGAAAATAGTGGTATTGATGCGGCATATGAAAAGTATCTTGCCGAGAAAAAAGCACAAATATCTGAATTAAAGAGAAAGTACATGAACGAAAAGCCCCAAGTACAGCAGGGGAATGCACAAGGCATGAAAGGTATGCTTTCGCCAATGAACCAAAATAAGCGGCCTCGTTCCCCTGCCGGTGGCGGTTCCTCACAAGAAAACTCGCCGCAGAGATCGGCAAAACGCCCTAAGCAACAAGGCCCTCGACAGTAACAAGGGTGTATCCAAGACCAAAAGGTGGGGAGCAAGTATGAACGAAATGACCGTGCAAACGAACCTAGGGAAACATAACCACTCCTATGCTCCTAGACCTTCCTCAAGACGGGGCTTACCAAGTTTGCGCTTCGGTTCATCTGGCAATAGTACACAAGTATAAGCATTTAAATCGGGTCATTATGATAGAAACTTATGAACCGAAGAAGAACCAATAAAATACTGTGTATACCCTTTTATAGAAAATAAATCCCAGAATCGCCCGTTTACTAGGTTAGGATACTAATCGGGATGCAAGGAGTACTAGGTACCAAGTTGAAGAAGGGATGCTTTTTGGCTTTCTTATTGGCGCAAGTTGAAGCGACCGCCCAGCAGCTATTTATGGCCGATCAAGATCAACTTTTAAGTATGGCTACCGATGCAAGAGCTGCGGGACAAGGCGATATTGGAGTGGCCACCGCTCCCAATTTTTTCGCACAGCAATGGAACCCCGCCAAGTATATTTTTGCTGAAAAAAAAATTGGGTTCGGGATTACTCAAATTTTGAATGCAAAATCGTCTATAAATGGTTTTGCTCAAGCAAATGTCAATTTTTACAACCAACCAGATGAACGCAGTGCCTACGGGATAGGTATTCGGGGCTATTCCTATTCAGAGGCGGGCTTAAGCGAATTTGAAGACGACGTTAGTTTAAGTGAACTGGCAATCGATGGTTCCTATGCTTTAAAATTAGGGAAATATTTTTCAATGGCCGTATCAGGTCGATACATATTGATCAATAGGCGTACGGTGGCCATAAATGGTTTTTTTGGGCAGGACCCCGTGGGGTTATTCGGTATTGATGTTTCTAGCTTTTATTTTGGGGAGGAAATTGCGTATAAAAATTACAATGGGCGATGGCGGGCGGCTTTGGCACTATACAACTTACGGAACAAGCCTTCCGAAGAAGACAAGTTGACTCAAAGTTACGTACCCTCTACACTAAAAGCGGGGGTGGGGTTTGATTTTATTTTAGATTCCGAGAATATCCTTTCCGTAACGACGGAATACACTGCTTTATTGGTTTCCTATAGATTAGAAGATCCTATCGAGTTTTTTGAGCAACCTGAACAGGGATCGATAATGGCAATAGGATTCGAAGGAATTGTTGCAAAAAAACTGGTAGGAAGAGTCGGGTATTCTCAAGGTTTTAATCGGCAAAGAGATACTTTTTTGTCGCTGGGGCTTGGTTTTTGGGCGAGGTATGCAGATTTTGATATGGCCTACATTTTAGGTGATAGGATAGCAGAAAATCCACTTCGAACCAAACTGCGTTTATCTGTAAGCCTTAACCTGGTAGAGGTGTTGTCCAATCAAGGTCAATAGTATTTTCTCATTTCGCTATACAAATGTCTTTTTTGGTTAAATCGGGTCTGGTTGAGCAAACCATAAATTTCGGATGCCTTCTTATTTCACATAGAATTATCATATACTTCTCTGGGAATTTCTTTCGAATGTAATAATGCGAAAAATCCAAGACTCACCAAGCATCTCGGCATTTGTCAAATTAAAATTCGAGAAATGGTAGCACTAAAATTTCGTTCTTGAAGCTGCTAAAAAAGAGAAGCATATTAACTTTAAAAAATTAATAAGACTCATTGGGGGTATTGGCCTGTTTGTGATACTATTAAGTATAGCAAATGTTATGGAGAATATATACGAGGCGAATTCACGGATTGAAACTGCAATTTACGAAGGCTCAACGAAGTTAGATTTAAGTGAATTAAATTTGGGTACGATAGAGCTATCGTATTTGCTGTCAAGAATAAACAAAATTCCATGTCTTTTGGACTTGGATATATCAAATAACGAACTTACTGTTTTACCAGATGGTTTTGAACGTTTGACCGCTCTTAAAAAGCTCAATTTGTCAAATAATTTATTGACCGTTCTGCCAGATAAGATAAATTACTTGGCCCATCTTAGAGAACTGTACGTGTCTAGGAACCTGCTTACGGCTTTGCCGTATAGCCTTGGCCGTTTGCGCGCACTTAAAGTGTTGTATGTGCCTTTTAATAGACTATGCGCATTGCCGGAGGCACTCGGAGCTTTGACCGGACTAACTATAGTTAATTTAAGTAACAACCCATTGACACCGGAAACCTTGCATTGGGTGGGAGCTACCTATGGTGATAGAGCCCAAGCCAATATGGCAACTTTTGATCAGGATGCTGATTATAGAATTGTTCTACAACAAATGTACCCAGAAGAACGCAGTTATAGACGACTAAACTAATACCCAGGGACCCGGCGATTTTACCGTTGGGACGTAGACCAGGTGCAAAAGAAACAGTTCAGGGAAGTATTGATCAAATTTTATAAAAAACCACCTAAAAACTGTTTCCTTTTACATTAAAGACCCCAAAAAGAGGAAATATTGGTTAATTGCATAAAGTTTTTAGGCTGTATTTGGGGATAAACCGCCCAGGGAATGTAAAAACCGTTTTGGGGAAGAATTCTCCTTCAAAACTGGCAATGATAAAGATAATTTTATGAATTTAGCTTTGTCCTAAAACGGGAAAGGCAACAAGGTCTCTTTATAGTCCAATGAATTTGGGTGTCCAAGGTATTATTTTGTTCGTATTATATACCTTAACCCTATTAAAAAATTGGCATGTTCAAATCTGAAGAAAATGATGTTTTACAATTAGCTAGAACGTTGAGCGTTTCAGAAGCCAGATCTTTCAAAAGTTTACTAAAAGCTGAAAAGACCACTAAAGAGTCTTTAAATTTAAAAATTTTATTGTATGTCCGTAAACACCCCTAATTTCAATATAATTTCGTATATTTAATTGATAATATTATAGTTAAATATGGATATATTTTCTTTTGGGGTACATTTTACAGATGAACAAAGTTGTAGATTGCATTTTAAAGAGCAAC
>CALLVX010000150.1 GCA_938010765.1 uncultured Flavobacteriaceae bacterium | reverse complement strand
ATCGGGTGAATCTCGGCGGTACCGTCTTTGACGATCAGTTGCGCTTCTGGCGAGCTGCCGAAAATTTTAAAATCGCCATAGTCGAAGTAAAAGAGATAGGGAGAAGGGTTTACCGATCGTAGTGCCCGGTAGACGTTAAATTCATCCCCTTTGAACGCTTGTGAAAAACGCCTAGACAGCACCAATTGAAATACATCGCCCCGCTGGCAGTGCTTCTTGGCGAGCCGCACATGTTCCCGGTATTCCTCGTCTTCCAAATTCGAAATGGGTGCCCCTTCTGTTGAAAAATTATAGGAGGCAAAGTTCTTTACGTTTAGGATCTGTTCTATTTCCGCAATATTGTTTTCAGAATCATAGCAATGTGCGAAGAGATAGGCCTCGTTCTTAAAGTGGTTGATGGCAATGATATTCTGGTACACCGCATAATAGATATCGGGAATGGCCACGGTACCTTCTTTCTTTCCAATTTCAACCGCTTCGAAATAGCGTACGGCATCGTACGCCATATACCCAAAGAGCCCGTTGTTGATGAACTTAAAATCGTTGTCGCCTACCTTGAATCTTTTTGCAAATGCATCGATCACACCTACCACATTGGTACGTTCCGAAATGGAAATTGTCTCCGAAGTACCGTCGGGGTAGTGCTGTGAGATTACTTCGTTTTCAACCTTTATAGAGGCGATCGGATTGCAACAGATATACGAAAAGCTATTGTCGTTGGCATGGTAATCGCTACTTTCCAATAAGATGCTATTGGGAAAGCGATCCCTAATTTTTAGGTACACACTCACCGGGGTAATAGTATCGGCCAGTATTTGTTTGTAGTGGGAGGTAAGATTAAATGTCATAAGTATGAAACGTTGATTCTCTTAAATTAAAAAAGGCCTGTCGTGAAGACAGGCCTTATATAGTTGTACTATAATGATGCTCAGCTCACGATTTCTTTCGAGAGTTGTACCACCACCATGTATTTATGTTCAAATTGTTCATTGATCAAATATAGAAATGATTTTTTAAAATCACCAATAAGAGTGCTATAAAATTCAGGAACCCCGTAACAAAAATTGTTACAGGGTTCCAGGCTGTGAGGTTAAGCCTATAAAATCATATAGTGAATTCGTCGTTCGAACTGCGTACTAGAATTCCAAATCTACCACAAGGTCAAACTCATCATAGATGGTCTTGTCTCCTAAATTGTCGAAGAAACTACCAGAACCATACTTTACATCGTACTTGGCTCTATCGACTTTTAGGGTTGCCGTTGCCTTGCTTCCATAAACTGAAAGATCAAACGTAACGGCTTTTTTGATTCCTTTAATGGTCAAATCTCCGGTTATTTGATACGAGTTCTTTCCCGTGGTTTCAATACCAGTGAATTTAAGCGATGCCGTTGTGTGTTCTTCGGTATTAAAGAAATCGGGAGAATTCAAATGTTTATCCAAATCACCTTTCGATTCTCCTTCCAAATCCTCGGTACTAATGGTGGTCATATCCACCGTGAACTCCCCGCCCGATAGTTTGTCACCATCAAACATGAGGGCGCCTTCTTTCAAGGCGATGCTTCCATAATGGGACCCGGTAACCTTGTACGCCTTCCAGGTAACTTTACTGGTTTCGGTATTGATTGCTTTCTTTTCCTCGTTTGTTGGTTCGGTTGCGGTTGCTATCAAACCAACTAATAGGGTGAATGCTAAACTTACTACTCCTTTTTTCATCGTTGTAAAATTTAAATGTAATTAATTAGTGTTCTTATTATATTGGGTACTTCTAAAACTTATTAAACAAGTTATTCAATTTTTCAAGATCCTTCTGAGAAAGATTTTTTAAAATGGTAGCCTCGGTCATTTTCATGGCGGTATCCATTTTTTTTAGGATTTTGTTGCCATCTTCGATCAAGGTAATTTCTACCTTTCGCCGATTCGAAGGGCATACTACACGTTTCACATATCCTTTAGTCAAGAGTTTATCGACTAAGCGTGTTGTATTGCTCATTTTGGTCACCATTCGCTCGTTAAGCGTCGATAAATTGGCGGGTTTCCCTTGTTGCCCTCTTAAAATTCGTAAGACATTGAACTGTTGAAGCGAAACATCAAAAGGTTTTAAGGTCTGTGAAATTTGCTCATTTATTTTGTTATTCACTAACATGAAATGTATAATAGTGCGACTTTCCAAGGGAATCGCTTTGTCGGTTTTTATTTGCTCCTCTACATTCATGTCGCAACAATAATTGTATATACAAATATATGATGGTTTTTGAATTCTAAAAAAACGGCAAGCATAAAATATTGTTAAAAATCTATGGTTACTTCTATTTCGTACCTATAATGGGTTAAACCTTTTACCGATATCCTCATCTATACTTAAAAAAACCCCCTGTTTTGGAAAAAGCACATATTCACCATCTATATCGCAGAGCCAGCTTCGGAATTGGTCCGGAACGTTTATCAGGTTTGCAAGAACTAGAACGGCCACTTGTAGTAGCGGAACTTTTTAAGTCTTCCCGTACCGTTGAAAAACTAACGATTCCCACTCCCGATATAGACAATCATTTGGCTACCATGCCAATGGATAGAAAGAGCAAAAAGTTTAAAGAGCTAGTAAAAAAGAGCCGTAAAAAACATGTTGTATATAATAGGTCTTGGATTAATAAGATGACCAATACCCAGCAAGAGCTAAGGGAACGTATGACGCTTTTTTGGGCCAACCACTTTGTGATGCGATCTAGGAATATTCTATTTTCGCAAAGCTTCAACAATACATTGCGCACCCATGCGCTCGGTAATTTTAAAGATTTTGTAGTTGCCATTGCCCAAGAACCAGGCATGCTCGACTACCTGAACAATCAACAGAATAAAAAAGGAGCTCCCAATGAAAATTTTGCACGGGAACTAATGGAATTGTTTACCCTCGGCTTAGGGAACTATTCTGAAACCGATATTAAGGAAGCGGCCCGCGCCTTTACCGGATGGCGCCATGATCCTTTGGGGAATTTTAAAATTGCCAAAAAACATCATGATGATGGCCAGAAGTCCTTTTTAGGGAATACGGGCAATTTTTCTGGGGAGGAGATCATACAGTTGATTCTAAATCAACCCGCCTGTGCCCGTTTTATAGCGACCAAGGTGTATCGTCATTTTGTGAATGATATCGTAAACGAGGAACACATTGAGGCGATTGCCAAGGTATTTTCAAAAGATTATGATATTTCGACGATGATGCGGTTTATTTTTAATTCTGATTGGTTTTATACTTCCGAAAATATTGGAAGTAAGATTAAGTCGCCAATCGATCTATTGGTCGGTTTAATGCGGGTCGTCCCTTTTTCTTGGGAGAAACCCCAGCAATTGAAATACATAGAACGGCTTCTTGGGCAAGTGCTGTTGGAGCCACCTAATGTGGCAGGTTGGCCCGAAGGGCGCAGTTGGATCGATGCAAATACCATGATGGTGCGTTTAAAACTGCCCTCCGTATTGCTAAAGAACGGAGAAATCGCTTTTGACGTCAAAGGCGAATTTGAGGATAGCTTCGAGGCCTTTAGTAAAAAAAATAACTTTAGCCGAAAGTTGGCCATTACAACGAAATGGGAAGTGTTCGAGGCCGAATACGGCAATTTATCGGATGAGGAACTTCGCTTTTATATGTTGGGAAGTTCTATAGAAACGGGGACCAAGAAGTTTTTGGAAACCCTGGAATTAGAAAATAAACAAGATTTCTGCATTCAATTAATGTCGCTCCCAGAATACCAATTGTGTTAATCAAAAAATCCTACGCTATGAATAGAAGAGTTTTTTTAAAAAATAGTAGTTTGGCAAGTGGTGCCTTGTTCGTGCCTGGTTTTTTAAAAGCATGTGATGCCGTGCCGACCTTGGCGATGGGTGCTAAAAAATTGGTGGTGATCCAGCTTTCGGGCGGAAACGATGGCCTCAATACACTGGTACAACATACGAACGACAGCTACCTGAAAAATAGGCCGGTAATCGCGCGGAAAAAACAACAGTTGTTGTCGGTTTCCGATGAGTTGGGTTTTCATGAAAGTTTAAAAGCTTTTAAACACTTATATGATGAGGGCTATGTAAGTGTTATGAACAGTGTTGGGTATCCGAACCCCAGTAGATCGCATTTTAGGTCGACCGATATTTGGCATACTGCAAGTGGTTCAGATGAGTACTTTCAAACCGGTTGGGTGGGTAGGTACCTAGAAAAAGCCTCTAAATCTCCCTTGGGAGCTATTGAGGTAGATGATACACTTTCCCTTTTAATGAAGGGGGCGAATGTAAATGGCATTGCAACCAAAGATGCTCGCTTGTTTTATAGAACTACGCAAGATCCTTTTTTCAGCAATGTATTGAGTGCGAATGCCGACGTGCATTTAAGCGAACACAACCTGGGATATTTGTATAAGACAGCTGTAGATGCTAAATCTTCGGCTGGTTATATCTATGAGAAGACCAAGGTGTATGAGTCCAAGGCCAGCTATCCGAAAAATGCTTTTGGGAAGCAGCTGAAAACCATTTCTGAGTTTATGAATTCAGGTTTGGAGACCCAGATTTATTACGCCAGTTTGGGAGGGTTCGACACCCATGCGAACCAGGTAAACGCCCAAAAAAGGCTTTTAGAGGTGTATTCGGATGGAATTGCAGCATTTATGGCAGATTTAAAAAATACAGGCGCTCTCAAAGATACACTGGTGCTTACCTTTTCGGAATTTGGACGACGATTGAAACAAAATACCGCTAATGGAACAGATCATGGTGCCGCAAATATGGTGTTTCTAATGGGAGACAATTTAAAGCATAAGGGGCTGTATAACCAAGCGCCCAATTTGTTGGATCTGGATGCAAATGGAGATATTAAATACCAGATCGATTTCCGGGATATTTACGCCTCTCTTTTAAAAGAATGGCTAGATACTGCCCCTTCGGATATTTTGAAGGGCCGCTTTCAAACTTTAGGGTTGGTATAGTTTTTAGAATGTACTGGTTTATATTTTTTTGGATTTAAGCGAGCCCGCCTGCCGGAGGGGCAGTAATTAGATGTTTTGCGCCAAATGGAAGGTTTTTTAAGTTGTATAGCAGGTACCTCCGCTAAAGCTATGGCGACCCGCGGGGAGGGCTACGGAAGGAAAAAAGTCAAAAAGTTGGAGCGAAAGAACCATTTTTTAGCAAATTGAAAAAGTTTAAACGAGTTCAATGCTTATTTTTGATAAACAAAAAGTAAAAAATGGCAGATTTATCACAAGAAGAATGGGCAGACCAATTAGCGAAAGACGAAAATGCGTTCCTATTGGATGTTCGTACCGAAGACGAAGTAGCTGAGGGATACATCCCAAATGCTACCAATATAGATATTCACCTAGGGCAAGGTTTCCTAGATGCCCTAGAAAAACTTGATAAGTCGAAACCGTACTACGTGTATTGCAGGTCCGGGGGGCGAAGTGGGCAGGCTTGTGCCATTATGAACAGTGTTGGTTTTGAAAAAACGTATAACCTTGAAGGTGGTTTTATGAACTGGCAAGGAGAAATCGCTGACGAATAAAGTGTGATTTACTCGATAATCGAGATTTATAATGCTCCGACGCCTATACGACAAATGTTCAGACAGGCTTGCGTCGAAATCAATGTTAAATTTCCTTTTAATGCCTTGTGGGCTCGCCCCGAGGTAGTTTTTTTGAAGAGCCAATATAAGTATGATACCCGTGAAAGAAGACCTGCTGCACTTTATATGGAAGTACAACAAACTTCCTTTGGCAGAAATGCTAACTTCTGGCAAAGAACCAGTGCGTATCAAAGCGGCAGGTACCCATAATCATCTGGCAGGTCCGGATTTTTTTAATGCACAAGTTTTTATCGGGGATCAACTATGGGCGGGAAATGTAGAAATTCATTTAAAGTCTTCCGATTGGTATGCGCATCACCATGAAAAAGACACCAACTACAATAACGTAATATTACATGTGGTCTGGGAAGACGATGCCACGGTATTTCGCAGTGATAATTCCGAAATCCCCACGCTACAACTCAAAGATCATATTTCCTCGGAATTGCTTTCAAACTACGAAGCACTCTTCGATAAAAGACAAAAATCTTTCATCAATTGTGAAAAAAATATGCCACAAATAGATGGGTTTTTATTCAGAAACTGGCTGGAACGTTTGTTTATCGAACGACTCGAACGCAAGTCAAATCTAATTCTCGAGATGCTTTCCGATTCAAAAAACGATTGGGAGCAGGTACTTTTTAAATTGCTTTTGAAAGGGTTTGGACTCAAAATAAATGGCCCCGCTTTTTTGAGCCTTGGGCAGCAACTCAATTTTTCGGTAGTTCGTAAAGTGCGGGCCGAACAACATCAACTCGAAAGTATTTTTCTAGGAATGTCCCATCTGTTGGGAAATGAAATTCCTGCAGATGCCTATCAATTAGAACTCAAGAAAGAATACGACTATCTCAAGCACAAATTTGATTTGGATGATAGCGTGGTTCAAAAGCCCGAATTCTTTAAGTTACGTCCGCCCAATTTCCCTACGATACGTTTATCGCAGTTGGCCGATCTCTATTGCAAGCAAGAAAATCTGTTCAGTAAGTTAATGACCGCTTCGAGTCTAGAAGATTTGTACCTCCTTTTTGAAGCCCAAGCTAGCGGGTATTGGGATGACCACTTTACTTTTGGAAAAACAAGCAGGAAGCGCGTTAAAAAATTGACCAAAGAGTTTATTGCCTTACAATTTATTAATGTGTTGATTCCGCTAAAGTTCTGCTATTCAAAAGCCATGGGCAAAGAGGTGAGTTCAGAATTGGTAGCTATCGCGAGGGAATTAAAGAGCGAACAGAACACGGTTATTAATAGCTTCGTTGACCTAAAGGTGCCATCGCCCAATGCGCATTCGAGTCAGGCTTTGTTGCAATTATACACAGCGTATTGTTCCAAAAATAAGTGTCTGCAATGTGCCGTAGGGAGTAGTTTAGTGCGATAGTAGTCCTTTTGTAGGTTGTACGTATTTTTCAATTTTACTAAGGATGTCGATTTTTGATTAATTTTACCTTATGAACCTTTTCTACACCATCCTCCACTATTTCCAAAAACGCGGTTTTGAAGTATGCCGTCGAATTGCGGAACGTTTGGGGATCCGAACAAGGGTGGTGCGTACTTCTTTTATTTACCTTACTTTCGTCACCTTGGGTTTTGGTTTCGCGGTATACCTGTTCGTGGCCTTTTGGCTCAAGATCAAAGATTTGATCTATACTAAACGCACTTCTGTTTTTGATCTGTAAAAATGATAAGACTTTCCCGTTCTAAAATATACTTGGCAATAGTACTGCTTTTTTCGGTCCTGATGTTTGGGGTCTTGGGCTATCGGTTTATTGCGGGCTATAGCTGGGTCGAGGCGCTTTATATGACGGTGATTACGATGGCCACGGTAGGTTTTCAAGAGGTACGCCCCTTAGATACCGAGGCTCAGATTTTTACGGTATTCCTTATTCTGGCCAGTGTGTTTATCCTTGGTTTTGCCATCTCGGTGCTCTCCGAATATATTATGGGAAGGAATTCTCTTCAATTATTAAAAAAGAAAAAAAACAAGAATATGATCAAGAAACTCTCCAATCATGTTATTGTCTGCGGATATGGTCGTAACGGAATGCAGGCAGCCGAGCGCTTAAAGGCATACAAACGTCCCTTCGTAGTGGTTGAAAAAAATAAGGAAGTCATTGAAAAGTATGAAGGTGATGTTGTTTTTGTTGAGGGAGATGCCAATGATGATGAGGTGTTGAAACAAGCCGGTGTTGATCGGGCCCAGTATTTGATTGTTGCACTGCCCGATGATGCGGCAAATTTGTTTGTTGTACTCTCGGCCCGTCAGATGAATGGAAAGTTATTCATAATTAGTAGGGCTTCTTTGGCGACATCCCAAAAGAAACTGTTTTTGGCAGGGGCGAATAAGGTAATTATGCCCGATAAGATAGGAGGTGACCATATGGCTTCGCTGGTCGTAATGCCCGATTTGATCACCTTCATGGATAAACTTTCAATGGAAGGAGAACATACCACGAATCTTGAAGAGGTCGCTATCGAGGACTTTTCAGATCAGATCGATTGCAACTCCTTACGAGATCTTGATCTTCGAAAAAAAACTGGGTGTACAATTATAGGATATATCGCTCCAGGTGGGGAGTACATTATAAACCCAGAGGCCGATCTGCAGCTGCAACCAAAGAGTAAAGTAATCGTTCTAGGCCGGCCAGAACAGATTCGGAAACTGAACGAGATGTTTCATATCGACTAAGGTAGTACCGTTAATTCAACAATTATATTTGATTGCATTGAATATTTTTAGGATATTGCCGCCAAACTAACGAAGCGTTTAAACCAAAATACCTATTATGAAGTATAAACTTCTTACCATTATTACCCTATTATTTCCTTTTTTAAGCTTCTCTCAAGAAGTCGGTTTGGATCAAAAGATTGATCAGGCCTTTCAACCAGTCTCTGATTTCTTCTCTGCTGTGGTTTTCTTCGAAGTATTCGGAATTCCCTTTGTATTGATATTGCTGGTGGCAAGTGCCTTATTTTTCACCATTTATTTCGGATTTCCGAATATTCGGTATTTCGGGAAGGCCATTAATACGGTTAGAGGTAAGTATGATGAAATTGAAAACCACGGAGCTTTAGAGACTGATATGACGATTGACGGGGATATACCCGATACGATCAGAGACGAAAGTGAAGATGGTGAGGTGAGTCATTTTCAGGCTTTGGCAACCGCCGTATCCGGCACGGTAGGAAACGGAAACATAGCGGGTGTGGCTTTGGCCATTGCTCTTGGGGGGCCTGGAGCTACCTTTTGGATGATTATTTGTGGACTCTTGGGAATGTCTTCTAAGTTTGTAGAATGTACATTAGGGGTTCAGTATCGTGATGTTGGTGAAGACGGTACGGTATATGGGGGCCCTATGTATTATATAAGTAAAGGGCTCAAAGAAAGAGGCTTTACTATGATTGGTAAAGTAGCTGCCGTATTGTTCGCTATTTTCTGTATTGGCGGTTCTTTCGGTGGTGGTAATGCCGCCCAATCGAACCAAGCGACCATTGTTATTAAAGATATGATGGGGCTAGAAAGCACAAGTGCAGGTGCTATTATAGGGTTGGTCTTAGCTATCTTGGTCGGGATTATCATTATTGGTGGGATCAAGCGAATCGCTTCGGTAACAGAAAAAGTGGTGCCTTTCATGGCGGCCATGTATGTGATAGCTTGTCTTTACATTATTTTCAGTAATTTTTCTTTTGTTGATGATGCGATCGGTTTAATTATCTCGGAGGCCTTTAATCCTACGGCAGTAGGCGTCGGTGGTTTTATAGGAGTGCTATTGGTCGGGTTTAAGCGTGCCGCGTTCTCGAACGAGGCTGGTGCCGGTTCTGCTTCTATTGCCCACTCTGCCGTAAAAACCAAGTACTCTGCTTCCGAAGGCTTGGTGGCCTTGTTGGAGCCTTTTATAGATACGGTCGTTATTTGTACAATGACTGCCTTGGTCATCATCATTTTTAACTTTGGTGGTGCCTTTGAATACGGTGGTGATGGTAGCGGTTCGGTTATGATAGATGGTGTATCGTATGAAGGGGCAGGGATAACCTCAGTAGCATTTGCACAATATATTCCCTACTCAGATATTTTCCTAACAATAGCCGTGGTGCTATTTGCAGTTTCAACAATGATTTCCTGGTCGTACTACGGGCTGCAGTCATGGAAGTATTTATTCGGTCGAGGTAAAATGGCAGATTTGGTATACAAAATGTTGTTCTTGACCTTTATAATCATAGGTGCTGCAGCGAGTATGGGCTCTATCTGGGCCTTTTCAGATGCTATGATCTTTGCTATGGTCTTCCCGAACATGGTTGGTTTGTTCTTCCTGTTCCCAGTGGTGAAGAAACAATTGGCCCGCTATTTGGAAGCGATCAAGGAGATGAAAGCATAAACGGTTTAAAATGAGTTTTAAATCCCACTTCAAGTTCAATAAACAAGAACGAAGTGGGATTTTCTTTTTACTCCTTATAATCATATTGTTACAAGTAGGGTTGTTCGTTTTTAAGACATATCCAGAAAAGAGTAATTCCCGATATTTCGGAATCGATTCGATACAGCAGGCCCAGGTTGATCTACTAAAGCAGAAAGCTTTGGAGGAAGATGCGGTAAAGCAGTACCCTTTCAATCCAAATTTTATATCCGATTATAAGGGATATACTTTGGGAATGTCACTCGAAGAGATAGACCGATTGCATCACTTCCGGGCGGGGAATACATATGTAAATTCCGCATCAGAGTTTCAAAAAGTTACCTTGGTTTCCGATTCGCTATTGCGACGTATAGCTCCTTATTTCAAATTTCCTGAATGGACAAAGAATCGCTCTGGGACTGCTGTAAATACTAAAAGTAGAAGTCAAAATGTTGTAGATAAAAAACCTTTACAAGACCTGAATTCCGTTACGGCCGAAGACCTAAAATCAGTGAATGGTATTGGAGATAAATTATCGGCAAGAATCATCAAGTTTAGGAATCGACTAGGCGGGTTTTTGGTAGATGAGCAGCTGTATGATGTATATGGACTTGAACCTGAGGTGGTAATAAGAACCTTAGAGCGGTTCAAAGTGCAGAAAAAACCCATAATTGAAAAAATAAATATAAATACCGCATCGGTAGAAGAGCTTCAAAAATTGATATATCTGCAAAAAAAGGCCGCTTTTAGTATAGTAAATTACAGAAATATCAACAAAAACATCAATTCCTTTGAAGAATTATCAAAAATAGAAAATTTTCCTAGCGACAAATTAGATAGAATAGTTTTATATTTGTCCCTGTAAAGCATAACACTATGAACGGCATGTACTTCAACGAAGAACATCAATTATTTAGAGACAGTCTCAAGGATTTTTTGAAGAAGGAAGTAGTTCCCCATATCGAGAAGTGGGAAGAGACAGGTACGATTGAACGCTTTATCTGGGAAAAATTTGGAGAGATGGGCTATTTTGGCCTTGCTACCCCAGAGGCAGATGGCGGCCTGGGTCTCGACCTTTTTTATACTGTTATTCTTTTAGAGGAACTTCAAAAAATAAACTCGGGCGGATTTGCTGCCGCAATTTGGGCGCATGCTTATTTGGCAATGACGCATTTGAACAAAGAAGCGGGTCCTGATATCAAAGCGAAATATTTGGGCGCCAGTATTGATGGAAAAAAAATCGGTTGTCTTTGTGTTTCCGAACCTTTTGGGGGCAGTGATGTTGCCGGTATGCGCACTACTGCGGTCAAAAAAGGGGATACTTATACCCTGAACGGATCAAAAACGTTCATTACCAATGGGGTGTATGCAGACTATATGATAGTAGCTGCGAAAACGAATCCGGAAGCAGGGAACAAGGGTATCAGCATCTTTGTGTTGGATAGCGACAGCAAAGGTGTTTCAACGAATAAACTAAATAAGTTGGGTTGGCGCGCATCTGATACCGCCGAAATTGCTTTTGACAATGTAGAAGTGCCGGCCGCTAATTTGATGGGAGAGGAAGGTAAAGGCTTTTCTTATATTATGGAGCATTTTGCTTTAGAACGTTTAATTATGGGAATCAATGCCCATGCCCGATCTGAATATGCGTTGGAGTATACAATGCAGTATATGTCCGAAAGGGAGACCTTCGGTCGACCTATTAATCAGTATCAGGCTTTGCGTCATCGTATTGCAGATCTATACGCCGATATGGAAATGTGTCGCGAGTATAATTATTCCGTCGCGTATCGCATGGGTAAAGGGGAGTATGTGGTGAAAGAAGCGACGATATCTAAGCTCAAAGCTACCAAAATGGCCGATGAAGTGGCTTATGCATGTCTTCAGTTTTTAGGAGGTTATGGCTATATAGAGGATTACCCCATGGCACGTTTGTTACGAGATAGCAGACTGGGGCCTATTGGTGGAGGTACTTCTGAAATTCTTCGTGAGATTATCGCTAAGATTGTCATTGATAAGAAAGAATACAAACCTGCGACAAAAAAACAACTAATGTAGAAGTTGGTCTGTTCGCAGATTTCAAGATTTTACTGCGATGAGTTTACCACATAAAAAATTTCCTATTTTTCTAGTACAGGAGAGCAGATTTAACGTGTGCTTTGATAAATTATCAGTAAATCGCATTGTTTAGCTATTTCTTTTAACATTCCTTTAAAATATTCGGTGAAATGTAAGGTATTTGAAAACTTTTTAACATTCAAACGTTTTCATAAATCCTTCTCACATATTCTGCTATTTCTACATACTATTTTTCTTACATTGAAATCGATAACACTAATTAATAAAACGTATCGACCATGAAAACCAAGTTAGTATGGCTATCTGCCGTTGTCCTTTTCTGGGGATGTCAAAATGAAAATATAGAAGCGCCTCTTGAAGGGGAATTGCAGAACGAAGCGCCAATCGAAGAGGTGAAGGCCGTGACCGGAATCGGGTCTGGAGTAATGATGCAAGCATTTTATTGGAACGTACCCGCTGGTGGTACCTGGTGGGACACGGTGAAATCGAAGCTTCCTGCTTGGGGCAATGCCGGTTTTGATGCCATTTGGCTCCCTCCGGCCAACAAGGCACTGAACGGTGCTACCTCAATGGGGTATGATCCCTATGACTATTATGACTTTGGAAACTTTAATCAAAAAGGATCTACGGAGACCCGTTTCGGTTCCAAATCTGAGTTGAAATCATTGATCAATAGTGCGCATAGTAATAATATGAGTGTAATCGCCGATATCGTAATTAATCATAACAGTGGGGGTGATTCGGAATTCAATATTTTTACCAATACAAATACGTATACGGATTATAGTGGTGCCTCGAGCCTTTTTAATAGAACTGCCTATGATTTTCACCCCAATGATTATCACAATAACGACTCGGGTGTCTTTGGCGGGTTTGCAGATATGTGCCATCATAAATCTTATGTACAGGATTGGCTTTGGAAAAGAAGTAATTCGGTAGCGAAATATTATAAGAACGACTTAGGTTTTGATGGTTGGCGTTTTGACTATGTGAAAGGCTTTGAGCCATGGGTCGTGAAAGAATGGAAGAAAGCGGTAGGGGGCTTTACTGTTGGCGAATATTGGGACGGAAATGCGGCAACTTTAGATTGGTGGTCCGGACAAGCGAATGCTTCTGCTTTTGATTTTGCTTGCTATTACCGAATGCGCGATGCGTTTGAAGGGAATGACTTGAATGCCCTTAATGGAGACATGTTATGGAAGAGAGATACCTCTAAAGCGGTAACCTTTGTAGCGAACCACGACACCGATGAAATTGTTAATGGAAAATTATTGGCCTATGCCTATATTTTGACGCATGAAGGGTACCCGACAATGTTTTACAGGGACTACGAGGAGTGGCTCGATAAAAATAAGTTGAACAACCTTATTTGGATACATAACAACAAAGCGGCCGGAAGTACCTCTATACTGCACGTTGACAATGACGAATATATCGCCCAACGAAATGGAAACCCTGGATTGGTGGTCTATATCAACAATAGTAACTCTTGGAAAGAGCGTTGGGTGCCCGTTAAATGGAACAGTACACGCATCAAGGATTTTACCGGAAATTCAAGCTGGCAGCCTGTTACCCAAGGAAATGGTTGGGTGAAGATACAGGCCCCACCGAAAAGTTATTCGGTTTGGTCAAAAAAATAAATTGCAATTCTTGAAAAAGGTGTTATCTTTGCAGCCTTAATCACTAATGAAAGGAGGTTGTAGCCAATGTTAATAATACCAATTAAAGAAGGAGAGAACATCGATAGAGCTTTAAAGCGCTTCAAACGAAAGTTCGACAAGACAGGGACAATGCGACAGTTGCGCAAACGTCAACAATTTACGAAACCTTCAGTACAGCGAAGAGCGCAAATACAAAAAGCGGAGTATATTCAAGGTCTTAGGGATCGAGAGGAAATTTAGTATTTCCCTATTCCAAACTATGATATCAAATCCCATCTATATGATGGGATTTTTTTATGCCTTAAAATGTACTGGTTTCAAGTGGTGAAATCGTAGTTATTGGCACGGGGCTTTGTAATCGCGGCTAATTGTTAACTTTACACTATGGCCTTAACTGCTTTTCTTTCCTATCTGTCACTAGAGAAAAACTATTCACCACACACCGTATTGGCCTATCGAAGAGATGTAGAGACTTTCGCTGCTTATTGCAAGGAAGAGCATCAGTTAGTGGAAATTGATACGATTGCCTACACGATGATTCGCAGTTGGATCGTGACTTTGGTAGAATCAGGTATAGATAACCGCTCGATCAATCGTAAAATAGCCTCCTTAAAGGCGTATTACAAATTTTTGCTACGTTTAGGTGATATTAAGATTAATCCGTTGTCCAAACACAAGGCGCTAAAAACAGCAAAAAAAGTTGAGGTGCCATTTTCTGAAATTGAGATGGAGCGGGTGTTACAGCAGGTCGAGTACGGAGATGGTTTTGAAGGGATTCGGAATAAATTACTGATAGAGTTGTTGTATACGACTGGTATCAGAAGAGCCGAACTTATTCATCTAAAAGTAAGCGATGTTGATTTTCACACCCATACGATGAAAGTACTGGGGAAAAGAAATAAAGAACGACTTGTACCGTTATTGCAAAGCACACTGGTATTATTTAAAGAGTACTATGTGGTACGTAATGCGTTGGCCGTTATGGTGGACGAACCGTTTGTATTCTTGACAAAATCGGGTAAAAAATTTTACGAAACCCTTGTATACAGAATTATAAATGGCTATTTTAGTAAGGTGTCGTCCAAGGTAAAAAAAAGTCCTCACATCCTTCGGCACACATTCGCAACACACCTGCTCAACAAAGGGGCAGATTTAAATTCGGTAAAAGAATTGTTGGGGCATTCCAGTTTGGCATCCACCCAAGTATATACCCACAATAGTATAGCCGAACTTAAAAAAGTACATTCCGCTTCACATCCACGAAGCAAGGAGTAAAAAACTAGCATACGTTTAACCTAAAAATCTACCTATGAAAGTAAACGCGCAGTCTGTCAATTTCAACGCCGACGGAGAACTCATTAGTTTTGTTCAGAACAGAATGAACAAACTAGATATGTTCTATGACAAGGTAATCAGTTCCGATGTATATTTGAAAGTACAGAAAACAAGTGGGAAGGAGAATAAAATAGTAGAGATACAGGTAAATATCCCTAAAAACAGATTCATTGTAAAGAAGCAATGTAAATCGTTTGAGGAAGCGGTAGATTCTGCCTGTAATTCATTGGAAAGAAAACTAAAAAAAAGAAAAGAAAAATTGCGGCTTCAGCTCTAGTGAAAATTTCGCAATTTTTGTTTTGATTAAACAAATAAATATCTACATTTGCAGTCCGTTAGAAATAGCGGACTTTTTTATGCTCAAAAAGGGGGTAAAAAGGCCGATGTAGCTCAGCTGGCTAGAGCAGCTGATTTGTAATCAGCAGGTCGTGGG
>CALLVX010000149.1 GCA_938010765.1 uncultured Flavobacteriaceae bacterium | reverse complement strand
GGGAAAATCATATATTTGCAGGCTGTTAGAAAAAGCATCCAATTAATATATGTAACCCATGCAAAATAAAGGACTTATAAAGCTTTTTGGCCTGTTGTTCGGTCTTGTAAGCATCTATCAACTTTCCTATACCTTTATCACTAATAATGTAGAGAGTAAGGCGAAATCGTTTGCTGAAAGCAGTGCTCTTACATCGGAAGAAGACCCACTGGCCCAGCGAGAAGCCTTAACGGCCAGATACTTGGATTCTATTGGTGATAATAGCATTTTGGGCTACACCAATTACAATGAAGCCAAGAAAAAAGAACTTAACAAGGGATTGGACCTTAAAGGAGGGATTAACGTAACGCTGCAGATTTCAGTGAAAGATATCCTGAAAGGACTAGCGAACAATACTAAAAATCCTGCCTTTAATAAGGCATTGATAGATGCCGATGAAGCTTCAAAAGATAGTGATGATACGTATGTAGAGCTTTTCTTTGAAGCATTTGACAAGATTAAGGGGGATACCAAATTAGCTTCTCCAGATGTTTTCTATACCCGAGGATTGGAAGGGGAGATCAACGCTAATATGAGTGATGACGAGTCAAAACAAGTCATTCGAAGAAAAATAGATGAATCTATTGAGTCTGCCTTTGAAGTGCTAAGAGAACGTATTGATGGTTTTGGGGTTACACAACCCAATATTCAAAGAGAAGGTACTTCTGGTCGTATTTTAGTAGAACTTCCTGGAGCAAGGGATATTACCCGTGCGCAGACCTTACTGTCAAGTACTGCCCAATTGGAATTTTGGGAAACGTATCAACCCAACAATCAGGCCTTACAAGGCTTCTTTTTTCAGGCGAACGAGGCCCTGAAATCTCTGGTGGATACGAAGGAACAGGAACCCGAAGTAAAAGAAGACTCTGAAATCGATTCCTTATTGTCCGATGTGTCTCAAGACTCCTTGGATTTGGCCTCGCAAAGCAATCCGCTTTTTGAGAAGTTCCAGATTGGTGCGCCAAGTTACGCGGTAGGAGTTGTTGCTATTAAGGATACTGCAGAAGTAGGAGCTTATTTACGAAGAAGAGAAATCAGAAGGTTGTTACCTGCCGAATTACAGTTTGTAAAGTTCTTGTGGGAACGTCCAACTGAAAATTCAGAGACCGTTGAGTTGTATGCCTTGAAATCGAACCGTGAAAATCAGCCTAGAATTAGCGGTGATGTCGTTAGCGATGCGCGGGCAGATTTTGACTTAGGAGGTAAGCCTGCTGTTTCTATGAGCATGAATACCAAAGGGGCCAAGGAATGGGAAAAGCTCACGGGCGATGCCTATACGAATCAAACGGGAATAGCTATTGTACTAGATAATAAGGTATATACGGCGCCAGGTGTTTCCAAAGGAGCCATCTCAGGAGGTAATTCGGAAATCAGCGGTAAGTTTACGATTAATGAGACCAAGGATATTGCGAATGTGTTACGGGCCGGTAAGCTGCCAGCTTCCGCTGAAATCATTCAATCAGAAATCGTAGGTCCATCCTTAGGGCAAGAAGCGATTGACAGTGGTTTTATGTCGTTTTTAATTGCCATGGCTATTGTACTGGTCTGGATGGTGTTCTATTACGGAAAGGCGGGAATCTTTGCCGATATCGCCTTGCTATTGAATATTTTATTGATTTTCGGTGTATTGACCAGTTTAGGAGCTGTTTTGACTTTACCGGGTATTGCCGGTATTGTATTAACAATCGGGATGTCGGTAGATGCCAACGTACTTATATTTGAGCGTATCAAAGAAGAACTTGCCAAAGGCAAGGGTAAGGCGCAGGCGGTCGCCGATGGTTTTAGCAATGCGCTCTCTTCCATTTTAGATGCGAATATCACCACAGGTCTTACTGCGGTCATTCTGTTTATATTTGGTTCCGGGCCTATAAAAGGATTTGCGACTACTTTATTGATTGGTATCGTTACCTCTTTGTTCACCGCAATTTTCATTACGCGCCTATTGGTTGACTGGTATATAAGTGGGAAAGGTAGAAGGTTAGACTTCTCGACCGCTATGACCAAAAACTTGTTCCAGGGAATCAATATTAATTTCTTGAAGAAACGAAAAATTGCCTATGTCCTTTCCTTGATTTTAGTCGGCGTTGGTGTCTTTTCTTTGATGACCAAAGGTTTACAACAAGGTGTTGATTTTATTGGAGGACGTACGTATCAGGTTCGTTTTGAAAAAACGGTCAACCCTTCGGAAATAGCTTCTGACTTGAATGCTGTATTTGGTAGCGGCACGCAGGTGAAGACATACGGTGATGCAAACCAAATTAAAGTAACCACCCCTTACAAAGTAGATATTGAAGGGATCGAAGTAGATAATGAGATTCAGGACAAGCTCTTTACAACCCTTCAGAAATACTTGCCGAGTGGCATGGACAAGGCAGATTTTATTACCGGTGGAGGAGAAGAAGCAATTGGGATCTTACAATCTATTAAAGTAGGGCCTACGATTGCAGATGATATTAAGAAGAACGCGTTCTTAGCTATTATCGGCTCTTTGGCAGTGGTTTTCCTTTATATCTTATTGCGTTTCCGTAGATGGCAGTTCTCTTTGGGAGCGGTTGCAGCGGTTTTTCATGATGTGATGATCGTATTGGGAATTTTCTCCTTGTTAGGTACGGTGATGCCATTTAACATGGAAATTGATCAAGCTTTTATAGCGGCCATTCTAACGGTAATCGGATATTCTTTGAATGATACCGTGGTCGTGTTTGACCGTATTCGTGAGATTATTGCGGAGAAAGGCTGGAAGGCCGGTGAGAATATTAACCTTGCCTTGAACAGTACGTTGAGTAGAACCTTAAATACCTCTTTAACTACCTTAGTGGTATTATTGGCCATCTTTACCTTTGGTGGGGAATCGCTACGAGGGTTTATGTTCGCAATGATCATCGGTATTATCGTTGGTACCTATTCTTCTCTTTTTATAGCAACACCGGTTATGTACGATACCTTGAAAAAGAATGTTACTTCGCCGATAAAAGAAAACGTGAAAGAAGAAAAAGGAAAAAAAGAAAAGGCGACTGCCTAATCTTTCATGCCAATATAAAAAAACCGCTGACTATACTTAGTTAGCGGTTTTTTTATGCTTTCTCCATAGTACCGGTTGATCCTTTAGTTCCTAAAGTGAGTTGATAAATATGCTCTGGGCGCAGGCCGGGTTCTTTTCTATGGGTAACAAAGATAATTGCGGATGTACTTTCCGAAGCGAATTTATTTATAAGTTGTACAAATAACGCAGCACTAGTATCATCAAGACCCGCGGTAGGTTCGTCGAAAATTAGTAGGGATGGGTGTTTGATCATCGCCCGTACGCACATCACCAAGCGTTTTTGCCCCATGCTAAGTTCGTGGTACAAGCTGTCTTTTAAGGGCCACATACGTATTAATTGCAACCATTGCTTGGCCAATCGACGCTGCACTGCCGTTGGGGAGGTGTACAATCCGATAGAATCGTTGAGGCCGCTAATGATCATATGTTCTACCGAGTGATAACCGGTAAATTTATCGGTCATGGAAGGGGTGAAATAGCCGATTCTTTTTTTGATATCCCAAATACTTTCCCCGTTTCCTTTTTTATGCCCGAATAGATAGAGTTCCTGTCCGTACCCTTTCGGGTTTTCTCCTGTAATCATCGAAAGTATGGTGGTCTTACCACTACCATTTTTACCACGTAGTTCCCAAAAAGAACCTTTTTTGATGGTCCAGTTGATGTTGTCTAAAATGGGTTTTTCCAAATAGGAAACACATACATTTTTTAATTCGATCAGGGTTTTAGACTCATTGTCGTTTAGTTCTAATGGGTCGGGAACCGATCGTTCAAATTCGGTGCCAAGAGCGGTATCGAAAGTGTTTTGCCCGTCTTGATGAAAAAGGAGTGTATTGTCTTTAAGGAGCGCCTTGTTTTCAATGAACGGGAGTATATCTTTTTTTCTACTTGCCAACTGTATCAACAGCACCGAATGGGCCATGGTTTCTAGTTGTTTTTTTAACCCCTTTTGGGATTCAGTGTCTAGATTGTCGTAGGGATTGTCTAGAATAATGTAGTCGGGTTGACTTTTTACGATATGGGATAACAAAGCTTTTTTCTGTTCCCCGCTCGACATTGTTTTCAGGGGTTGCGCCCGATCTTGATGAATGATTTTGGTGCCATGCCGCTCTTCCTTATCAATAAAATTTTCCAGTGCCAATTTTGAGAACAACATGCCTTTGAACTCTTTTAACCGCTCCATCTCTTTAGGAGGGTTTCCGCTTAGCAATAGGTTCACAAAATGCTGTTTGTGCGAACGATTGCTTATTAAAATGGCCCAATGATCCCGTTTCATGCGTACGTTCTATAAATATGAACAGGGTTGCTTTTATACATGGTGGTTTTGTCCAAGAACATTCCATTGTTCAAGGCTACTTTTTGCGAGGGAGTATTGTCTATATGAATAATAGAAATTAAGGACTTCGTTACATTTTTTGAGAAAGCGAAATGTTTGCATTGCATTGCTGCTTCGGTTGCGAACCCTTGTTTCCAATAATTGGGAAGAATAGAGTAGCCGATTTCCAATTCACTGACGTCATCAACCGTTTGAACCAGCAAGCCACATTGCCCCACCAACGCTCCTGTTTCTTTTAGGATAAGTGCATTCATACCCCCAAGTTGGTTTTCGTATCTTGAAAAAACGGCCTTGAACCAATTGGCGCAGGCAATATTGGGATTTGTATCAAGTCCTTCCCAATACTTGGTTGATAGGGGTTCTTGGTGGAAGGGAAGCCATTGGTCAAAATCAGCTTGCACCAGCTTACGGAACAGCAATCGTTCGCTTTGCTCGCCGTTTAAAAGAAGATTCATAGTGTCTACAACTTTTTGAATTCAACCTTATCGCCAAGGGCCAGTTGCCATTTTTGAACTAAGCCGGCATTGATCTCGAAAACATATTTGACCGGTACTTTCGAAGAGAGTCCGTTCTCGTTAAACGGCTCGGCGTTTTCCTGAAAACTGGCAATGGTCAAATCTTCTTTTATAAAAACCAAATCTAAGGGGAACTGGGTATTCTTCATGTAAAACGAGTGCAACGCCTCTGTAGGGAAAACAAATAACATTCCATGTTGCTGCTTCATTGAACTGCGATACATCAGGCCAGTTTGAGTCTCATAGTCATTATCGGCAATTTCAATATCAAAGCTGGTAATAAGACTATCGGTCTCTTGTTTAAAAATGGAAAGCTCCCCTTCTTTCTCAAATGCAACCGTTACTGCCTTAACCACCTTTTTTGATTCCTCCCTACAAGATAGGAACGTCCAAATACATAACAACAGGCAGATCGTTCGAATAAATTTCATTTTGATAGGAATTTAAACCATACGGCTTTTAAAAGTCAGTTTTTCTTTAACTTTATTTACTCGTATCGGGGTTCGGGCGAAACATAAAATACAGCCCTATAAGAATAAAGGGAATACTTAGCCATTGCCCGGTTGAAAGTAACCCCAAGGACTCCTCAAAACCACCCTGACTTTTCTTAACAAATTCAACAAAGAAACGAACCGTCCATAATAAGGTAAAGAAAACCCCAAACAGAAAACCTAGCTTGTTTTTTTTATCCGTTTTCCAGTAGAGATAATACACAAGGATAAATATAAAAATATAACAGACTCCTTCATATAGCTGAGCCGGATGTCTATAGGGTATTTGTGCCAGATACTCAGAAAATTGTGCATTGTTTTCCAAGGCATCGTAGGCCGCATTTACCGTTTTTTCTTTTGTTATTCCTAATGCTTTTGAAGGATGCATGTCATCGGAATCCCGAATAAATTTGGTGGCGAACAAGGCGGTTTCATCGGTAATTTTTCCGTTGATCTCCGAATTGAAAAAGTTCCCCAAACGCACAAAAAAAGCACCGATAGCAATGGGTATGGTAATGCGGTCAATAATCCAAAGCATTTTGAATTCGGGATATTTGCGTGTATAGAAGTACATGCCAATGATAATCCCGATAGTGGCGCCATGGCTGGCCAAGCCTGTGAAACCGGTAAATTCATACCCTTTAATGAAACCAAACAAATTCCCATCGGTAGTTTCACGAATAGGCAATAAAATCTCTAATAAGTGATTTGAATAGTAGGCCCAATCATAGAAAAATACATGCCCCAAGCGTGCTCCCAACATGGTAGCCAAAACGGTGTAGATAAAAAGCGAATCGAGCTGTTCGACCGATTTTTTTTCATTACTAAAAATACGTTTCATAATCACCCAACCTACTGCAAAAGCCGTAATCCAAAGAAGGTTGTAATACTTAATCTGTAAGGGGCCGATCGAAAACAAGGTTTCGTTCGGGTTCCAGATAATTCCTAAAAAATGCATATAGGTTATTTTTGAAAGGCTAAGATACTAAAATAGACCCAAGGGGAGTAAGTGGTTTAAATAGTATTGATCAATTAGAAGGAGGGATATATAGCGGGTGCAAAAGATAGCAATGACGTTTCGACTTGGGAGTAAACAATTTGCAGTCGGCAGTGACGGTGTGTGTTGCAGTTTATGGTACATTTAAGTTCCTACACTGACAATTGTTAAAGAGGAACGCCTTATGAACGTCCTTTAATTATCTGGGGCATAGGTAAAACTAACGAGGACCGTAATCCCCGTTAGTTGGCAGTGTTAGTATTGGAGAGTCAAATAATTATTTACCGAATGAAGCGAACCACCTTACTCGTACCAGAAGTATCTGTAAGGCGTAGAAAGTGAACACCTTTGGAAAGGCGACTAACATCGATTTTCATGTGGGGGCCATCCATAATGGGACTTACTTTGGATGCCGCTCCGCTCCAATCAACAATTTCTACCTTGCTGTAGTCATTTTTTTCGCCGACTAAAACGTTTAGATAATCAATTGCCGGAATGGGATACAATAGGGTTTGGGTAGTGTTATTTTCTGTCTCGGTTTCCAAGGTGGCACTAATGGGGTTATCTGCATTGTTAGGTTTTTCGGTTGCCGATGCGGTATTGATACCCGCTTCAACAAAAACAAAACGGGTCCAATCTCCATTAAAACCAGTGGTTACAGTTTCTACCTGACCAGTGCTATTGACCCGCATTCGCATATAATCAGAGCTTTTTAAGGTTGTAAGTTGGTATTCTCCGTTCCCTACATCGGTCAAAATCCATCTGGTCCATGTTCCAGCACTATTGGTAGATTGCATATCGGCAAATTGACTGAGGTCTGTTCTGATTCGAGGGGCGTTTCCACCACCCACACAATCAATATAATAATAGTCTTCCGTAGGAGAAGGAGTAATAGTCCATTCGACGTTATCTCCTGTGGTATTTCGGGAAGTGGTGAAGGCATCCTGGGAGCCATCTGCTCCTAGACGTGCGTCCCATCTAGGGTTATCAATATAATAGGTTTTGCTAGGGTCGGGAAAAATAGGGGCTGCAGTGGCCTCTAGGGAGGCAAAGGCATTTAGTCGCCCACTACCCAAATAATCGAAAGAGAGCGGGTCCGTACTATTCACAAGTCTCGACCAAACTTCGGTTGGGGTAATGTTGCCAGCGTATTCAGAAACAATCAGGGCCGCCACACCGGAAACATGAGGGCAGGCCATAGAAGTACCACTATTGTAAGCATACCCATTATTAGGGTAAGTACTTACGATAGTCGATCCTGGAGCTGCAATATCTACCCAGTCCCCTCGATTGCTAAAAGAGGAAGCATTGTCATTGTTATCAGTAGAACCTACGGCCATCACCGCATCGTAGTATCCGGGATACCATTCGTCGTCTGTGCCATCGTTTCCAGCGGCAAAGATCACGATACCTCCCTGCATGGGTCCTGCCGGATTTCCGGCGGCATCATATCCTGCCTCAGCAATAAAATAATCAATGGCATCCAATACGCTTTGGTCAAAAACCCCTGCTTGGATATATCCCCAGCTATTTTGAGCAATAACTGCCCCATTGTCCGCGGCATAGACAAAAGCTTCGTCAAACCCTGCATTTGTGGTACCTCCAAAAGTAGCACATGACATCATTCGCACGCCATCCCCTGATCCATTGCCGCCTGCTACGCCCGCCACACCAATGTTATTATTGGTTACCGCGGCAACGGTTCCGCCTACATGGGTGCCATGGTTACTGGCGCCTATGGTACCGGTACCATCACCAAACCCATATCCGTTTACGTCATCAATATATCCATTACCATCATCATCTATACCGTTACCGGCGATTTCTCCGGAGTTTACCCACATGTTCGTTGTCAGGTCTTCGTGGGAAACATCGATTCCACCATCAATGACCGCTACGATAACATTGGGATTTCCGGTTTGTATCGTCCAAGCCTCTGGCAAATCAATATCGGCATCAACGGTACCACCTCCGCCATTACCACTATTGGAACCGGTATTTTCATAATGCCACTGAAAATCATAAAGTGCATCATTTGCAGGGGAGTTGAGCGAGGCTATATCGAACGGAGTGGGATCACTACCTATTTTTACTTTCTCATGTACCGGTTCCATAATCGTAATATCCTGGATGCCTCGAAACGATTTGAGGGCATTTTCAATGGTTACGCTTTTGTCAAATGTAATTTCATACCATAAATGTAAGCCGTGTTTACGGTGTTTGGCCTCGAATTTCCCAGAAGGGCGAAACACACGTTTCATATCGGTCGCCTTGCAACGCTGCATGGCGGCATCCATAGCTATATCACCAATCATTGCATATCCATTGGCAGATTTCGAGAGTTTGGCCTTGCTTAGGAGAGCGGCCTTATTTTCTTTGAGCTTTATCCGTATGACCCCTTCCTTGTACTGTCCGCTGAGTAAAGAAATGAACATTGAGAAAATAAATGCTAAAAAGAAATGTTTGCTTGTGTAATTTTTTGTCATGTTGTATACGTGTTAAGTTATTAAATAGTCAAACTTAGGCCTACTGCGCATTTAAACTTCTTCTATTAGTGCTGAAAAAAATGGAGGCTCCAGGTTTTATTTTTAACCTTTTTCTTATACCGTTGCTTCAAGGTGCCTAAAGAATATATTGCCCCGTATCATTTCCGACTAAGGTGTGTTTAAATTATAGCCGACCTACCAAAGGTATAAGAATATTTTAAATGAAGAATTTTCCTACTTAAATTTATGCTAAAATTCTTTTTTTTTTGAGAATATATTAAAGGGATGCAGTTTTTTTTGATACTATTTTCAATCGGGATTGATTTTTTCCCTGTGATTTACATGAAGAAGAACAAAACAGTGTAGCGAATGGCAGTTAAATGGAGAATATTGTTCAACTCACAACAAATCTTGAATTTGACGTTTAAGTTGATCTATTGATGATTAAAAAAAAGAGTATCGGAATAGAGAAAAAGGAGTAAGCAACAAGGACAAAAAAACGAGGTATAGGTAAGTATTCGGTAAATAGTAGTTCAATCAACTTACTAAAAACAATCAACCAACAACTCCTTTTGAATGTAGACTTGATTCTTATACTTATCAGGGAACAGGGTCATACCCTTTGCCACCCCAGGGGTTGCAACTAAAAATTCGTTTTACCGATAGCCACCCTCCTTTAAAAAGCCCATGTTTTCGAAGTGCATCCAAGGTGTATTGAGAACAGGTAGGGTAGTACCTACAGGTCGCAGGGGTATAGGGGGAAATGGCCAATTGATAAAACCTGACCAACGCTATTATAGGAGCTATTACTATTTTTTTCACTTTGGTCTGCTATTACTATTTAAGTGCAAAAGGGTATAAGCAAGTGCTAGAATAATGTAAAGGTAGTACCTTCTTTGCCATCTTTCAATTGTATGCCCATGGCGGCCAATTGATCTCTGATTTTATCCGAAGTGGCAAAATCCTTATTTGCCCGGGCTTCCATTCGCAATTGTATTAGTAGTTCAACTACACCGCCCAATTTATTGGAATCTACACCAGAGGCTCGTTCATTTTCTAATCCAAGAATATCAAAGACAAAAACGTCTATGTGCTCTTTCAATAGCGCTTTATCGGCCGCAGTAATGGTTTCCTTTCCTTCTTTAACGAGATTGATGCGCTTCACCGCCTCGAACAACTGGGCAATCAGGATAGGTGTATTAAAATCGTCGTTCATTGCATCATAGCACAGTTGTTTCCATGATGGGATATCAAAATCGGTTTTAGGGCCTACTTCAAGTTTTGGTAAGGTGTTTACAGCCTCCATTAGTCGTTGATACCCCTTTTCAGATGCAATCAGTGCATCGTTGCTTAAATCTAGAATGCTTGTGTAGTGGGCCTGCATCATAAAAAAACGAACCACTGAGGGGGTGAATGCCTTACTAAGAATAGAGTTTTCGCCACTAAAAATCTCTCCGGGTAGAATGTTGTTCCCGGTAGATTTAGCCATTTTTTTGCCGTTCATGGTGAGCATGTTCGCATGCATCCAATACCGAACCGGTGAATGGCCATAGCAAGCTTCTGCCTGGGCGATTTCGCATTCGTGGTGTGGGAATTTTAAATCCATTCCACCTCCGTGAATGTCGAAGGTTTCCCCTAAATATTTTGTACTCATTGCGGTACATTCCAAATGCCAACCAGGAAAACCATCCCCCCAAGGAGAAGGCCATCTCATGATATGTTGGGGCTCCGCTTTTTTCCAAAGCGCAAAATCTTGTGGGTTCTTTTTTTCGTTTTGTGCCGCCAAAGCTCTTGTATTGGCAATCATGTCCTCCAATTTTCTTCCGCTTAACTTGCCATACTCGTTGGTTTTGTTAAAGATGGCTACATCAAAATATACAGAACCATTTACTTCATAAGCATACCCTTTTGCAAGTATGTCCTTGATAATCTCTATTTGTTCAATGATATGTCCCGTTGCCGTAGGTTCGATACTTGGAGGTAAAAAATTGAATTGGTCCAGAATATTGTGAAAATCCACGGTATAACGTTGAACCACCTCCATAGGTTCTAACTTTTCTAGGAGAGCCTTCTTGGCTATTTTATCCTCGCCATCTTCCGCATCATCCACCAAATGTCCGGCATCGGTTATGTTACGAACATAACGCACCTTAAAGCCAAGATGTTTCAGGTACCGAAAAATCATATCGAACGACATGAAAGTTCGGCAATTGCCTAAATGGACATTGCTATATACAGTAGGCCCACATACATACATGCCTACATACCCTTGGTTCAAGGGTTCGAAAACTTCTTTTTTACCAGAAAGGGAATTATAAATTTTTAAGGGTTGGTTTTCGAACAATTGCATTGGAGGTAGATACGATTAAAAATTGGTGTCGAGATTAAGGTAGTCTAAAAACTCGCGACGAACTGATTCTTCCTTGAATTTACCACCGTATTCGGCGGTAACCGTACTACTATCAACATCGCGGATGCCTCGAGAATTTACACAAAGGTGTTTGGCGTCTATAACACAGGCGACATCTTCGGTACCCAATACCTTTTGAAGCTCTCGCACTATCTGAATATTCAGGCGTTCCTGTACTTGAGGGCGCTTGGCATAATAGTCGACGATGCGATTCATTTTGGAAAGGCCAACCACTGTGCCATTCGAAATATAGGCAACATGTGCTTTCCCCACAATTGGCAGTAAATGATGCTCACAAGTGGAATACAGCGTGATATTCTTTTCTACAAGCATTTCGGCATACTTGTACTTATTGTCGAAGGTCGAAGATGTTGGTTTTCTATCGGGGTGAAGTCCCCCGAAAATTTCATTCACAAACATTTTGGCGACCCTATTTGGGGTTCCCTTTAGACTGTCATCATCAAGATCCAAACCTAGGGTAAGCATCACTTCACGTATGTTTTCCTGTATGCGTGTAATTTTTTCTTCATCTGTTAAGACAAATGCGTCTTTGCGCAAGGGAGTGTCTTCAGATCCAGAGACATGTTGGTCTCCCATCTCTTCAAAATGCTCCTCCAATGTACCTTTTATTTTCATCTATTTAGGACTAAAACCAAACACAAAGATATACATTATATAGCACTTTACGCCCCATTTGACCTGTTACACAACATAAATTAGTGTTAACGTAAGTCTCTAGTTATTTTTATGCTTTTCAGAAGTATACTTGCTTATGAATCGATTTAGAGCTCTTTTTATTCTTCTCTTTTTGGTAGGGATGAACACATCCAACGCGCAAATTTCAGCAGATTGCGTTGATGCTGTTCCTATTTGTAGCAATACTCCTGTTAATGGAGGTACCAACGGCTTTGGTATCGATGATTTTGGTGGTGTCGCCAGCAGTGGATGTCTAGAGCGAACTGCAACCGGATTTATAGAGTCAAATACCGCCTGGTACCGTTTTCGTACAGGAGCTTCTGGGCAGTTAGGCTTTAATATTGGCTTTGATGCCTCTGAAGACTGGGATTTTGCACTGTATAAAACAACCAATTGCATTTCATTGGGTGAGCCGGTTCGTTGTAATTTCTTCGATAATAGCGATGGAAATAGTTTTTTGGGAGTTGGAGAAGATCCTACAGGGGATCAGGTAAATTTTCAGTATGAATCATGGTTAGCGGTGACTCCTGGAGAGGAATACTATCTGATGATCAATAACTTCAGTAATACCAATTCCGGGTTTTCAATACAATTTTCAGGATCTATTTTTGTGACCAACCCTTTTGATGCACTCGACTGTTCCATAGTAAATAATCTTTTAGGGCCGCCGATCGCCGCTTGTGAGGGGCAACAGGTGACATTGGATGCAACTACCTCAAATGCTACAATGTATAAATGGTTTAGTGATACGGGTTCCGGATTTCAACTGATTACGGGGGAACATAATGAGACACTTGTTGTTAACACCTCTGCAACCTATCAGGTGCAAGTCATTACCTCGACGAACAACAATATGGTTAGTGAAGTACAGGTGGTATTTTCGGAAATACCAATAGCAAGCCCTGTCTTAGATGTTGCGTCATGTTCTGGGGCAACAATAATAGACCTCTCAGAAAAAGATGTAGAGGTGCTTGGTGCTCAAGATCCAAATGCTTATGTGGTAAGCTATTACCGAGATTTGGGCGATGCAAACAACGGCGTGAATTTATTACCGAGATTGTATCGGGCCCCTGCAGGTTCTGAGACAATTTATATAAGAATATCCTCCGTAGATAACCCGAACTGTTTTGATATTACGGAAGAGTTTCAATTAATTAATTTAGATTCTCCCGTACTCGATTTTCCAGAGGAAGCTTTTTTATGTGGGGGCAACGGTAGTGTTACTATCGGTAATGATTCAGCATTGCCTAATCATTCGTATGCATGGGATTCTGGAGAAACTACGCCAGGTATTACGGTTGAGCAAACAGGTATTTATACCCTTACGGTAACCAACACCGTTGCGGGCCTCTCTTGCGAAAGTGTGCGTAGTGTTACGGTTTCTGCTTCTAACCCCCCAGAGATCTTGAATATTCAGATAGCTGATCTTCAAAAGAACAATTCAGTAACAGTGATTACCAATACCGATGGGGATTGGGAGTACCAGCTAGATGATTCTCAGTTTCAAACTAACAATCACTTTGAAAATGTGGCTCCGGGAATGCATCGTATTACCGTTAATGACCCAGCTGGCTGTGGTTCGGTATCTGAAACCATCATTGCTGTTGGCTTTCCCAAATACTTTACCCCAAATGGCGATGGGGCCAATGATCAATGGTACATTGTAGGGGCCGAGAATCTCGAGAATCCTGAAGTTTCTATTTTTAACCGCTACGGCAAGTTGTTAAAACAATTGAAGGGTAACGAAATTAACGGGTGGGATGGGACCTTCAATAGTAAAAGAATGCCAGGTGGGGACTATTGGTTCAAACTTACCTATACAGCGCCCGACGGCCAGCGCACTACGGCCAAGTATGTGAACAATCATTTCTCCTTAAAGCGGTAGTAATTGGGTGTTTTCATACCTAAATGCTGCATTTCATCGATTAACTGCATAAAATTCCGCTGAAATATAATAAAAACCTTGTTGTATTAGTTATTACGATAGCCCTCGGTATATTAAATAGTCCCACTACCTATGCGAAAACTACTAGTTTTTGGTTGTCTCCTATTGTCTATGATAAGCCTTCGAGCTCAAAACTCCCCTGATTGTAGAACCGCTATCCCCATTTGTGCCGATGCCCCTATTATGGGACTTGTAGACGGAAGTGGCGATATTGACGATTTTGACCCTGAACTGATTCAACAAGTCGGTTGCTTGGAGAAAGGAAGCATTAGCTCTGCCAACATAGAGAACAACACGGCGTGGTACGTATTTAGAGCAGGTACCGACGGACAAATAGGTTTTGATATTGAAGCTTTGCCGAGTATTGGAACCACGGTCACCGCTGAATTTGATTTTATTGTTTTTGGTCCGGATCCCGATTGCGGTTCTATGAGTAATGGTACCGCACCTGTTGCGGCTTGTAACTACGAGGTAAACGAAACAAATTTTACCGGAGTAGGGGTAAACCCGGAAAATGGGCAGGTTGGGCAACCATCATTAACACAAAACTTGAATACCTATGATACTTGGATGGACGTAAAAGAAGGAGAAATCTATTATCTTTTAATTAATAATTTCAATACAAACTTTGATGGAAACTCAGAGCCGTTTATGCTCACTTTTACGGGAAGTTCTGTTGATGCCGATCAAAACACTGCCTTAGATTGTACGCTTCGAGATGAATTTCTTGGCCTTGATATCATTGCTTGCGAAGGCGATCCCGATATTCCCTTAAGTGCTTTGAACTCGCCCGCCGGTCCAGATATTGTGAATGTTACCTGGTCGGTAGACTACGATGATGACGGTACAATTGACGATGCTAACCTTTTAAGCGGCCCGGCAGAAACCGAATTTATTGTTACTAGCCCCATTTCTGGACGCTATTTTGTTAATATCGAAACGAGTTTTGGTTTTATTACCGACGACATTTTGATTACGTTCTACGGGGTACCTGTGCTTGATCGGGTAGATATCTTAGAGGATATATTAGACGATGATACCAGAACTAATACGGTTGAAATAGTTGTAGATGGCGACAGTAGCTATGAATATTCGGTCAACGATGGTCCTTTTCAAGACGATCCTGTTTTCAATGATGTGCCGGTCGGTATTAACACGATTGTAATAAACGACAAAAATGGCTGCGGAATTACGGAACCCTTAGAGTTTTTAGTAGCGGGCTATCCTAAGTTCTTTACCCCAAATAGCGATGGTATCAATGACGAATGGTTGGTCTACGGAATAGAAACCCTTACCGATCCCCAGATTTTTATCTTTGATCGATATGGGAAGTTATTGAAACAATTGGCACCTGGATCTGGCGGGTGGGACGGCACCTTTAATGGCATACCCTTACCATCTTCCGACTATTGGTTTAAACTAGACTTTTCTCGTTTAGAGGAAAATGTTATCGTAGCTAGGACCATCCAATCGCACTTCACCTTAAAGCGATAAAATAAGTAGCTCGGAATAACTCCGACTTACTTATTTTATCTTTCGTGTAATCAACCCTAAAAATTAAAGGTGTAGCCAAGTGTAACATTTGTATTTGTCCTATCTATAGTTGCCGGTGCGGTGACACCAGCATCAAATAATTGAAGAGCCATTTCCCGTTCTGTTCTATTGACGGCAAGATCAAGTCTACTGCCTCCAAAATCGAATCCCAATCCACCAGAGATTCCGGTAAGGTCGCCCACTGTAATACCATCTTCGTAAGGGCTTTGCTCAAAACGATATCCGGCACGCAGGCTAAAACGTGCAATACGATATTCCCCGCCTACGCGCAATGAGGATACGGCGGTCAACTGACTTGAAATATCGGAATTCACCTGCGCAAAATTCCCATCATTTTGAGGACGTAATCGGGCCTGTGACATGTCTTGATATCCATAGTCGGCACTAAGCAATCCATTTTTTCCAAATACAAAGGCCAAACTTGCCATTAGTTTGCTCGGTGTTTTAATGCTATACCGATCGTAGATATTTACGATATCGAAATCAATAAATTGAATATCCGTATCAGCTAAATCAGAGTTGATACGTTGCGCAAAAGTATCTTCCAGACGATACCAGGTAGGTGATTGATAGCTGACCCCGATTCGTACCACCTCGTTTAACTTTCCTATTGCACCGATATTGGCAGAGAAACCCGCTCCCTCGGTTCGTAAAGAATTATCAAAAGAAGTTGATTGGATAGGGGAGTTGCTAGCATACCCGGTTTCTCGAAAGAAATCGGTTTGCTGATAAAGCACATTGTGAAAGTTCAAAGAGACGCCGAAGCTCAGATTATGACGATACTGAGCGGCCATATTTAATGTATACCGTGCGTTGTATCCCGAGGTATTTCGAAGAAAATCTTGATTTACATTTTCATAAATAGCGTTGGGGTTATACAATGTATTATTGTCTTCGACTGCTTCTGGATCTAAAATTCCTCCGAAGTACCCCAAAAATGCCTGTTGGTCTCCGAATCCTTGTTGTGCTCCGATATCTTGGTAGGCGTTTTCTAAAAATTCACCGTCCTGCAGTAAGATATCCCCGAGGGGCAAACCTTGGGCAAAAGCAGAAAAATAATTATCTATGCCTTGGGCGGTACTACCAGATAATTCGGTCTGATTTTCGAAATTTTGAATAAGGTCATAGTTGAACGCCAAGGAGACCCTGTTCCAATCGGAAGTGTCCTGGTTATTGTTGAAAACCATAACACCCCCCACTTGGTTAATGTCTAGATCGTATAAGGAAGATCCCATGGTAGAACCACCATAACTGGCGCTGTTGTCTCGATTGTAAGCGGTACCTGAAACTGTAAATAGCCCATGATTAAAGATTGCCGATCCTGCCGGGTTATTGTTCAAGGCAGATAAATCTCCCCCCAGCGCTCCAAAAGCGCCTCCCATGGCTTGGTAACGAGCGGTTCCCTGTAAATTTTCGGCGCTGTATCTCAGTACATCCGAGATGTTTTGTGCGTTCAAAACACCGCACGCGCAACACATGACAAAAATTAGAAATTTTTTCATTTGTAGTCTATTAAATTCTTGATGATAAATTGGGCTTATTGTCTTCTGCCGCCTCCGCTTCTTCCTCCACTGCTTCTTCCACCTGAAGATCTTGAAGAACCACCCGAGCTTCGAACGCTCCCGCTGCTACGAGAAGAACTTCTTGAGCTGCTTCGGGCACTTCCGCTACTTCGTGTGCTTCTGCCACCTGAACTTCTGTAAGAAGAATTTCTAGGTGCAGAATTACGGTACGATTGGTTCGTTCTTGAACTCGAACTACGTACGCTTCCACTACTTCGTGTGCGGCTACCTGAGCTACGATACGAAGATGTTCGTGGAGTGGTAGACCTGCTCACTCCCGAAGAAGTACCTCTGCGGTAGTTGCTGCTGCGAGGTGTAGTACTTCTATAGCTTTGATTGCTTCTTGAGGCGGTACCATAACGAGAAGAATTGTTGTACCTAGGTAAGGCCCTTGTACTTCTGCTACTTCGGTACGCACGATTTTGGTCAACACCCACTGTTCTGCGGGAAGCGGATCCCGTTCTATAGTTTCGAGAGCTTCTTCCTACGGTAGAACGTCTTCCAGTGTTCGATGCGGTACGATACCGACTTGTTGCAGTATTTGACCGGCCTACACGAGCATTGGAACGGCCTCTTATGGCACTTCTAGCGTTTGTATTCGCAATGGTATTGTTGTCATAATATCCTCTTCGGCCTCTGCTATAGGCATAGCTTCTGTTGTTGTATCCATAGAAGGCATTTCCATAGCGGCCAAAACCACCAAAGTACCCTGGTGGGCAATACCAGTTGTTGAAGCCTCCCCAGCCATAACCGGCCCATCCGTAACCATATCCGCCCCATCCCCAGTTGTTCCAACGATTCCAACGGTTCCATCTCCAAGGGTTGTTCCACCCCCATCCGTTATTAAAGGCTCCATATCCCCAGCCGCCATTCCATAACCAAGGTGAGCCAAATCCGAATCCGCCTCCCCAGTTATTGTCGTATACGTTGATGCTTACGCTTGTCGGGTTGTCGCCCCAACCAGCTTCTCCTGAATAATCATTTTCACTTTGATAGTAATCGGTTAATTGGCCTTCACCGATGCTGTCGTTGGCCACGGCACTTGAATACTGGTCTGGATCGGTGAAAATTTCGCTTTCCAAGATTTCGCCGTATTGATTTGACTGCTGCCCGAAATAATCCTCGTACACCTCATTTCCTTGTGCTTGCTTATTGGTGGCCAATCGTGTAGGTCTTTCAACGCTTACTTGTCGATTGCCGTTGGCATAGATACCATCATTGTCGTAATACGAAGCTTGTTGGTACGAGCCGCAAGAAACTGCGAATACGCCCACAAATGCCAAGAGCATAGTGGTGCGAATTTGTTGGAGAGGTAGTGATTGCATCATCGTTTCAATTTTATATTGTTGAACATACTAAAAATAGTTAGTTTTACCCAAATATTTCGTTGAACATAGCACAAGTTCTGTGCCAAACTACTTTAGATGGGTAAAAATTTAACAAAACGTAGTGAAGATTATTCCAAATGGTACAATGAACTGGTGGTTAAGGCCGATTTGGCCGAAAACTCAGGTGTTCGCGGCTGTATGGTCATTAAACCGTACGGATTTGCCATCTGGGAGAAGATGCAGGCAGGTTTGGATAAAATGTTCAAGGATACCGGGCATCAAAACGCTTATTTCCCGTTATTTATTCCCAAATCGTATTTGAGTAAGGAGGCAAGCCATGTAGAAGGTTTTGCCAAAGAATGCGCGGTTGTAACCCATTATCGCCTTAAAAATGACCCTGATGGGAACGGGATTATTGTGGATCCAGATGCCAAATTGGAAGAAGAACTTATTGTTAGGCCCACTTCGGAAACTATTATATGGGACACCTATCGAAGATGGATCCAGTCGTATAGAGATCTTCCCTTACTGATCAATCAATGGGCGAATGTGGTGCGTTGGGAAATGCGAACACGTTTGTTTTTGCGTACGGCCGAGTTTTTATGGCAAGAAGGGCATACGGCACATGCTACGGAGAAAGAAGCTATT
>CALLVX010000148.1 GCA_938010765.1 uncultured Flavobacteriaceae bacterium | reverse complement strand
GAACAATCACCCGAACCTTGCTATGGTAGCAGAGTACAGCAATGCGATAGAAGCCAAAAATGGCATCAGAAACAACGAAATTGACTTGATTTTTCTTGATGTGGAAATGCCCATCATTAGCGGATTCGACCTACTCGAATCTTTAGAAAACAGTCCTCAGGTCATCCTTATCACAGGAAAACCAGATTATGCATTAAAAGCATTTGATTACGACGTAACAGATTACCTACACAAACCAATTACAATGGCCCGGTTTGATGCTTCTGTTAGACGTGCGGTAGCCAAGTACGAGCAAATCAACAAAGTTACCGAAGACGAAGAACACATCTTTGTGAAGAGTAACCTTAAAAAGAGAAAAGTAATCTTGAACGATATCAAATGGATAGAAGCGCTTGGAGATTACATTAAATTGGTAACCGACGAAGCCAATATCGTAATCTTATCTACCATGAAATCTTTTGAAAGGCAATTGCCGGAAGATAAATTTTTAAGGATTCACAAATCATACATCGTTAATCTGGAAAAAATCGAGAAGTTCAACAGTAAAAATGTTGAGGTAAGCGGACGATCAATTCCCTTAAGTAGAAACAAAAAGACCGAGTTGGCCGAGGCATTGAGCAACGTCTAGACCTCTACTTTAACAAACGCACTAAACCGCTGCCTTCTATAAATGCAGCGGTTTTTTTATGCCTTTTCCAAAACAAGTCTATCATTAAGTCAAAATACTGTGTTGACTTCTTAAACATGATCCACATTGTACAGCACACGTACACTCCTATATTGAGCGATTGAATTGAATGACTTTTCGATTCGCCGAATCTTTATTTTTGTTTTAGGCAACGATTGTTCGGGGATTATCTTCAGTAACACATGTTTTAGATACTGGTTTCGTATTCGTGCCACAGGAGGAAATTCGGGCCCTAAAACGTTCGCGCCAAATACATTTCGAAGGCCTTTTGCAAACCATTCGGCCGCTTCGTTCAAACGATTGTACTCCTTGTGCTTAAAAGTAATCTTGATTATCCTGTTAACAGGCGGATAATGGTATTGTTGCCGTTCATAGAGTTGTTCATTGAACATACTTAAATAATCATTGGTCGAAACTTGCTTTAGTATCTGGTGATATGGATTATAGCTTTGAATAATAACCTTACCTCTCTTTTTTGTTCGTCCCGCCCTACCAGCAACCTGAGTAAGCAACTGATAGCTTCGCTCATGTGCCCGGTAATCGGGAAAGTTTAGAAGTGAATCTGCATTCATAATACCTACAAGACTCACATTCCTAAAATCGAGCCCTTTGGTAAGCATTTGTGTCCCTACCAAAATATCCATTTCTTGTTGTTCAAAGGCCGTTATGATCTTTTCATACGCATGTTTGCCACGCGTAGTATCCAAATCCATTCTGCTTACCTTGGCGTTGGGAAAAAGGTTCCCTAATTCTTCAGCAACTTGTTCGGTGCCAAATCCTTTACTATCCAAGGTAGGACTGCCACAAGCTTCGCAGCTCTCGGGCAATGCGATATGATGCCCACAATAATGACAGCGTAATTGTTTTTTGTATTGATGATAGGTGAGACTTACATCACAGTTAGGACACTGTGGGGAATGGCCACAGGTAGTACACTCTACGATGGGGGCATATCCCCTTCTATTTTGAAAAAGAATAATTTGTTCGCCTGCTGCCAAAGCTTCTTCGATTTCTTCAAACAAGCGTTCAGAAAAGTGCCCCTTCATTCTTCGTTTTCGTGTTTGCTCTTTTAAATCGACTAGCTCTACCTCTGGCATAAGCACATTGCCAAATCGACGGTCAATCGTAGCATAACCATACTTCCCGATTTGGGCATTAAAAAAAGTTTCAACACTCGGGGTCGCAGAGCCTAACAATACATTGGCCCCATGCAAATTACCAAGTACGACGGCCGCATCGCGGGCATGGTACCTTGGTGCTGGGTCAAATTGCTTAAACGACCCTTCATGTTCCTCATCTACAATAATCAATCCTAGATTTGAAAATGGCAAAAACAACGAGGATCGCGCCCCTATGACCACCTGCGCCTTATTTTTTTCCGAACGCACATTGTTCCAAACTTCTACCCGTTCCTGCACACTGTATTTGGAATGATATACTGATACTTTTTCTCCGAAATAATCTTGCAGACGCGCTATTAATTGAGTAGTTAGAGCAATCTCTGGGAGCAAATACAACGCTTGTTGCGCATTCTTGATACACGCCTCTATCAACTTTACGTACACCTCTGTCTTGCCAGAGGAAGTAACACCGTGCAACAGCGTCACCTTCTTGTTTGCAAAATGGTGCTGCACTTTTGCGAAAGCCTCTTCTTGGTATTCGTTTAATTGTTTTAAAAGATTATTTTCTTCTCTGCCTTCATAATTTACGCGATCGGTCTGAATGAAATATTCCTGTAACACTCCTTTTTCTATCAAGGATTTAATGACCGCCTTGGAGCCGCCACTTTCGCGTTCAAGGTCTGCTACTTTAATGGGTTTTTTAGTTGTTGCTTGCAACTGAAACAGTGATAACACAACCTGACTCTGCTTTGGAGCTCTGCCAAGCGAATGAAGTAAGGTCTCCAGGGCTTCCTCTGACCCATAGGCCTTTCCCAATTGCACGTACCGTACCAATTTTGGACGGTATTGTTCGTGCAATTCTTCTTTTAGGAGAATCACGTTCTTTTCGATCAAGCGATTCAAGATCGGTAAAACATTCTTTCTGTCTACAATGGTACTTACCTCATGTACTTTTAGAACAGCCTGGTGCTGCAAAGCCTCAAAAATGAGGAATTCATCATCTTTCAAGTTCTTCTCATCTACCTCGGCAACCACATTTTTTACTATTGTCGTTTCACTTTCAAGTAAGAAAGCACTTGGCAGTGCGCTGCGAAACACTTCTCCGATGGTACACATATAATAATCGGCGATCCATAACCAATGCCTCAATTGAAACTCGTTCACGAGTGGCACTTCATCTAAAACTTGATGAATTTCCTTTGCTTCATAAACCGTTGGGGGCGTAGTATGAATTTCAGCTACTAAACCAGTATATATTTTGGATTTACCGAACGGTACGGCTACTCGCATACCGGGTTTTAAAAAATCTGCTTCAGAAGCGGAAACAGCGTAGGTAAACAACTTCTCCAATGGTATTGGCAGAATAACATTGATGTAGTGCTTCATAGTTATCGATTGCTATTCGTCTACCCGTACCCAGGTCTGCGTACGATAAATAAAAGCGAGGTATCCTCGCACTTTGAGCTCATTGGAATTGTCCGGGTTCAACCATATTTTACAGCGAAACGTCATCGCTTGCTCGGGGTCAAAAAGCGTATTTCCCTTATAAACCCCATCACCTTTATGCTTGGCACCATCTATAATTGTCATACCAACCACAGGCTCGTCCTTTAAATCGCCATCACATTTGGTACAGCGTGAGTTTTCCTTTCCCTTTTCTACAATCTTCAAAACTTCCCCGTACATAAGATCGTTTTTTTCATAAATCTTGATAATGGCCTTTGGTTTTCCTGTGCGATCATCTATAGTCTTCCATTTTCCAAAAATACTTTGACCAAAACCTGTCGAGCAGGTTAATAAAACGAATAAAACAACCAACTTACTCTTCAACAGCATTCCTTTTATAATTTTTTCGCAACCAATTCAAGGAAGCATTCAACTCAAAACCGAGCAGCAAGATATTTGAATTTAACCAGATATAGACCATTAATATCAACAATCCGCCCAAGGCGCCATACAATTCGTTATAGCGTGCAAATTTTTCTACATACACCCCAAAAAGGTACGAGGTTAACAAAAACAATATAGTAGTCATCAATGCCCCGGCAGAAAAGAACTTCGCCTGTTTCCCTTCGGCAGTTCCGAAATAGTAGAGTATCGCGGTCGTAAAGTAAGACAGAATAATAAAAAATAGGAATTTACCAACCTGTATGCCAATGACTTCGTCTTCGTCTATGATACTGCCGCTAGTACGCTCCAAAAATTCTTTCAGATATCCTAGCACATATACCTCGAAATAGACAAATACAACAAAGCCAACTATAATTAAGATTGAGAGTATCAACCCCACCATCAACGCATATAAATACTGTCTAAAAAAGTTACGTTCCAAATTTACATGATAGGAGTTCTCAAAGCCGCCAAAGATAGCATTTACACCATTTGCCATTAAAAAAATAGAAATGATAAAAGACGATGACAAAAGGCCTCCACGTTTTTGGTCCTTGATCTGCTGAAAAATCTCCCCGAAGTACTCTCCTGTAGCATTTGGTAAGAAAGACTCCAAAAAAGAAAGAAACTCAGTGTCGAAATTGGCATTGCCAATACTGATATAGGATACTAAAAAAGGCACTAGGGTAACCATGAAGATCAGCAACGGAAAAAGTGCCATAAAGAGACTAAAGGCAATAGAACTTGCTCTTGTAGACAAGGCCCCCTGTACAATTCCTCGGATATACATCTCGGAAAGGTCGTAGATAGACAAGCCTTCAAAACCCGGAAGCCGTATCGTCTTTAATAGCTTAACAAGCCAGTTGATTATTGGTATTTTTTCAAGTCTCTTTTCGATTTCGAGCGACATTTACACGGCTTTTAAACTGAGGTCCATATTATAGACCGAGTGTGTTAGCGCCCCTGAAGAAATATAATCAACCCCACAATCGGCATACGCTCGCAATGTATTTTCGTTAATGTTTCCGGAGGATTCGGTAAGACTTTTGTTCCCGATCATCTTAACTGCTTTTCGAGTATCCTCATAATTGAAGTTATCGATTAAAATTCGATACACCTCTTCCGATTTTAATATTTCAGCTATCTCTTCTAAACTTCGTGCTTCTACGATTATTTTTAGATCGCGCCCCGTGCTTTTTAAATAGTCATGTGTCTGCCAAATTGCCTTTGTAACGCCTCCTGCAAAATCTATATGATTATCCTTTAGCATAATCATATCGTACAATGCAAAACGATGGTTCTCCCCTCCCCCAATCTTAACCGCCCATTTTTCGAGGGCGCGCAAACCCGGTGTAGTTTTTCGAGTATCTAGAATCTTCGTGTTGGTTCCTTCAAGTAAACGTACGAAAGAATTGGTTTTGGTGGCGATAGCGCTCATGCGCTGCATCGCATTCAGAACCAAACGTTCGGCCTTTAAAATACTTTGGGAGTTTCCCTCAACATAAAATGCAATATCGCCATGTTTGACAGGGCTCCCGTCGGGCAGTAATACTTCCACTTGCATGGTTTCATCGACATGCCTAAATACTTGCTTTGCAAATTCGATTCCCGCAATTATCCCTTCATCCTTGACCAACAGTTTCGCCTTTCCCTTTGCCCTAGGCGGGATGCAGGCCAAAGAACTATGGTCCCCATCGCCGACATCTTCGCGTAAAGCATTGGAAATTATTAAATCTACTTCTTTTTGGAACTGTGCTTGTGAAATCATTTAAAGGTGTTTGACTTGCGCTAAATTACTAAATTGTTGGGGCATCTCGGCCTTAAAGATACCATCACATAAATCTAACCCATTCCTATTTTAAAGAAATCATCTTGTCATCTAGAATTTGCCAATTACATTTGTAGTATGACCATTAAAATAATAGCAATAGGAAAAACCGATAATAAGCAGCTACAGCAATTGATAACCGAATATGAAAACCGTTTGAAACATTATGTGCGTTTTGAATTAGAGGTGCTGCCAGATATCAAAAACGTAAAAAATCTTTCAGAAAATCAGCAAAAAGAAAAGGAAGGCGAGTTACTTCTAAAAAAGTTAAGTTCAACGGATACACTAGTCCTATTAGATGAAAATGGACTACAATACGATTCCGTTGGCTTTTCTAATTACCTTCAAAAGAAAATGAATGCCGGACTCAAACGATTGGTTTTTGCTATAGGCGGACCTTATGGCTTTTGTAATGCAGTTCATCAAAAAGCCCAAGGAAAAGTGAGTCTTTCAAAAATGACTTTTTCGCATCAAATGGTACGCCTTTTTGTTGTAGAACAGTTATACCGGGGCTTTACAATCTTAAGGAACGAGCCCTACCATCACAGATAAGTTTTTTGGTAAACCAATAAAACTTACGATTTATCTAAAAAGTTTATCGCAATTAGTAAAGCACGCGAAATTTAATCGTATGCTCCACTTTTTTAAGTGCTTTGACTACATCTTTGTTGTACTCTTTATCCATATCACTGATAACATAGCCCACCTCGCTATCGGTCGAAAGATATTGTCCGCTAATATTCATCTCATATGTTGCCAATACTTCGTTGATTTTCGCCATTACACCGGGAACATTCTTGTGTATATGCAGAAAACGATGGGCATTTAATTGCTTTGGCAAGCGAATATTTGGAAAATTGACCGCATCTACGGTATCCCCAGAATTGATATATCCCATTATCTTACTTGGAACGAAATCGGCAATATTACGTTGCGCTTCCTCGGTACTACCTCCAATATGTGGTGTCAATATTACATTTGACAGGCCTTTGAGTTCTGTATAAAATTCCCCGTTGGCCCTTGGCTCTTTCGGATATACATCAATAGCTGCACCGCCCAATTTTCCGCTTTTTAAAGCAGCGGCCAACGCCTCGATATCAATCACAAAACCTCTTGAAAGATTCACGAGCATGGCCCCATTTTTCATTTGATTGATCTCTCGCTCCCCAATGAAATTTTTATTGGCCTTGTTATCATCAATATGAAGGGTAACCACATCGGAAACATTCAAAAGATTCTCCAAAGTATTGCACTTAACGGCATTGCCCAAGGCTAATTGGTCGTTTATATCATAATAGTATACGCGCATCCCAATAGCTTCGGCAAGCACAGATAATTGCTTACCAATGTTGCCATACCCAACAATTCCTAAATTCTTACCGCGAACTTCTTGTGATCCAGAAGCGGTTTTTTGCCATTGTCCCTCATGAATTTCAGTACTTCTAGGAAAAATACTTCGCATAAGCATGATAATTTCTCCGATGGCCAATTCTACAACCGATCGCGTATTGCTGTAGGGCGCGTTGAAGACTACTACTCCTTTCTTACGACAGTAATCCAAGTCTATTTGTGTAGTTCCAATACAAAATGCTCCAACGACCAACAGTTTGTTGGCCGCATCGAGTACTTTTTGGGTAACTTGGGTCTTGGAACGAATACCTAAGACGTGAACACCTTTAATTTTTTCGATCAACTCTGCTTCAGGAAGACTATGCTTCACTACCTCAACAGAAAAACCATCATCTGAAAGGTTCTCAAAAGCATCGGGATGTACATTTTCTAATAATAGAATTTTTATTCGGTTCTTAGGGTATGAAATGTTCCTAGGCAGGTCGTTTACAAACAAAAACTCATCGAGGTTTGGAGTAACATGATCGGCATTCATCGCTGCCTTTTCCCGATGAACATTCTCTGTATAGGCAAAGAATTTATCGGCAATACCTGCTTCGCGCATTACATAATCACTATAACCATCTCCGATTACTTGTACCTCGCCCTCTAAATCGAGCCTTTTGAGACATTCAATTTTTCCATTATGCAATGCCAAGGGGTTTTCTTCATCAAAACCGACAATATTCCCGTCTTCATCAAATTCAAACGTATTGGCATATACTCGGTCAGAAGGAATGTTATATTCCTTTACAATGGGATCAATAAATTCTTTAAAGCCACAAGATATCACATAGATATCATCAGAATACTTTTCAAAAAACTCTTTGTTAGACTCAATGGACTTCGAAATTTTTTGGCGCAATTCGCTAACAAGCCCTGCCAAATCGGACTTATTCGCATTTAATAGTTTGATTCTTTTTTCGAGTGATTCGGTAAACGAAATATCACCATCGATCCCTAGGTTCGTAATCCGTTGAATTTCACTCACTATTTCTTCCTTGTTCGATTTCCCTTGAAGGGTGAGTTCTGCCAAAACATCTAGCGCCTCTACCCTGGTAAGGGTACTATCAAAATCGAAAACATACTTTCGCCCCACTGCAATCATTTTAAAGAGAATTAAGCGATAAAAGTAAAAATTAATTCCGTTGGACCTGATGGAATAGTATGAAAAGTTATCCCTATCACCAAAACCCATTATTTTGATAGGAATTTCGCCTTTTAAGGGGTGTAAAACTATTGAATTGACAATTTATCAAAACTAAGAAGCAACTCTTTCATCTTAAGAATGAGACAACAGCCTCAGAAAAAGCATTAGTTTTATAGGTACCGTTGTGGTCCCCCGACACCAATTGCAAGCTTGCCTTTGGCAGTGCTTGCTGAAGTTCGGCAGGACTTCCATTATCCAAATCCTGATCGCCCGCTAAGACCAAAACACGTTTTTTAATGGTTTTAAGCTCAGCTTTTGTGGTAATTGGCTGGTGTTTTTGTTGAAGGTGAAGCGACCTTAAATCAGCATTAATCGATTTGGCATAATCGACAGCTCCTTGGGTTAGATCGTTCATGTTTCCGGCAAAAGCATCTGCAAACATGAGGCGTCTGTCCCAATCTGGATTAGAAAAATCGAGCCCCATTCCTCCTAAAACCGCTTTCTTAATTCTTTTGTCGACTGTCAGCAGTTTTGCTAGGACAATACTACCCCTAGAATATCCTACCACCTTATATCTTTTTATTTGCAAATGATCCATTAACGACACTAAATCGGTTACTTCGGCATCATTGGCATAGGCATCATCTTCCTGGGGTTTTTCTGAATCCCCGTTCCCTCTTAAATCGGGGGCAATAACTCGATATCCTTTAGAAATAAGGTCTTTCTTCAGTTCACTCTTGTCCCAATTTTTACGCGTATTAATAAAACCATGAATTAAGAGTACAGGTTTCCCCACGCCTTCATCTGTATAAACAATCTTGGTACCATCGAACGAATTAAAAGACGTCTCCTGACCTCTACCGACATTGGCTATCAACAAAAAGATGAGGAATAAAAAGAAACGAGTCCTAAAAATTTTCATAAAGCAAGCCGGTTACAATTGCCATCCCAAAACTTAAAAGAGTTCCGATAAGGATGTATTCGGTTAATTTTCGATTGTTACTTTCTTTTAAATCGTTGAATCTAAAGACCGACTTTGCGGTAATCAAAAGACCGATAGCCTCCCATTTTCCCATGACGATAAAAATGAGCACAAAAATTCGCTCGATAATGCCGATATACTTCCCGGCGTTGGGCAAAGATTCGTGATCCAATTCTATTTGATCCGCCATTGGTTCTAATAACTTTCCCATTAAAATTCCCGCAGGAAAACTCACAAATACTGCTGCCACAAGTAAACCTAGGTCAATACGTTCGGTAAGCAAGAACGTTTGCTCCCATAACGCTCCATAAAATGCGCAGACATACAATACCAATACATGTAATAGCTGATCTATAAAAAAAGGAATATTTGCATGCTTAAAAAGCGGTGTTGTATATAGCTTTGCCAGGTCTATCAAATAATGGGCTACAGCTATGATTACTGCGACTCCCCAATAAGAAATATCCCATAAAAGCAACATTGTGATACCAAAATGAACCAAAATATGTAGATAGAGATATTTTGATTTTATTTTTTTTGATTCTTTGTGAGCAACCCATGAAGTAGGTTGCAGTAAAAAATCACCAATAATATGGGCTAAAAACAATTTTAGGAAAAATATCATGCACTAATCTCTTTAACACTCATCTTATAATAGTCCAATAAGTCGTATACCAAATCTAAGCGTGCCCTTTTTTGTCGTTGACTAACAGCTGATTGTTGAATACCAAGCTCAGTAGCTATTTCTTGTTGAGAAGCTTTTGGGTTATCTAAGGCGATTGCCACAATCTCTGCAGAAACGATGCTCCAATCGTTCATGAAGTCAAGGGCCAATCGAAGCATCAGGTTTAAAATTTCATCGTAGAAACCATTTCCAGTTGCGACAGTTAGATTGGTTTTATCATCTTTAAGAGTATCGAAAGTTCTTCCTGATCTTTGGTATGCAGGACCATTTGATTCACTGACCCCTATCCCAACGAAGGTTTCTTGACCAATACCAATGCCCATGCGTACATCTAAACCTTTTATTGTTTTCATGAGTGCTTTGATATGAATTGCTACTTCAAATGCCTGTGAAAAAGGCACTCTCAATTGAAACTCATCTCCACGATAAATCTCCCAGTCATCTGGCGCATCTCCTAATTTCGAGAAATAGCTCTTGAGAATACCGAGCCATTCAGATGACTTATAATTCTCTGAGTTGATAATATCCCCTGTTATAATTGCTATCATTTTTATAAGCTAAAAAGCTAATATAATAATATATAAGCCAATATACTAATATTTAGAGTATATAAGCTAAAACACTTATAATATATTATTATAACCCGTTGTGCATTTTGATTTAAAATAAAAGAAGTTGTGCAAACTGCTTAATAGCAGTAAATTGAAGTAACTACAAATCAATTATAGATGCACAACTTCAAGACAAATTACGAGATAATATTGAAAGTACTCAAACAAA
>CALLVX010000147.1 GCA_938010765.1 uncultured Flavobacteriaceae bacterium | reverse complement strand
ATTGCGGTTTATGGAACGCCGCATGGTCGAGGAAGAAAAATTTCTGATTTTAAAAGAGGGCAGTACGATTATGAAGATCAAGACCTCTGAAATTCTGTATATAGAAGCAATGCAGAATTATGTAAAAATTCATCTGGAAGCGCATACCCATATGGTTTTGATGACCATGAAAGAATTGCTACAACAACTTCCCGAGGAAGATTTCACCCAAACGCATCGATCCTTCATTGTGAATTTGAAAAGGGTCAAAGAAGTGTCAGGAGATCAGCTGCTGATAGGTGCCATCCAAATTCCACTAAGCAAACGCAGTAAGGCCTCATTTTTACAAAAGTTCAAGGCGTTGTAATTAGTCGTTTGGTATTTGATACTCCGAATAATCCACTTCTTCCTTTTTAAAACCAGGAGTCGCCAACAAGAGCTCGTTAATTCGTAGAATATCTTTCTGATTGTGATTGCCCATGATGAAAAGCATCCCCCAAATATTTAAACTTAAGATAATGTTTCCGTTTGGTGAATGCATATCGATGATGATTTCATCGTTCATCCATAGGTCTATCTTTCCATGCGACTCAAATCCGGAAAGGGATAGTAATTTCATTAGTTCGAATAGGAAATAATCGGGGTCTTCGGCGATGTCAAAGGCTATGAGCAGTTTGTCGGAACCATAGCCCGGACGTAATCTGTAGGTGTAATCGGGACGCATATATTGTAGATTTTTGATACGGCGTCTTTTAGAGTATGACGTGCGCATCCGTTTTTTTCTATCATCGAGATCAGGACGGGTAAGGCCGAAGGTTTAATACCTTGAATCGCCTTTTTTTGATAGGCCCATTATAAAAAGGCCAGGTCGTTTTCGTCTTCAAAATAACGGTCGACCACTTCTCGAATGTGTACTTCTTGTAAGGCCGAGTTGGCGGTCTTGTATTCTTTTTGGATGAGTCGCCTTGCTGGAAATGTTTTGCATTCAACCTCTTCCCCTGCCTCGTCTACAATTTTAAAAGTGGCCATACCGTCTAACATATTTTTCCCGGAGATGGTCAAAGTCAGCTCGTATTTCGCTGTTGAATTAGGAGCGGAAAGTGGTTTTACGACCGTATTCTCCAAAAGAATGTCAGATTTGAATTTGGCAGTTTGTTGCACCGTTTCGGTCTGCTTCTTATTATTGCTGCAGGAAAGGAATAGCGCCACGATGGCAATACACATTTGTAATTTCATCATTGTACTTTTTAGTGGTTTGTATGGTACAAAGATGAAGTAAAGGCCTGGCGATCATTAGGCCCGAAATAGTGAAAATATAGGACCCTGTTTTCAGGGATATCGCTTTGATTATGGCAACGGGTGAAAGAAGTAGAAAGACGGTTTTCAACTTCTCAAATAGGTGAAAGGATCAAGAATCCAAGAGTCCCATCTTTATGGCATGTTTCGTTAGCCCCGCCAAATTTTTTACTTGAAGTTTAGAGATAAGATTTTTACGATAACTTTCGATGGTATGCTTGCTTAAGAACAAGGTGTCCGCGATTTCTTGTGTCGTGTTTTCCTCGGCGATCAGTCGCAACACTTCAACTTCGCGGTCGGTGAGCGATACTTCTTCTTGCTTTTTGTTTTCGAACATGGCCTCGGTATAGGCTTGTTTAATTTCAGAAGAAAAATACTTTTCTCCTTTTACAATGGTACGAATAGCGGTAAGGAGTTCTTCTTTTTCAGCATTTTTGGGCACATACCCATCTACATTGTTACGGATGAGTTTATCGATCATACCACCATCTATGTGCATGCTAACTACCAGGGTTTTTAGTCCGGGATACTTCTCCTTTACAATTTTATTTAGTTCAATACCGTCCATCTCGGGCATCGTAAGGTCGGTTATCAAGAGATGAAGGTTGTCGGTGCCATTGATTTCCAGGTATTTTGCCACTTGGGCCCCATTCTTGGCGGTCAGCGTAATTGAAAATTCGGGGGCATCTTTTAGAATACTCGTTAAACCGTCAATGAACATTTTGTGATCATCGGCTATAATCAGATTATACTTCATGTGTTGTCGTTTTAATAGGGATTTCAATGGAAATTACCGTGCCTCTTTCCAAAGCGGAATCGATATGCAAGGTACCGGATAATTCGTTAATTCTATTTTTTATATTCTTGAAACCGATGCCCTCTGCCGATTTTGAACTATCGAATCCCATACCATTGTCTTCAAATAGTAAGGAAAGTTCATTTTCGATCAGGCTCAAATGAATGTCAACCTTGGCGGCTTTTGCATGCTTGAGCGTATTGGTCATTAGTTCTTGTATGATCTTGAATAGTTCCATTTGGATTTTTTCATCGATTTGGTTGATTTGATCCTCGGGATGTGGATGGAAAGCCACGATCAATTTCCCCGTACTTGTGATGGATTCCCCATAGGTGCGGACCAATTGCGAGAAAATGTTGTTTCGAAATTTTTTGGGAATTAATGTATGGGAGATATCCCGTACCAATTGGTAGGTCTCGTCTAGCTGGTTTCCAATGACTCCAAGTTCTTCGGATCCCTCGTTTAAGCTCGCCAACTGCAACTTTATTCCTGCGAGATTCCCGCCAATGCTATCATGCAATTCTTGGGCGATTCGTTTTCGTTCCTCATCTTGGCCTTCGATGGCCGCTTTTACTAAATTGAGTTCTTGCTCTTGTTTTAGGGAAGTTACCTTTTGAGCATTGATCTCTTCTTGCTTTTTTGCAAGTTCGCTCTGTGCCTGTATTTTTTGATAGTAAGTATATAACAAGGCAATAACGGGCAACAGTATGATTAAAAAACCAATGAGGAAGGCATTTTTAAAGGTCTTTTGCCGTTCCAATTCAGAGGTTTTCTCAAGCTGGTCTTCTTTTAGGTTTAAAATTTCTTTTTCCTTTTGGATCGTTTCATATTGTACTTCGAGTTCCTTGCTGATCTTTCGTTGTTGCTGTTGATTAATCCTATTTTTTACAGAAGCCAAATGGGTCATTATTGCATAGGCATTTTTGTGATCATCGGTAGCCGCAAAAACCTTGCGTTGCAGTTCTAGTATTTCTGCCTGGTATTGTAAATTTTCTCGTTCAATCGCATTTACATAAGCAACTCCTAAAACCATATGTGCCGCTTCGTAGTTTTCTTCTTGATAAAAGAGTGCTCCAACGCGAATAGTTCCTTCAAAGTAGAGCACATTGAACCCTTCTGCCAATCCCCTTTCACGGGTGTCATTATATAGCGAAAATGCATCATCGTATCTTTTTTCATGTTCTGCGATATGGCCTAGTTTCAAGTTTGCGAACAATTCAGTTTCCAGATTTTTAATGGCTTTACTACCTTCCCTTGCTTTCTCATAAAAGTTTTTGGCCTTCTCCAAATTTTTGGAATGGTAGTGGGCATCCCCCAAGTGAATATAGGCTTCGTTTGAGTATTTTGGCCATGCCTGGCCAAAATTGCCCAATGCCTTTTCTAACAATATAATGGCTTTTGTATAGTCTTGTTTTAAGGTATGTATTTTTCCAAGCCCTATCTTATTGAGATATTGATACTCGGTACTCGCGGTTTTTTCTGCGGCCGTAGTCCCTTTAATATGCCATTGTATTGCATTGTCTAGCAATCCGTTGTATTTCGCACCTATGCCCAAAAAATAATAGGCTTTGGCATAATGCGGCTGTTTATCGTCTTCGGTCTGGTCCCAGCTGGCCAATTCCTTTAAATAAAGGTTCCCGTAATGCATAATCGAATCGGTCGCTGCTTTTTCGATATGTGCTTGTGCCAATTGCTCAAAAATCGAAAAACGCTGGGTGCCATATTCGGCTTCCTTCAGTGCTTTGTAGTAGGGTTGTAGGGATTTTTGATGTGAAACGGGAATAGTCGAAAATCGAATGGTTTTGTTCGTTGTTACCGTATCGGTTTGCGCTTTGGCACAGACAGTACCCACTAGCAAAACCGCCCATAACAAAAGATACATGAGACTAGGGTCAGTTTTCCTCTTGTAAGAGCTATATACGGTTTTATGCGACATAATTAGTTTTGGGTAGGCGCGCCGGGACCATAGAGTTTCATTTCAATATTGTTTGCCTTTGCATAGGCGTTCACTTCTTTATCATAAGCGGTATATACCGCTTCTTCCTTATTGTAGATTTCATCGAGATAATCGCCAAGGGGCTCCAAGGCAGCATTGGCCTCTTCAAAGGTTGCAGCGGTGCCCGCGGCTTCGAAAACTTCCAGCGTTTTTGGGTTTTTGGCAACTTCTATTCCGAATTTTACCAAATCAATACTTGCTCGGATCATAGGGTCCGAAGCTTCATTACCCAAAAGCCCCTCTAACTTCTCAAGTTGGTTTTCACCAAAGGATGCGTTGAGCTGTGTGCTATTGCTAATGTTTTCAGGTTGTAGGGTCATTCCAGATTGCAAACGTTGTAGCCGGCTTTCCAATGCATTTAGGGTAAGTGTGCTATTGCCAGCGCTTACGGCTTTGTTATAATAATCGGTTGGGGAGTATGTCGTACAGGATACTACTGCGAACAATGAAAGAAAGAAAAATAGACTTGATTTCATACTGAAAAATTTAAAGAATTAAGATACTACTAAACATATTATGAACAAAAGAAACACATTAACCGGGTAGGAAAATCCATTTGAGCTGATTTCCCTCCAATTCAACCATTTTTTGATCAATATATTTTATCAAAGCGGGGCAATTACGGTCAAAGTCTTGGCAAATTACCGTTTTTTTTTGGTCTCCTTGCTCCAAGGTTACGGTGATACTGCTTGTACAAGAGGCATCGGTGCCGTAGGTGTCGTCAAGTCCCCAAAAGCGCTGCTGTTCTATCGCTGCCAAGAAAGTGGTAACCACGGTATCGTTCAAAACTTTTATGGTAGGACGATTATAGCGATCAATGGTTTTGGAAACAGTGGAATCGGGTACATAAAAAATACTGTTTCCAATAATTTGAAAAGCATCTTGATGAAACCCACCGCGCTCCATAGTTAGTGTATAGGGCAAGGTGTTTTGTGTCGTGTTTTTCTTTTTTTGGGTATTGTAACCGCAGTAGATTAAAAATGCCGCGAAAAGGGCTATGGCTTTAGGAAGTAAAAATCGCATGGTCGTTGTTTTTCAGGTACAAAGATGACCTTAAAGACGGTACTTTAAAATGCGGAAAGCAGCGAATTTGGCATCCCTTAAAACAGGGGTAAAGACCTGTGACTAGGTAGTGATTTAAGCCTTTTTTGATTGTATGTCCGAAATAATCATAGACGCATGAACTCGCGAGTTTTCGATAAACCATTTATGCGTTTCCATACCCCCACAAATAACACCTGCCAAGTACAATCCTTTTACGTTGGTCTCCATGGTTTTTTCATTGTAGCATGGGAGCCTTTTTTCATCTTTTGAAAGTTTGATACCTATTTTTTCTAGAAAGGAAAAGTTTGGCCGATAGCCAGTGAGTGCCAAAACAAAATCGTTTTTTATGGTGACAGGCCCCTCAGGTGTTTGGAGAACTAGCGCTTCTCCTTGTATTTCTTCAACCGTGGTATTGTAATATGCTTTGATACTACCTTCCTCAATACGGTTGATAATATCGGGCCGTACCCAGTATTTGACGCGTTGCCCTACCTCGGGTCCTCTAATGACCAGGGTTACCTCGGCACCTTTTCGATAGCATTCCAAGGCCGCGTCAATGGCTGAATTACTGGCGCCGATAACGGCCAGTTTTTGGTGCGCATAAAAATGGGGGTCGTTGTAGTAATGTGCCACTTTTGGGAGTGCCTCGCCAGGTACATTCAGATAATTGGGCAGGTCATAAAACCCCGTAGCAATTACTGCATTCGATGAAGTGTAAGCGGCTTTGTTGGTTTTGATGGTAAAACCATCATACTTGTGTTTTACTTCCACTACCTTTTCGAACAACTGAATATTCAATTGGTTGCTGCTGACGATTCTACGGTAGTACTCTAAGGCTTCGTTTCGCTTCGGTTTTGCCTCGTTGCTAATAAAAGGAATATCATCTATTTCGAGTCGTTCTGAAGAAGAAAAGAACTGCATGTTTACAGGATAATTGAAAAGCGAATTCACAATAGGCCCCTTTTCAAGTATCAAATAGGAAAGCCCTTTTTTTTGTGCCTCCAGGCCACAGGCGATGCCTATTGGACCTCCTCCCACAATAACTACGTCTAAACGCTGCATTATCCTGCAATTTGTTTTAGTTCGGCGATGGTTTGCTGTGGCGTTTCACTTTTGAAAACAAAACTCCCGGCGACCAGGACATCGGCACCGGCCTCGGCAAGTGATTTGGCGTTTTTAGAGGTGACGCCGCCATCAATTTCAATAAGGGCCGATGCCCCTTTTTTTTGAATAAGTGCCTTCAAGGTTTTTACCTTATCATAGGTATTTTCAATGAACGTCTGCCCACCAAATCCTGGATTTACACTCATGAGGCAAACCACATCAATATCGTTAATGGTATCTTCCAGAAGGTTAATGTTCGTATGCGGATTCAAGGCAACACCGGCTTTCATTCCTTCGGCCTTAATGGCTTGTAGCGTTCGGTGCAAATGCGTACTAGCTTCCAAATGCACCGTTAAAATAGTGGTGCCCAATTCTGCAAAAGTGCTAATGTAACGGTCGGGATCTACAATCATTAAATGCACATCCAAGGGCTTGGTCGCATGCTTTGAAATCGCTTTTATGACGGGCATTCCGTATGAAATATTGGGCACAAAAACGCCGTCCATTACATCAATATGATGCCAATCGGCCTGGCTTTGGTTGACCATTTCAACATCGCGTTGCAGATTTCCGAAATCTGCCGCCAACAAGGAAGGTGCTATTTTAGTACTGCTCATGTGAAAGTGCTTGTATCAATTCGACACAAAAGTACGCAATTGGGGTGGGATAGGGGAACCTGACTTTTAGAATTCAAAAGGAAGTAACAACAGTCGTATATAGTTATTTTTTCTTCTTTTTTGGTCTTGGTTTGGGTAGCTCATTGACTGTTAAACGAACCAATTCCGAGAACCATAGGGCATCCTGTATTTGATCGTCTAGCAAAAAACTAGGTTTCGCTCCTGGATATGGCGGCGCTTCGACAACTTCTTTTAAAAAGTTTCTTCCCGCTGCTGTTGGTTTAATGAATACGCTATTGTCGCAGATAAGACCTACCATTTTACCCTGTGCATAGAGTCCGTATTCACCGAACATCTTTTTTGCCAATACGTCCTCTATTCCGGTAAGTTGATGCACAACGAAATCTACAAATTGTTGATCGCAAGCCATAACTAGTCTTTTAATCTAAAATACGGATTGTAGATCAATCCGATGATATTGCCAAAAGGATCTATAACTGTGGCAGTCATTAGTCCCCCACCTACGTTATAGGGTTTTTCGTTTTCGAGCTCGCTTTGCTCAATAAAATGGTCGTATACTTCGGAAATATTTTGAACGCCCCAATACGAAACAACGCTTTCAGCTTTTTCGATTACCATAGGTTCTTCCGGTTGTAGCCCCAATTCATATCCTCCGATGTTAAAACCCAAATAAAAGGACTTATCAAAATAGGAGGTCACTTTGAAAGCCTTGGCATACCATTGTTTTGCCATTTCTAGATTACCCATTTTGTAAATGGTTGTGTGCAATCCTAAAATCGTATTTTTTTTCATAGGAACTTCTGTTTTTGAAGCGTCAACATCCTTGGCAAAACCTGGGTGTAAGTTACAAAGTGAAATTAGAATGATCAATTTTTTCATACATCAGGATATTACTTGAAAGCGCAATGCGGTTTTTAACTTTTCAGGAGCCACTTTTCGGAAATCTGATAGGTATATTTCCCGATGTACTTTTGAAAGGCGCTCCAGTTGCTGGGTTTGGGCAAAATGCTCCATTCGCCTGAAACTGGCATCTTCTGTGTCGTAACTGCCAATATGCAGCATTTGGATACACGGGCCTTCTTCGATTTTTTCAAATTTCACCTGATCGAGCAGGCGGTGGGGTTTTCGAGCCCTTGTAAGCACTTTCATTTTTTCAACGAAGTTGGCAGTTACAAAATGGGGCTGTCGAATCATTAAGGTAAATACTAGTTCATTTTTGTTTACGGTGCCATCGAAGGCCTTCTTTGCTTCCTCGCTAATATCCCAAACCCCCTCCAAGGGGTAAACGGTATAATCGAAGTACCCCTCAAGCTCGCACTCTTTTTTAAGGGTCATTTTTATGGCATACGACAGGGCGTACAACACGCTTATGTATTCCGAAAAAGCCTCGCTGTTCGGGTTGCCCTTCCCTGAAATGCTTAGGAATTGGTAGGCAGGTAGTTGTATAAATTCGGGCGCGTTTTTTGACAGATATACTGCTTTCTCCTTTTTACGCCATTCGTGTTTCATACGTGTTTTGAATTTTTATGACCAAAAATAGCCAACGGGAATGACAACTCTTTGTCAGTAGGGTACCACATTAACCGATCCTAATCTACTTTCTCCGCAATAATTTCCACCATGAGACAGGTAGCGATCGATGCGCCCGCTGTTCTTCCCAATTCATCTAGTTCAAAAAGGGCTTGTGCTACCTCTTCCGTAGTTAGATATTTTGCGGATACCAGCCTTGGAAAGTAGCTTTGAAAAAAGGTTTTCGGCCATTGCCAAACACTTTGGTCGGGAGTGGCGATTTTGGCCATGGGGCGATAGCCGCTTACCTTCATTCCTATCTTGGATAACATAGCGGGAAGATGTCTGCCAATATCTATTTCATTGTCGGAATCCTTGAAGCTTTTTAGGGCCATGGCTATTGCTTTCGACAAGCCTTCTTTTTTAGGCTCTGTTTGAAGAAGCGACCAATCATAGTATTCGTGAATCACCATTTTACCTCCTGGTTTAAGGGCATGCACCACCTTTTTGAGTACTTCTTCAGGATTTGGTATCCAAGCCAGGGCCCAACGGCAATACATCCCATCGATACTCTCAGGGGCAAATTGCATAGCGTCAAAATTCGCATTGATCGCATCGATGTTTAGATGATATAGGCGCGCCGTTTTCTTTAAGTGATCTATAAAACTTTCAGATTTATCGATACCGATTACTTTGCCGTTCTCACCAGCGATAAAGGCAAGTTCTTTGGTACAATACCCAGGGCCACAGCCCAAATCTAACAAGGTTTGCCCCGCACTGAATTGTGCCAATCGCCATCCTTTTTGAGCCTCTTCGGCCCATACCTGATGTTGTACTCCCAAACGGAATAGCTCTTGTTGATCGGTTCCTAGTATATATGCTTTTTTTTCTTCCATTCGTTTGTGATTGGCTATTCTATTTTACTATCTTTTTTCGTGTATACCTCGTGCGCGGCATCTCCTCCAGATTTTAAATATGCGAATAAATCTAATATTTCTTGCTCGTTCAAGCGGTTCAATAAACCAGAAGGCATGGGTGAAATCGGTGAAAGCTCCTTTTTGATTACCTGGTTTTTTACCAATGTCAGGGTATATCCTTCGTTGAAGGGGTTGGGCATGAGTGTAATTGAATCTCCCTCTTCGCTTTTTACACGCCCTGCTATTTTTTTTCCATCGTTTAAGTGAAACAAGGTGTTGGCATATTGATCGGAAATTTCATCATTCGGGCTATAGATTGCAAAGAGCATTTCATAACTATTGAATTTGGTATGCGCCTGGGTCAGATCGGGCCCGGCGGCGCCCCCTTCTCCCCGCATTCGATGACAGAGTACGCACATGGCCGATTGGTAGGCGCGTTCACCGGCCGCTATGGTTCCTTGGTAATCGTCCATACCTCCGCCCCAAATAATTTGACCAATATCATCACCTGTATAATCATCGCCAGGACCAATCGGTTCCGGTAATTCGGCAACAGCGGTAGAAGGGGAGTATACTCCCGACAGTTCTTGAAAATAGTCTTTTTCATTTTCAGGAACGTGGGTCATTGCTTGCAGCCGTACATTTTCCATATACGCCTTAAAGCTCATACCGCCCTTGGTACCCAGTACATCGTAGAACCAAAGAAAGTATCGTTCCCGCAGATCTTTGGTCCAACCCGCTGTAGCATGGCTTAACAGCATGCCGTAGTAAATAGATTCACTTGGCGGCATTTTAGCAATGACTTCCCGAATGAGGGGCCCATATTGTTCGCTCCGCAAAGTCGTCTCTTCAGAAAGCATGGCAACACCTTCGGTTATGGTTTTTTCTTTGGTATGTTTCTCTAAGAGTTGTACAAGTTTCTCAGTGCTGGTGTCAGACTTTAGATAAAGCAATAACTGGGCTAACTCTCGGGTGATTGCATTGTTGGTATGCGGAAAATAAGACCGTAGTTTTTTGTCGGATGTATTCCTATCGGCAACCGAGGGCTCGCCCATGCGAATAAACGCTAGGCTATACACCCTTAAAAGTGCAATTTTATAATAATCGGAAAGTTGCTCCAATTTTATTGGATGCAGTTTTTTTAACAAGAGCGATTGTGTCTTCTTTTCTCCTTGATGCGCCAAAGCTATCCCCATCTCAATGATGGTTCGCTCATCGGTTTCTTGCGAAAATTGATCGATCCAATTGGCAACGGGCTGGTGCTCTAAGGCAACGCGTGCGGCATAGCGAATATGACGGTCTGTGTGGTTCAGATTTTCAATGGCCAAATCGATGGCTTTTGAATCGTGTATTCCGTGAAATTGTTCGAGTTGCTGCCGTAATGCCCTTAGCGCATCCGTATCGGTGCTGGTAATCGCTTCGGACATAGCATCTTCAGTGCCTGTATAACGCAGACGATAGAGCCGGGAATCAAGTCCGCGCCCCCCAGTAGCAAAATACAGTGCCCCGTCGGCGCCTGCAATCATATCTGTTAGCGGTAGGGGAGTTCCCGATAAGAATTCTTCCCGTGCTGCCTTATAACTGCTTCCTTGGGGTTTCAGATCAACAAAATAAACGGTTCCGAAACTCCAATCCATTACAAAGAGGCCGTTTTGGTATTTGGCAGGAAATGCCAAGTTGGCTCCGGAAAGGACCGCTGTGGGGGATCCCTGTTCCAAATTGTGAACCGCCGGAAGATTGTCGGGATAATAGGCCGGCCATTTTCCAGAACCGGTACGCCAGCCATATTCACTGCCACTGGTTACATGACAGATACGGGTAGGGCGGTACCACGGCATTCCGATGTCCCATTCCATATCCGCATCATAGGCAAAAAGCTCTCCATCCTTATTAAAGGCCATATCAAAAGGGTTCCGATACCCGGCCGAGATGAGTTCCCATTTGCTCCCTTCTGGATCGAACTTTGAGATCCATCCCCCGGGTGCTTTGATATCATTGGCATGCCCGCGCGCATCCAAAAAAGGTTGAAAGAGGTTGTCTTCGCCCCAATTGGTGGGGAGTCGACTCGTTTTTAAAAGCGATGTGGGTATTAGCGTATGGTTACCCGCGATAAAGTAAATTGATTGCCCGTCTGGGGCTAAGGCAAAGCTATGGGGCCCGTGCTCGCCATGGCCTTCCAACTTAAGCAATTGGGTTACCTTGTCCAGTTTTCCATCTGCATTACTGTCCAACACCCGATAGATTCCACTTCCGTTTTCCTGTGCGTCGGGGACGGCATCGTCCCATTTTTTGTTTACGGCAACGTACAGACTTTCATGTGCCCAAAGCAGGCCATGTGCTTGCCCGATATTTAGGCTTAGACTGTCTACTTCTTTCAGGTTTATTTGGTCACCGATCTCTGGCGCTTCAAAATGGTATATTTTACCTCGTTGGTCACATGCAAAAATGGTTTTGTCGGGACCTTGCGCCAAAGCGACCCATGATCCTTGCCCTTGCCTGCTCGGATGGTAGAGTTCGGCTAGTTCATAACCTTCAGGAACCGTAAAATCAATGGCATTTTCGTTTTCTGTCAATTCTTTTTTTACTTCCTTCTGGCAAGAATACAGGAAGAACAGAAGTAAAGCGGCGGTAGTAATTCTATGCATTTCGGTTGCGTCTTAGGTTGTACTTAAAGATACAAAATGTGCGCTACGAATAACCTACTTAAGTTGTTTCAGACCTTCATAAACCGTAATTGCTACTGCATTGGCCAGGTTTAAACTTCGTATATGTTCGCTGTACAAAGGAATCTTAAACACAGCTCCGGGGTATGCCGAGATGAGCTCCTTGGAAAGCCCTACCGATTCCTTTCCAAATACTAAGAACATATCTTCTTCATAATCAATTGCCCAATGCTCTTTTTTTCCATGACTCGATAGAAATGCGATTTTTTTGGTGCGATGGGTATTGAAAAAGGCTTCGGTACTTTCGTATTCGAACACTTGTAGATGCTGCCAATAATCGAGACCTGCACGTTTTAGGCGTTTATCGCTTAACTCAAAACCGAAGGGTTTTACCAAATGGAGATTCGACCCGGTGGCCAAGGCCAAGCGTCCTATATTTCCCGTGTTGTTAGGTATTTCAGGCTCTATGAGCACGATATTGAAAGGCATACGTTTGTTTCCGAATTTTATTTATTTCTTGATTTGAGGTATAAGCGCTCTACTTTTTCACGCGCCCAAGGCGTTCTTCGTAAAAACTTCAAGGATGATTTGATCGAAGGATTGCTTTTAAAACAATTGATATTAATCTTTGATGCCAATTCTTCCCAGGTATACCTTTCTGTAAGATGCTCTAAGATTTCTACCAGTTTTATTCCATGCAGTGGATTGTTGGGTTGTGTATTTAAATCGGACATTGTGTAAAAGAATTATACAAACGAAGTGAACCGCGCTATTGGTTAGAAAAGGGTATATACGAAAAAACTCCGGTAATCAGCCGGAGTTTATTCATCAATCAAAAAACGAACAGTCATGATAACTGCTTGTATCAGTAAAATTACAATATATATGCCAAATTTCCAATTTATGGAATCTTTAACATGTAATTTCGAGAATTTTAGCCCAAATAGGTCTTTAAAATTTTACTCCTAGAAGTATGTTTTAATCTTCGGATCGCCTTTTCCTTGATTTGGCGTACCCGCTCCCTGGTTAAATCGAAGGTTTCTCCGATTTCTTCCAACGTCATTGAATGTTGTCCTGCCAAACCAAAATACAAGCGAATTACATCTGCTTCTCTAGGTGTCAAAGTTTCCAAGGCACGCTCAATCTCTGTACGAAGTGATTCGTGCAAGAGTTCCCTGTCGGGATTAGGTGACTCGCCACTACGAAGTACATCGTACAGGTTCGAATCTTCCCCATCGATCAAAGGTGCATCCATCGAAACGTGGCGCCCTGAGTTTTTCAAGGATTGTTTAACATCTTCGACCGTCATATCCAATTCTTTCGCGATTTCCTCAGCCGAAGGCTGGCGCTCGTGCGCCTGCTCCAAGAATGCAAAAGTCTTGTTGATCTTGTTGATCGACCCAATTTTGTTTAACGGCAATCGCACAATACGCGACTGCTCGGCCAATGCTTGGAGAATCGACTGGCGAATCCACCAAACAGCATAAGAGATAAATTTGAAGCCACGAGTTTCATCGAAACGCTGTGCCGCCTTGATCAACCCTAAGTTTCCTTCGTTGATCAAATCCGGTAAAGTAAGGCCCTGGTTTTGGTACTGTTTGGCGACCGATACCACAAATCGAAGATTGGCTTTCGTAAGTTTTTCAAGAGCGATCTGGTCGCCTGCCTTGATGCGTTGTGCCAATTCTACTTCTTCATCTGCCGTAATCAAGTCTACCTTGCCAATTTCTTGCAAGTACTTGTCCAAAGATGCGGTCTCCCTATTGGTGACCTGTTTTGTAATCTTTAGCTGTCTCATTTAAGTAAATTAAGTTCATGTTGCATTGACTGCATATACTTATACG
>CALLVX010000146.1 GCA_938010765.1 uncultured Flavobacteriaceae bacterium | reverse complement strand
TGACATAATTATTTTGGTTTTAAAAATTTAAATTGTTGGCAAAAATAAAAAACTTTGGACTAATTACACTATTTGTCGTTAAAATGTACTGTAATTTAAGAAATTTAAACACAGGAGTAGTATTTTCGTCTTAGAAATTCTCATTCTTCGATAATGGTCGCACAATCCACAAAACGTGTGGTACTTTTTGCCTCTGGTTCTGGTTCAAATGTTGAAAACATAGTACACTACTTTCAAGAAAGGCGCGATGTTACGATTGCCATGGTGCTCACTAACAAAAGGGATGCCAAAGTTTTAGATAGATGTAACCGACTAAATATCAGTGCATTATATTTCAACAAAACAGCCTTTTCTAAGAGTCATGGCGTGGTTGACATCTTAAAAGGGCTAAAGCCTGATCTAATTGTACTGGCAGGATTCCTTTTAAAAATACCCGAAAATCTATTGCATCAATTTCCTGACAAAATCATTAATATTCACCCCGCTTTATTGCCAAAATATGGGGGAAAAGGAATGTATGGCAAGCATGTACACGCGGCGGTGAAAGCGAATCAGGAAGGCGAAACGGGCATTACAATCCATTATGTGAACGAACAATACGACGAAGGGGCTATTATTCATCAGGCAAAAACAACGCTTTTAGCTACCGATAGCGTTGACACCATTGCCGAAAAAGTACATCAATTGGAATTTGCCCATTTCCCAAAAATTATTGACCAACTCTTACAACAGCCCTAATGGCCAAAAAAGAAAAGTTTTATACGGTATGGAAAGGCAAGCGACCGGGCATCTATACCACATGGGAAGATTGCAAGGCTGCCATTAGCGGCGCCAAGGGGGCGCAGTACAAATCGTTCCCCACCTTTGCAATGGCAAAGAAGGCCTACAATGGCAATTACGAAGAATACAAAGGCAAAAAAAAGGGAGCGGCATCCCTTACCCAAGAACAGCTACTTCGTATTGGCACTCCTAATTACCATTCTATTTCGGTAGATGCAGCCTCTAGCGGAAACCCTGGGGTTATGGAGTACCAAGGAGTCGATACCAAGACGGGCAAGAAATTATTCAAACAAGGGCCTTTCCCCCAAGGCACCAATAATATAGGGGAGTTTTTGGCCATCGTTCATGGCCTTGCCTATTTAAAGGAAAGAGGAACCGATCGTGTCATTTACACCGATTCACGTACCGCTATGAGCTGGGTGCGAAAAAAGACATGCAATACAAAACTCCCCGAAACCGCTAAGAACAAGCATCTTTTTGATTTGATTCGAAGGGCGATCACATGGTTAAAAAATAACTCCTATAAGACTCCCATAGTTAAATGGGAAACAAAGGCTTGGGGGGAAATCCCCGCAGATTTTGGAAGAAAATAAGCGATATCAAAGGCATGCATCCTTATTCGCTTATTCACTTCTGCCGATTTTAATATTTGACGTACACGGTACTCGCAAATAGAAAAGCAAAGCTGTATATTTGCAGCTTAATTTTAAAAATAGATGGGGAAACTCGTAATTGTAGGCACTGTTGCCTTTGACGAAATTGAATCACCTTTTGGTAAAACCGACAAGATTTTAGGCGGTGCGGCCACTTTTATAGGTTTGGCGGCTTCTCAGTTTGAAGTAGATTCTGCAATTATTTCTATTGTTGGAGATGATTTACCACAGACCTATTTAGATCTCTTGGCCGAAAAGAATATGAATCTCGATGGTCTTGAAATTGTAAAAGGAGGTAAAACCTTTTATTGGAAAGGAAAGTACCACAACGATTTGAACTCTAGAGATACCTTGGTGACCGAGCTGAATACCTTGGCCGACTTTAACCCCATTGTTCCTGAAGAGTATAAGAATTCTGATGTGGTCATGTTGGGGAACTTGCACCCTAGTGTGCAGTTAAGTGTTATTGAACAAATGACCGAGCGCCCAAAACTCATTGTCCTGGATACCATGAATTTCTGGATGGACCATGCCTTACCGGAACTTATCGAAGTAATTAAACATATTGATGTAATTACAATCAATGATGAAGAGGCCCGACAGTTAACAGGGGAGTATTCCTTGGTTACGGCAGCTGCCAAAATTCAGCAAATGGGACCAACCTATGTGGTCATCAAAAAAGGAGAACATGGGGCCTTATTGTTTCACAAAGAACATGTTTTCTTTGCACCGGCACTCCCTTTGGAAGAAGTTTTTGATCCAACCGGAGCGGGAGATACCTTTGCGGGTGGTTTTACAGGCTTTTTGGCCGCCACCAATGATATTTCCTTTGAAAATATGAAACGGGCCATCATCCATGGTTCGAACTTGGCTTCGTTTTGCGTGGAGCGCTTTGGAACCGAACGGATGCAACATTTGAAAAAAGAAGATGTGTACAAGCGCCTGCATCAATTCAAGGCATTAACACAATTCGATATAGAATTACACTAATAGCGCGCCCCTTTTTTGGGGCGTTTTTTATTGGAAACTAATAGAAACAAGTTTTAACGTAATAAAGAGACCTACAACTAATGAGTGACGCGATTAAGCACGAGTGTGGTATATCAATAATTCGATTGTTGAAACCCTTAGAATATTATAAGGAAAAATATGGCACTGCTTTTTATGGGGTAAACAAAATGTACCTTATGATGGAAAAGCAGCACAATCGGGGGCAAGATGGTGCGGGCTTTGCCAGCATCAAAATAGACATGAATGCCGGAGAGCGTTATATGAGTCGGGTGCGGTCGGTGGCACAACAACCCATTCAGGATATTTTTGCCCAAATCAATGATCGCATTAATACTTCTTTAAAAGAGCATCCGGAGTACGCGGACAATGTTGCTCTTCAAAAAAAACACATCCCCTACATAGGCGAGCTCCTTTTAGGACATGTTCGCTATGGCACTTTTGGCAAGAACAGCATCGAGAGCGTGCACCCTTTCCTCCGACAAAATAACTGGATGCACCGTAATTTGATCGTAGCAGGAAATTTCAATATGACCAATGTGCATGAGCTTTTCGATAATTTGGTGCAATTGGGGCAGCATCCAAAAGAAATGGCCGATACGGTAACTGTAATGGAAAAAATTGGCCACTTCCTAGATGACGAGGTTGCCAAGTTGTATAAAGAGATCAAAAAGGAAGGGTACAATAAATTAGAAGCTTCACCCCTTATTGCCGAACGATTAAAGGTGCACAAAATATTACGCCGAGCGGCTAAAAATTTTGACGGCGGGTATGCCATGGCTGGACTACTAGGACACGGGGATGCCTTTGTTTTACGTGACCCCGCTGGTATTCGCCCTGCATACTACTACAAAGATGACGAAGTAGTAGTAGTGGCTTCCGAAAGACCGGCCATTCAAACAGTCTTTAATGTTTCCTATGATGCCGTTAAAGAATTGGATCCGGGCCACGCCATCATCATCAAAAAAAGCGGGAACACCTTTCTAAAGCAAGTATTGACCCCAACAGAACGAAAAGCGTGTTCGTTTGAGCGTATTTATTTTTCACGAGGAAGTGATCAAGAGATTTATCAGGAGCGAAAAGAATTAGGGAAATTAATTTTTCCAAAAATTCTTTCCTCTATTGAAGAAAATATTAAAAAAACGGTCTTTTCCTATATTCCAAATACGGCAGAAACTTCCTTTTTCGGAATGGTGAAAGAGGCGCAGAACTATCTCAACAAAAAGAAAGAAGAGCAGATTTTAGAACTGGGCTCTTCTATTACAAGTGAACAGCTGCACTCCATTTTAGAGGTACGGCCCCGAATAGAAAAGGTGGCTATCAAAGATGCTAAATTACGAACGTTCATCACACAAGATAGTAGTAGAAATGATTTGGTGGCACACGTATATGACATTTCATATGGGTCTGTTGAAAAAGGAGATAACCTGGTCATCATAGATGATAGTATTGTTCGTGGAACTACTTTGAAAAATAGTATTTTAAGAATATTAGATCGGTTGTCTCCAAGAAAAATAATCGTTGTTTCGTCTGCTCCCCAGATACGCTATCCCGATTGTTACGGGATCGACATGGCCAAATTAGAAGATTTCATCGCTTTCAGGGCAGCATTGGACCTTCACAAAGACAGAGGAACCATGCATTTGATCGAGGAGATCTATCAAAAGTGCAAGGCCCAAGTAGATACTGAGGACAAGCAAGTGGTGAACTATGTCAAAGAATTTTATGCCCCTTTTACAGCGGATGAAATCTCACAGAAAACAGGCGAACTTCTGAGCCCAGTAGACATAAAGGCCGAAGTACATATTATATACCAAACAATAGAAAACCTGCATAAAGCCTGTCCAAAAAACCTAGGTGATTGGTACTTCACCGGTAACTACCCAACCCCGGGCGGGAATCGGGTCGTAAACAAGGCTTTTATTAACTTCTATGAAGGGAAAAATGAACGTGCCTATTAGGCGTGTGATCGATGAAATACCTATTTTCTTGCATTTCGTCGATTAATTAATGGCTTTCATCGTGTTTTTCGTCCTAAAGGCATGGTACCCACCTATTTTAGACTTGCCATAGCATAAGTAGGTTAAGTTCATGGTAAGATTTGGGGCAAAAAAGGTGGAGACTTCTCCGCCTTTTTTATTTTACGGCAGCTTTCCCAACAGTAGCAATTACTTTCCCATATCCAAACGATTGCACTTCCCTCGAATGGCGTATAACATTTTGCATTGTACATTCTAAACAATTCAGACGCACTTCTTACATTTCAACCTATTATTAGGGAGTTCAACAAAGATGTTTTTCTACCGAAACCTACCACACTATTTTTGGAGGACCATAGCATAAGTAGGTTAAGTTCATGGTAAGATTTGGGGAAAAAAGGTGGAGTTCTGCTCCGCCTTTTTTATTGCACCAACATCAAAAAGCCAAACTAATTTTGGGATTCTTCAGCATCTATCGGGTAAAAGAACCGCCCGAACTAAAAATTCAAAAAACCTCATTCAAAAAATCACCCTCAGAATTCTTATCAAATGCACTTCATCGCATATTATGGGAGTTCGACAAAGATGTTTTTCTATCGAAACCTACTATACTATTTTTGGAGGACCATAGCATAAGTAGGTTAAGTTCATGGTAAGATTTGGGGAAAAGGTGGAGTTCTGCTCCACCTTTTTAATTTTAGTGCCTCTTCTAATTTCTACAACCTGATAAGCAATTATCATATCCGATACAGAATCTCTTTTTAAGCAATTCAACCATCATTTCAATACGGTATCAAACCAATGACCTGGCACCTATTCAAAAGCGATCAAATGATTTATGAATTCTTCACAATTTGTAAGTGAATATATCGTATAAGGTATTTCATCCTATTAAACGTTCATTCATCTAAAACCTTTTTTTGGGGTGTCATTTCGGTCTATTTTTGGAGGACCATAGCATAAGTAGGTTAAGTTCATGGTAAGATTTGGGGAAAAAAGGTGGAGTTCTGCTCCGCCTTTTTTATTGCCCAACTCCTTGTATTTAACAAGGTTAACCCCACTTTTTTGTTTGTACTTCCATAAGTAGAAGAATAAAAAACATTTAAAATTTCTTAAAATTTCTTTTTTATTTCCCACAATACCAGTAATTTAGTATTGCCATAGCATAAGTAGGTTAAGTTTATGGTAAGATTTGGGACGAAAAGGGTGGAGACTTCTCCGCCCTTTTCTATTTTATTTTCACTTCTTTATGGCATAAAAAAAGCCGTCTTGTTGATCAACAGGACGGCTTTTTGTTTATAGGATAAATGTTACTTGTTCGCCTCGTACAAAGCTGAAACCTTATCCCAGTTTATCACATTAAAAAACGCACTAACATAATCGGGTCTTCTGTTCTGATAGTTTAGGTAATACGCATGTTCCCATACATCCAGCCCTACAATCGGAACCCCTCCGCAACCAGTTCCTGGCATTAACGGATTATCTTGATTGGGGGTGGAACAAACCTCAACAGCACCTCCTTTATGAACACACAACCAAGCCCATCCCGAGCCAAATCGAGTACCAGCTGCTGCGCTGAACTTCGCCTTGAACGCATCAAAAGATCCAAAAGCAGCATCGATAGCGGCCGCCAAATCTCCAGATGGTTGTCCGCCCGCGTTGGGCGCCATAATTTCCCAAAACAAGGAATGATTGTAAAATCCGCCGCCATTATTACGAACCGCACTGTTCGTCATATCCAGATTTTTTAGGATATCTTCGATTGAGTGAGAGGCAAGATCGGTTCCTTCTATTGCTCCATTTAATTTGGTCGTATACCCATTGTGATGTTTTGTATGATGTATTTCCATAGTACGCGCATCGATGTTTGGTTCCAATGCATCGTACGCATACGGTAGTTGTGGTAAATCAAAAGCCATAATATTACTGTTTTTAAGTTAAAGTTATCCTGTTCCCCAAAACTACGTTTTTTAACAAACATATTTCTTTAATAATTTGTTAAGAACCTTCAATATAGAGCGCTAAGAAACACAGGGTCTCGGCGTACTTTCATCCTTTTTCAAGATGTAAAAGCTAAAAAATAGCCTTGGTTGAAGAATGAATGTTTGATATTTGTAATCAGAGAATCGGTTTAAACCGGTACAGAAAAATTCTATTGCAGCAATATTCATTCATAACAAAGGATAAGGTGACTGGTAGTCCGTTTAAAATATACAATGCTTCGGCCGGCTCTGGTAAGACGCACACCTTAACAAAGGAATATCTTAAAATTGTTCTGTCCACTCCAAAGAGTTTTGGAAATATACTTGCATTGACCTTTACCAACAAAGCCGTTGGGGAAATGAAGCATCGCATTTTAGACAGCCTTTTCGAGTTTGGACGCACCTTCGATATACAGGGTGCAAGCCCGTTGTTTCTAGATGTACAACAAGAACTGCTACTAGATCCTGAGGTGCTTCGTATGAAAGCCGAAAAGACGCTAAAAGAGATTCTCCACAACTACGCCTTCTTCGATATCGCCACCATCGATAAATTTACGCATCGCCTTATTCGCACTTTTGCTAAAGACTTAAAGCTCCCACAAAATTTTGAAGTCGTACTCGATAATGAATTATTATTAAGTGAGGCGGTCTCCCGCCTCATTCTGAAAGCGGGGGAAGATCCTTTACTGACTCAGGTATTGATCGAGTTTGCCTTTGAAAAAATCGACGATGATAAAAGCTGGGATATTGCCATAGACCTTGCCAAAATAGGCAAACTACTTTTTAACGAAAATCACGCCCTACAATTAGAAAAACTACGGGAGAAAACAATTCCTGAATTTCTAGCATTAAAAAAAATACTGAAACAACGGCGTACCGACTCGGATAAAGAAATGGTAGCCCATGCCAATGAATGCCTAACACTTATTAAAGAGAACGGACTGCAGTTTACAGATTTTACGAGGAGTTCATTTCCCAACTTCATGCAAAAAATCGCGGGCGGAGACCTACAGGTCGATTTCGATGCCGGATGGAAAAAGAACTTTTCAGAGACCTTGTTATACAATAAAAGTTGTGATGATGGTACAAAGGCAATTCTCGACGGGCTACACCCACAATTCACGATACACTTTCAAACGCTACAAAAAGCATTCTATGAAACCGCTCGCTTTAAAAATGCCTATGGCAATATTGTTCCATTAACCGTACTCAATAGCTTACAGCATGAGGTAAAGCAACTTCAATTGGAACGCGATCAGCTCTCCATCTCTGAATTCAATGGTATTATCTCCAAGGAAATAAAAAATCAACCGGCACCTTTTATATATGAACGGCTGGGAGAAAAATACATGCATTATTTTATCGATGAGTTTCAGGATACGTCTACCATGCAATGGGAAAACCTCACCCCTTTGTTAGGGAATGGCCTAGAACGTCAAGATGAAATGGGTAACACTGGTTCGCTCTTCTTGGTCGGGGATGCAAAACAAGCCATTTATCGTTGGCGGGGTGGTCGTGCAGAGCAATTTCTAGACCTTATTTTAAAACGCACTTACCCCTTTGTAATCCCGCAAGAAGTACATAGCCTTCCTACCAACTATCGCAGCCATGTCGAAATCGTACAATTCAACAACACATTTTTTAAGGCGACCGCAGCATTCTTGAACAGTGAATTATATCAACAACTCTTTATTGACGGCAATGAGCAATTATCTAACAGCAAAAAAGGCGGGTATGTGCAATTAACCTTCGTTGATGAGGAAGACGAAGCACAAACAAAACATACGCTGTACGCCAATGCGGTCATTGAAAAGATCAACACTGTCTTGGCCAAAGGACATCCGTACACCGACATTTGCATCCTGGTGCGCAATAATAAAGATGGGGTACAACTGGCACAATACCTTACAGAGCGTCAAATTCCCGTCATTTCCTCAGAAAGCCTTTTACTGAAAAGCAGTGAGGAAGTACGCTTTTTAATCGACCTATTAAAGTACCAAAATCAACCAGACGACCTTGCGGCCCGTTACCACGTACTCGCCTATTTATCCAAAGAAAAAGAACCGCGACATGAATTTATAGCGGCCCATTTGGAAAACCCTGCCAACCTGCTAAAAGAAACATATGGTTTTGACCTACGGTCTGTACGGCAAAAATCGGTTTATGACGGTTTGGAGTTCGCCATCAAGCAATTTAACCTGGCAAAAGATGCCGCTGCCTATCTTATCTTTTTGATGGATGTGGTTTTAGAGGTAGAACAAAAAGAGGGGACCGGGTTACACGTATTTTTGGCGTATTGGGAAAAGAAAAAAGATGCCCTGGGCCTAAGTGCTCCCGATCATTTGAATGCCGTTCAAATCATGACCGTTCACAAAGCCAAGGGGCTTGAGTTTCCCGTTGTTATTTTCCCTTATGCCAACGAGCATCTATATAAAAGAATGGATAAAAAGATATGGCTCCCAGTAGAACCTACCAAATATGAAGGATTTGAGGCATTGCTTTTTAATGAAAAGAAAGAAATCGTACAGTATGGGGAAAAGGCAGCACACTCTTATCAAGAAGAAGAAGAAAAAATGGAGCTCGATGCCTTTAATGTATTGTATGTTGCCTTGACGCGGGCCGAAAAAGCACTTTTTATTATTACGCGGAAGCAATTGGATAAAAAGGGGAATCCCAATACCGATTACTATTCGGGTTTATTCATTACCTACTTACAAGGAATGGGGCAGTGGGATGAAACGAAAACCCATTTTGAGTTTGGGAGTTTTCAAGAATCCCAAAGCACTCCACCACCCGTTCAACCTATTATTTCATTCCCTTACACCCAAAAAGAACGTCCTGGTTTCAAAATCCTTACCAAAACCGACAACCTTTGGGACACGGAAAGAGCCGCAGCACTCTCTAAGGGAAATTTGATCCACCTGGCAATGGGACTGATCGAAACACCTGATGATATTGAGAACGCCCTGTCATTGTTAACAAGAAAAGGAGATGTAAAGGCAGAAGAGGTAGATTCTGTTCGAACCACCATTCAAGAGATTGTAAATCATCCGCAGCTAGCACCCTATTTCTCGAAGGGAAGTACTATTAAGAATGAAAAAGATATCATCACAAAAAATGGACAATTACTGCGCCCTGATAGATTGGTCATTAAAGAAAAGCAAGTAACCATCCTTGACTATAAAACGGGAAAAAAGAATGTCTCATATCATCAACAGCTGGCCAGCTATGCCCAGGTACTTGAACAAATGGGCTATGTTGTGGAAAACAAGATCATTATTTATATTGACGAACTTATTACACCTGAATTTATACCTTAATAATTATGTACGGAAAAATACAACAGCACCTTCAAAAAGAATTGGAACAAATAGCGGCAGACGGACTTTATAAAAAGGAACGTGTCATTACCTCTGCACAAGATGCGGTGATCAGTATCTCCACCGGAGAAGAAGTCATCAACTTTTGTGCAAACAACTATTTAGGGTTGTCATCGCACCCCGAGGTGGTAAAAGCTGCCAAGGATACGCTTGACAGCCATGGCTTTGGAATGTCATCGGTACGCTTTATTTGCGGCACCCAGGACATTCACAAAACCTTGGAACATACCATCGCAGAATTTTATGGTACAGAAGACACTATCTTATATGCGGCCGCCTTTGATGCCAATGGCGGGGTATTCGAACCTTTATTGGGCCCGGAAGATGCCATTATCTCCGATTCCCTGAACCACGCCTCCATTATTGATGGGGTACGTCTTTGTAAGGCAAAACGGTACCGGTATGCAAATAGCGATATGGCCGACTTGGAAACACAATTAAAGCAAGCCAATTCAGATGGGGCGCGTTTTAAGATCATTGTAACCGATGGGGTATTTTCTATGGATGGCCTCTTGGCCCCACTAGATCAAATATGTGACCTAGCCGATCAGTACGATGCACTTGTCATGATAGATGAGTGCCATGCCACCGGATTCATCGGAGCAACCGGACGGGGTACTTTAGAGGAGAAAGGAGCCATGGGCCGCATCGATATTATTACAGGAACGCTCGGCAAAGCGTTGGGCGGTGCCATGGGCGGCTATACAACGGGTAAAAAAGAAATCATTGAACTACTGCGTCAACGGTCGCGTCCCTATTTATTTTCCAACTCCTTGGCACCCGCTATTGTTGGCGCTTCCATCAAGGTTTTCGAAATGCTCGGGAACGATACCAGCTTGCGCGATAAGTTGGCAGAAAATACCGCTTACTTTAAAAAAGGAATCAAAGCTGCCGGTTTTGATATCATCGATGGAGACTCGGCCATTGTACCGGTAATGCTGTACGATGCAAAGCTTTCACAAGAAATGGCCACGATGCTTTTAGCACGCGGCATTTATGTGATCGGGTTCTTTTATCCGGTAGTTCCCAAGGGAAAAGCAAGAATACGCGTACAATTATCAGCAGCCCATAAACGCGAACATTTAGACAAGGCGATTCAGGCCTTTACCGAAGTTGGCAAACTTCTAAAGATCGTTTAAATGCATAGTTTAGGGCATGAAACGCGCTAAAAAAAATAAACAATTGATTTTGTTAATAATAATTAACAACTTACATTTGCTGCTAATAAACACTTAAACTTAAAAATTTGAACATGAAACATCTTAGCAAATTATTGATGGCTGTCCTGCTTTTTGTAGGTTTTAACAGCATCCAAGCTCAAGACGAGAATAACCCTTGGCAGGTTAGTTTTGGGGCAAATGCCATAGACACCTATCCTACGGGTGACGGAAGTTCTTTTGGGAATGAGTTATTCAATGTGAATGACCACTGGAACATTCTTCCTTCTATTTCGTACTTGGCAGTGTCTAGGTCTGTAGGCGATGGTTTTTCTGTTGGTGCTAGAGGTTCTTTGAACAGAATCACCAAATTGGGAGATACCCGTGTAGATGATCTTTCTCACTATGCTATAGATGGTACCATCAAATATGCTTTTCTTAAAAATACAGTTGTAGATCCTTTCATCGAAGTTGGTGGGGGTTATACTTGGGTAGATGAAATTGGTGCTGGTACTGTAAATGCAGGAATCGGTGCGAACTTCTGGTTTACTGAAAACCTAGGTCTTACACTACAAACAGGTTATAAGCACGCTTTCGAAGATTACGGTGTGAAGCACTGGCAACATCTTGCAGGTATCGCTGTTAAATTTGGTGGTACTGATACAGATGGTGACGGAATCTATGACAAAGACGATGCGTGTCCTGAAGTTCCTGGCTTGGAAGCTTTCAACGGTTGTCCTGATGCTGACGGCGATGGAATCGAAGATAGCAAAGATAGCTGTCCTAACGAAGCCGGTTCTGCTGAAATGAACGGATGTCCTGATGCTGACGGTGATGGTGTTGCCGATAAAGACGATGCTTGTCCTAGCGAAGCTGGTTTGGCAAATCTTGCTGGTTGTCCTGATGCTGACGGTGACGGTGTTGCCGATAAAGATGATGAGTGTCCTAACGAAGCAGGTCCTGCCGAGAACAAAGGATGCCCATGGTCAGATAAAGATAGTGACGGTGTATTGGACAAAGATGATAACTGTCCAGATGTTGCCGGTACTGTTGCTAACAACGGTTGTCCTGAAGTAACTGAAGAAGTTCAGAAGCAATTGAACGATTACGCCAAGACTATCTTGTTTGATACTGGTAAATCCTCTATCAAAGCAGAGTCTACTTCTGTAATGGTTGACATCATCAGAATCTTAGGAGAGTATCCAAACGCTAAGTTCTCTGTTGAAGGACATACTGATAGTTCAGGTGGTGCTAAAACCAACCAAAAGCTTTCTGAGTCTAGAGCAAATGCTGTTAGAGACTTCTTGATCGCTGAAGGTATTGGTGCCGATAGATTGACTGCCACTGGTTACGGTGAAGACAGACCAATCGCGAACAACAAAACTTCTAAAGGAAGAAAAGAAAACAGAAGAGTAGAAATCAACTTGATCAAGTAAGTTTCTAAACTTTAAATAAATTGAAAAGCCCTGGCGATAAACGTCAGGGCTTTTTTTATTTTTGGCCATGCAAAGTTTTTTGGAAGAAGTCGTTGAAGCCCTGTCTAAGAAGTACACTTCTATGGAAAACCTGGTTTTTGTACTTCCCAGTAAACGAGCCGGTACTTTTGTACGAAATGCGCTCGCTCAAAAAACCGTTGTACCTTCTTTCGCACCGGATATTTTTAGCATCGAAGGCTTTGTAGAACAGCTTTCCGGCGTATCGTACGCTACCAATACCGAACAGCTTTCTGAACTTTACAACACCTACTCCAATTTAATCAAAGGAGAGAAAGACAGCTTCTATGTCTTTTCCAAATGGGGGCAAACACTGCTACAGGACTTTAATGAAATTGATCGTTACCTCATCGATACCGATCAGCTGTTCACCAACCTATCTGCCATCCAAGAAATCAGCATCTGGTCCCCTGAAGCGGAGAAAACGCAAATGATGGAGGATTATCTGGCCTTTTGGAACAAGCTAGATGCACTGTATCATACCTTCAATCAAAAACTATTGAAACAGGGCATTGGCCATCAAGGGTTGGTATATAGAATAGCTTGCCAAGAATTAGAAGACTACTTGGAACAGCATCCCGAAACAATCCATATTTTTATTGGCTTCAATGCGCTCAACACTGCCGAATCAAAAATAATTCAAAGAATACTTACCAACGGTAAGGCAGAAATCTATTGGGACATTGATCGTTATTTCTTAGAAGATCCCGTGCACGATGCGGGGCTCTTTATTCGCCAGCACCAACGCACATGGCCCTACATTCAAGAGCATCATTTAAAAGGTCTTAGCAATCACTATGCAATGCCGAAGCAGCTAGAGATCATCGGAGTTCCAAAAAATGTCTCACAGGCCAAATACATCGGGGAGCTCCTTAAAAAAATTCATCAGACAAATCCGGCCCATTTAAAAACCACCGCCGTGGTTCTTGGCGATGAAACCTTATTGAACCCAATATTAAACGCAGTCCCGGCAGAAATTCCAGATGTGAATATCACCATGGGCTATCCGTTGGGAAAAACACCCTTGGCAGAATTATTTGTTCAATACATTTCCCTTTACATCAATCGGGATCCGAAAGGGTGGTTCTATCAACCCATTCTAGCGCTGTTGGCGCACCCTTACCTACAAACCCTATTAACCGAATCTGATGACACCAATCACGCAACCATACTCTCAGAAACAATTAAAAACAACAACTGGGCTTTTACCACGCCCCATCAACTTCATACGGCCTGCGAAACGCCTATCATTACCACTTTATTTTTTGAAGAAACCCCTACCCCGGGCCTATTCGTAGAAAAATGCCTTGAACTACTTTTGGTCTTGCGAGGTAAGTTATCCCCAAAAGTGGATGCCCTTTCAATGGAGTATGTGTACCGCTTTTACACCTTGTTCAATCAGCTGCAAGACCTTATAGCGGAACATAGTTTCATCAGCGACCTAAAATCGCTCCTAAGCCTATACAAAGAACTCCTTTCTTCCCAAACCCTTGATTTTCAAGGAGAGCCCTTACAAGGACTTCAGATTATGGGGATGTTGGAAAGTCGCAATCTCGATTTTGAAACCGTCATCCTCAGTTCGGTAAACGAGGGCATTCTCCCAGCGGGAAAATCGAACAATTCGTTTATTCCATTTGATTTAAAAAAGTACTTCAACCTACCAACCTACAAGGAAAAAGATGCGGTATATACCTATCATTTTTACCGCCTGCTGCAACGGGCCAAAAAGGTATACCTGCTCTATAATACGGAACCGGATGTGCTTGAAGGCGGAGAAAAAAGCAGGCTTATTCGGCAGTTATTGACCGATGAAAAAATACAGCCCCATATCACCGAACGCATCGCGGCACCCATCATTACCCCTACCATCAAAACTTTGGAAAAGATTTCGAAAGATAACGGGATGATGCAGTTGATAAAAGACCATGCGCGCCGTGGTTTCTCCCCTACCTCCTTGAGCAATTACATTCGTAATCCCATGGATTTTTACACCCGAAATCTCTTGAAAATAGACGATTTATTGGATGTGGAAGAAACAGTAGCGGCCAATACCTTTGGTACTATTGTACATGATACGCTCGAGGAAATCTATACCCCATTTATTGGCCAGGTCCTTCAAAAAGAAACGCTTGCAGCGGCCAAAAAAGAGCTACAACCCATCGTACAAAAGCACTTCGCAAAAAGCTATTTGGACGGTGACATAAGCAGGGGCAAAAACCTGATCGCCTTTAAGGTCGTACTTCGCTATGTAGAAAACTTCATCGACCTTGAGATGGCAGAAGTAGCGCAGCATGAAATCAAAATTGTGGCCCTTGAACAAAAATTGCAACGCACCATTTCTATTCCCCAACTGGACTTTCCAGTGGTCTTAAGAGGCACGTTAGACCGTATTGACACTTATGATGGCACTACCCGAATCATTGATTATAAGACGGGGAAAGTACTTTCCTCCCAGGTAGAAATCGTCGCCTGGGAGGATTTGATTACCTCCTATGACTATAGCAAGGCCTTTCAACTGCTTTGTTATGCCCTTATGTATGATCAGGCACAGCCTATTACCACCATTGAAGCGGGCATCTTTTCCTTTAAAAATCTCAAAGCAGGACTTTTGTCCTTTGCCACCAAGGAAAAACGCATGAGTAGAAACAAAAATTTGTCCATTGATCAAGACACCATCGAGAACTTCAAAGAACAACTTATCGCCTTGATTTTGGAAATCTGTAATCCGGAACTTCCAATTCTCGAAAAGGAGGTATAGAGTTGAGCGTATAGAAAGAAGAGAGCCCAAAAACCTTGTTAGTGGCCTTGGTTGTCTTGTCTCGAATCTATTTCACTTTAAATCGGGGCGTGAGGGCCGTACTTCAATTTTACTGGGCAGGGTACGGGGATGCATTTTTAAAAGATCCAAGACCAGTTCCCCGATATCCTCTGGCTGTATTTTCCAGGCATCTTTTTCGGCAGGTTCATTCCCGTTGAAATGGGTTGCTACCGAACCCGGCATAATGGTAGATACTTTGATATCGTACTTGCGTAAATCGAGCATAGCGGCCTGGGTAAAACCGACCACTCCAAACTTCGTGGCGTTATACCCG
>CALLVX010000145.1 GCA_938010765.1 uncultured Flavobacteriaceae bacterium | reverse complement strand
CGTTTAGGAATACGCCCGCGGTATCGGTGCCTCCGTTTCCGTCACTGACCGTATAAGTGAACAGCGCTCCGGGAAAGGCTCCCGTACCGGTAAACTCAACTGTTTCCCCGACAAGGGCCACATCGCCACCGCGTTCGCGCTGCACGGCGATAATCGTCAAGTCGTCCCCATCGGGGTCCGTATCGTTCGCAAGCAATCGCTCAAAAGGAATCGAAAGCGTCTCCCCTAGTTCTAAAGTAAAGTCGGGATCTCCCGATATCGCCCCATCTCCCTCGGCAACTGGTGGATTGTTTACCGGTGGTTCCGAATCACCCCGTGTATAGGTGATACCCCCAATGTTAAAATCGGAGTTATTTTCTTTATTGCCACTTTCATTATTATAGCTGTTCACGTCTCTCGGAGCACCTTGACCATAACCAAAACCTGTGGCTTCAACGGCTATGCTATATAAAGCTTGGTTCGACACCAACGTAAAAGGGTAATCGCCATAACTACCGTTAAATTTACCATCGGGACCTAAATCACTGTCCGCTGGACCAAAAACACCACTGGCCACCACAGTTCCATTCTGGTCATAGCCGGTCCACTTTCCTGTTTCATCGTTTCCATTTCTGCCTTCATTAAGACCCAACATACCTACTCTTAGAACTACATTAGTTACAGGTCCGTTAAAGTTGATGACCATTTTCTCGCTGGCATCTACGCGCTGTCCTTGATACTCTTGATAATAATCAATCTGATCCCAACGGGCGCCTTCGATTCCAAAGCCTTTATCCCGAAATTGGGAATCAAATTTAATTCGCGCGGGGTCGCCATTAATTTTAAAGGCCTGTAAGGTTACATTATCGCCCCAGGTCTCTATGCCGTCGCCATAGGTATCATTGGAAAGGATACCGCGGCCCGCCTCAAGGGTATTTTGGGCAGTACTAGTTATAAGGCCACACAGCAAGAGCGCACACCAAAAAAGTGTAGATTTTTTCATAGGATTAAAGATTTTTAGGGTTAAATCTGAGAATGAAAAAAACACAAATTGCTTTTCATTCTTCTTGTGAAATTGTTAAAAAAAATGCAGATATAGAGGAAAGGTCCCCTAAACTCGACAAAATGTGCGAATTAGAATCAATTATACAGAAATGACCGCAATAAGAGTGAAACTGTTAAAAAGGAAAGCCTCCCAAAAAGGAGGCTTTCTATAAAGGTTATTCCCTCAAAAAACAGCAGAACCGAAGATTTTACTGAAAAGTTCTTCGGTATGATTCGGCGGTGCGTTTCTCAATTTTAAGAAAGGCGGTACTGAAACTAGAATGGTTGGAAAAACCCAGTTCAGCAGCTATTTTCGAGATGGGCATCTGGGTCTTTTCGAGCAAGATCTTTGCTTTCCCCATTTTATATTTTAAAACATACTGATAAGGGGTATCCCCTAAATATTTTTTGAAATTTCTTATAAAGTGATGCGGGTTCCAAGGAGTCATGCCCGCCAGAAAATCTATTTTTAGTCGTTTATCAAAATTTTCGTGTATGTACTCGGCCACCCTCCTGATTTTGATCGGAACCTCCTCTAATGGTACTGCAACATGTTTGGGTATGCTGGCCTTTCTTTTTTTATTGTGAGCCGCAAATGCGACCTCTATCGCCGTAACAACATCGGCAGTACGAAAAGGTTTAACCACATAGCCGGCCGGCGTGGTGCTGGTGACTTCATCAATTGTGGCCCGATCCGTAAAAGACGTCACATAAATGAATGGGATTTCGGTGGAATCGGCTAAAAAACGTCCAATATCTATGCCTTCTTTTCTTCCTTTGAGAATTATATCGATCAATACAAGATCTGGTGATAGCGTCCCGATCTTCTGGTAGGCTTCTGCCGCATGGGTGCATATTCCAGACACGTTCCAGTTTTGGTTTCGCAGAATTCGTTCCAAGTCTTTTGCAATGATCAATTCGTCTTCGACAATCAATATATTTTTCATATTAGTTTGAGGTTGGAGCATTAAGGGTAATCTTGATCTGTGTACCGGAAACATCTGACTGTAACTTCAACTTCCCGTCTAATTGCTCTATCAAGAGCGATACCAAGGTTAAGCCAAAAGAATCGTTTTGTTCGTTTTTTGAATTGGAAGAAATGCCGATTCCGTTGTCTAACACATTGACTTCGAGATATTCTTCCCATTTATCTACGTTTATTTCTAGTAGGCCGGATGTTTTATCGACAAACGCATGTTTAAATGCATTGTAAACCAATTCGTTGATAACGATTCCCAAATTAATCGCCGTATCGATATCTACCATAATCGATTCGGTCCTTATCTTATAAGTAATCGACTTCTGTTCAAATTCTAAACTTTTATAAACTGCCTCTATTAGTTGCTCTAGGTACTTTTTAAAATCGATCATACCCGGTGTTTTGTTATTGTATAGTGTTTGATGTACCAAGGCCATCGAAGAGATTCTTGCCTGACTTCGTCTTAGAAATTTTCCGATTTCCCGATTTTTGGTATGTGCACCTTGCAGGTTTAGCATACTTGTAATAAGCTGTAGGTTATTTTTAACCCGATGATGGATCTCCTTGATCAACACCTCTCTTTCAGCAAGGGCATTCTCTAGCTGCAGTCCTTTTTCTGTTAAATCCTTGTTCTTGGTTTTCACCTCCTGGTTCCTTAGTGCGAGCTCTTTATTCAAACGGCCTTTTACATGAAATCGACTGTAGAGGCCAACAGCGATCATGATCGCAAAAAGAAGGGCGCCCCATAAGCCATAATTTTGATAACGTTTGCGAACAATGGCCAATTCGTTCGCCTTGTTAAGCACATTTAAATTTTCTATTTGTTTTTCTTTTTCAAGTGTTTCATATTTCATCTGCAGCTCTTGAAGCTTATCTACATTTTGTACTTTTAGAATACTGTCTGAAAGGTCTTTGTATTTCATGTAATTAAAAAAAGCGTCTTTATAATTTCCGCTTGCAGAATCGAGACGGCTTTGGCTTAAAAAGAACTGTTGATTAAAATGATACAGGTTTTTCTTTTCAAGGACTACACGAATCTTTTCAAGGTAATAAGTTGCTTTTTCATACTCTTGTTTATCTATATGATAATCCACCACATTGAACGCAATATTAGCATACCCTGTTTTATCTTCATCACCTGTTTTTTCATGATATTTTAAGGCCAAATTGTAGTAGTATTGAGCTTTTGTAAGATTTTTTTTAGATTTATAGGTATTTCCTAGTTCGTTGTATAGCTCTGAAATATCCTTGAAATCGTTTTCTGCTTCTTCCATTTTAAGGCTTTTCATATAATACTCGATTGCAGTATCATATTGCCCCATTTCATAGAATGTTCTTCCCAAATTCCCGAAATTATTAGATATCAAACGGGTATTGTTAAGACTTTTATTAATTTCCAGTGCCCTTTCAAAGCTCTTTAGTGCTTGGTCGTAATTCTCTTTTTCCCCATATATAGTTCCCATATTGTTATAAATGTTCGCTTCCGACTCGAACATTTTTTCTGCCTTGTATATTTCCAAAGCCTCTAGGTAATTTTCCATGGTTTTGTCCAACTCATCACCTCTCCTATGATGCAGGCCTCTGAACTGAAAGTAATCGGCCTTATATTTTGCGTCTTCTACATAAGGCATCAATTTTTTGGTTCGGTCAAAATACACATCGGCCGAATCGCGCTGTTCTGTAAAAGAAAATAACACAGCCCGAATATTTAAGATTCGGAACAGCCATTCCTTGTGGCCTTCATTTAATGCAATAGCATAGATAACCCGCGCCAACGAATCTCCCTTCTTAAGATTATTTCGATTTATAGAATAGCGCAATAGCTCGTAGTTGCCACGCATGATATTTTCAGTATCATTTGCAGACGCCTTCCTGATCAATAAGTTCGATAAATAGACAACGGTATCACTTTGCACACCGTTGTAGTGCTTTATTAGTTCATGGTAAGTTTGTAGACTATCAGAAATATTAGCATCTTTCTTTAGCACTCCCCAAAGGCTGTCTATCTGTTCAATTGGATTTGGAATATCTTGTGACCTTCCCTCCATAGTCGAAAGGAAAGACAGAAAAAGAATAATCAAAAGGCAATTATTCAAGGGGAATTTTGGGCGCATTTTTTATAGTAATAGCCTAAAATGTAAAAAATAATTCAGAAAAAGCTACTATTTCCAATAAAATCGCTAAAAGGACTATGTTCTGGAAAGCGGAAAACCAAAGGTAGTAGTTTTCGCTACCAGTAGATCGGGCCAGTACCCAAATATTTATTGGCTATAGGACGATAGTATTCTTTAATCTGCTCCAAGTCATAGGTTTTTGAGCTTTTTGTATAGAGATCATACTTATTAAAATCACGTATAATCTCTAAATGCTGCTGGTCTTTTTCATGCAGCAATTTCGTATAACTGCCCCCGGAATGCCATGGATAAAAAGAGTGGTAACGGATCATTATCATTGCTTCTTCCGGAAGTGTATTATTGGCATGTTTGCGCAGTACTTGAAAAAGGTATTCATCATGGCCCCAGGCCAAGGTGAGCTTATCAAGACCGCAACCTGCTTCGTAGATTCCCATTTCAGAATTATATCGCACGTCCTTCATATCGGAGTTCAATTCATTGAATTCGGAATAGACACAGGTATCTGGCAATGCGCAGCCTACGACAAAAACATCGCCAACAGTTCCCCATTGTTCGTTTTGACTGGTACCATCTGCATCGCAACCCCAAAGGAATAGTACCTTTCCTAAATCGTGAATGAGCCCCGTTAGTTGCATCCAATCAGGTCTGTTATCGGCGCGAATAGCCTCGGCACTTTGGATTAAGTGCTGTACATTTGGCAAATTCAAATCCGGATCGCTTACATCGATAAGATCGTTCAGATGTTCCATTGCATCCCACAGATCCATGGGCTTATCAAAGGTGAGATACTTTTTTTGCATTCGACGTACATACTCGAATGTCTGATTTTGACGCATTTTTCGATAGTGGTTTCGAACCGCTACGGTAACGTCCGATTGATCGTAATTCCTGAAGGTCTTTTCCATAAACAGCTTCTAATTCAAACACCAAAAAAACCTCGGCCATTTAAATGCAGGTTTCTCTTGTGTCTAAAAATTACACATTTCCTAACAAAAGGTACAAAATAATTGTAAACATTATTAAGAATACGCTGAAGTGCCGGGCATATCGCCATGGTTGTAAATCAACTACTTGCACATCTTTTATTATAAAATTATTTTTATTTGGCAACAAAATAGAGGCAAGGTGCATGACCAATAGGTTTAGGACAAATTCAATACCCCAAATGTGTACAAAATGCAAATCAACCTTCCATACAAAATAAGTGAACACATAAAATAGCAAGCCAAACAGCAGCCCAATTTTGGCTCCAAATGCGGATACCCGTGGAAAGATAAAACCTGCGATGATGACGCTTGCAATAGGCACGAAGAAAATTCCATTTAGTTGCTGTAGTAACTGATAAAGGCCTTCGGGGGCATTCGCGACATACGGGGCGATGCAAATTGCGAACAAAGCCAAGAGCGCTGAAGTCCATTTTCCAATTCGCACCAGTTGTTTCTCGCCGGTATTAGGACGTATGTAACGTTTAAAAATTCCCAGACTAAATACAGTTGCAGCGCTGTTCAACGCGCTATTAAAAGTGCTTAAAATAGCTCCCATCATAACGGCAACAAAAAAACCGGTCAACCATAGTGGGAGTACTTTTTTGACCAATTCGGGGTATACGTTATCGGGAGTATCGTACAAACTATCGCCAAAATAATAGCACCCGATCAGACCCGGCAATACGATTACCAAAGGCACTAAAATCTTTAACAGCCCTGTGAATAAAAGCCCTTTTTGAGCCTCTTTTAAGTTCACCGCTCCCAAGACCCGCTGTATGATCGACTGGTGCATGGCCCAAAAATAAATCTGATTGATCATCAGTCCCGTAAACAAAACTTCAAACGGTAGTATGGCAGAGCGAGCGCCTGCTCCTACCCCTGATTCTTTACTTATTACATTAAATTTACCCGGACTACTTTCAAATACCTTAGACAAACCTTCTAATGGATTACCGTCCCCGATACTGAGTAACGCTAAAATGGGCACCATAAGCCCGGCTACCAGTAAACCAAACCCATTTATCGTGTCGGTATAAGCTACCATTTTCAAACCGCCAAATATCGCATATATGGCCCCTAAACCACCCACTATAACAATGGTTATCCAAATTGCCCGTCTCCCTGTAACATCTAGCAATTCGGAAATTTCAAAAAGCGCCTCGATGTTCAAAGCTCCCGTATAAAGCACAATCGGCAATAAGGTAGCCACAAAGGAAATAATAAGTAGAAGTGCTACCAAGGTACGGGTAAAACCATCGAACCGTTTTTCCAAAAACTCTGGAATAGTGGTTAATCCCATTTTCAAATACTTTGGAGCGAAATACAAAGCCGCAACTACCAAAGCCAAGGCAGAGGTGACCTCCCATGCAATAATGATAGCCCCATTTCGATAGGCAGAACCATTCATCCCAACCAAATGTTCAGTAGAAATATTTGTAAGCAACAAGGAACCTGCGATCACAATGCCAGTGAGTGATCTGCCACCCAAGAAATACCCATCTTTGGTATTAAGTGGATCCTTGCGAAGTTTCCATGTAGCATAAAACGCTACAAATCCTGTAAATAAAAGAAAAGTCAGGAATGCCATTACCTGTAAAAATACATATATTTAGGCTCTCTTATTCATCAAGATAAGCGAGAATAACTAAACGTTGCTTCCTAGACTAGGTATCGTTTATTGATATGATTTTTTAGTAAAAACACCTGCACTCCTACAAAAAATGTAAATCCGACTACCCCATAGAGGTAGGTATTGGAAATCTTCATTTTCGAAATACCATTGAACAAGTGGGCCGCCCTTAGTGATTGTGGGTCAAAGGAGGCCAGCCATGGCAAATTCACAGTACTATCACTAAGCAAGGTATACACTACTATCACAATCAAGGACGCTATAATCAAAAACCAATTCATTTTAGAAATAACAGGTTTATAGGGTACCGTTTCAGTAGGCTTTTGGCGCCTAATATTGGCAAGCACAGAATCGGTAAAATTGGAAGAAGGTGCTTCTATCCCTGCTTCTTTAATTGTTTTTTTTACAAAAATTTCGAGCTCCTCTTCCTTACTTCTTTCCATAATTTCGAAGAATTTCTGGTTCTAATCTATATTTTAATATGGTAGCTAAACGCTTTCTGCTTCTAAACAAACGAACCTTTACATTGTCAACGCTTAATCGCATCACTTTCGAGATTTCTTTCAAAGATAGTTCTTCAAAATAATGAAGGGTAAGTACGAAAGCATCGGCTTCGGCTAATTCTTTCATTGCCTCCTTGATCGTGCGTTTACGGTCTTTATCATCCAAAGCATCCAATGTATTTTCAAGAGCCGGGATATTAAAGTCCTTATACTCGTCAATAGCGGTTGTGGTCAAGGTCCTTCCTTGTTTCTTTAGATAGTCTAGACTTCGATTATAAGCAATCCTATAAATCCAAGTCGAAAATTTCGAATCTCCTTTAAAGGTAGGCAATGCCTGGTAGACTTTTAAAAATACGTCTTGAGACACCTCTTCTGCCTCTTCCTTGTTCTTAAGTATTTTCATCGCCAAAGTAAAGACCATATGCTTGTAACGATTCACCAAAACAGCAAATGCTTGAGTGTCGCCTTGAATGACTTTATCTATACAGGGTTGGTCTGCGCTCGGGTTCATTTCAATTATAGGACGTAAAAGACATCTTTGAGGTTACAGTTATTTAAAAAAAATGCAAAAAGATGTAACCTTTACAAAACAAGCACCGTCCTACTTATCAAACAAGTTTATTTATCAATTAAAAATAATCACATGGCCGCAGCAATTTTAATACCCATTAGCTTTTTCTTAGTCGTTTTCGCGATTACCTACCTTCACTATTCAACCAGAAATAAAGAACGCATGGCCCTTATAGAAAAGGGCGCCGATGCGAGTATTTTTGTACAGGGAAAAACCAAGAGAACACCCGTCTGGAAAATCTTGATACTAAACTTATCGTTGATCCTAATGGGCGTAGGGTTGGCCATCTTTATCGGTGCTATTTTGTCTAATATGAGAGTCCCCAGCGAAGTTGCCTATCCTGGGACCATTTTTCTAATGGCCGGTATTGGTTTACTTACCGGTTTCTTTTTAACCAAAAAAATGGATAAGGAAAAATAGTGTTTCGAGACCTTTTAATTACATGCCGGGGCTTTCTGCTTCGGCTTTTTTTATTGACGGCGGCTACTCGATCAAAGAAACCTAAGAAACAAACAGCAATGGACAAGGTTAGAAACTAATTTAGTGTAAACCCTAATCTTTAACTTGTGTAAACTATGTCTCTTAACGAACATTCCTCAGGCTTCGTACATGTATATAGATCAATACTATAAAAAAGACGTATGTAAAATAGCGATCAAGAATCTACGTTGTCTAAACTGGGCAGTGAAAACCAGCCAAATGAAATTTCCGATGAAATCGCATCAAGGGAAACACTGGTAAAATTCAAATCTTTGCCATAAAGTGCTGCTTAATTAGGTGATGAAATACAAGCGCGCCAAGCGGGTAGCAAACCCATTGATTAGAATAGTACTATCGAGGGTACGGCTCTAGTAGATACCACACCTTCGCCCTTGCTGTCGGCATTCTTAACGCCCAGAAATGAACAGCAAGCACAATTACTCGGGCTAGTGAAAAGGTCTCCGTCATCTAAAAAGCTACAGCATACCCCAAAGCGTCAAAAGCGCAATGATCGGGGGATTTAAGAATGCCTGTTAATCCGTGACCTATTCAAGAACCATCCATTCTACTATACAGGCAGTACTTTTTTTAGAAACAGATCCTCTTTTGATATTACATTCCCGAAGCATAACGTGCAAAAGCAACCTTGCTCTAGGCACGATATCTCCTAACCACCTACTGCTGCGGGTTTTTAAAGTAGCAATTCCTGAAAGCACCTATTCTAAGCGTTCTGATTCCTGAAAAACTCTTTTTTATCCTGGTAACCTTGCAAATTGGTTCTGATTTCAGAAATCCGAATACTTCTTGCAGGATTTTCCGGGTACCTTCTGTGCTATTTTTTGAATATTTGCAGTGCTAAAAATTTAGCAAGTCATAGATTACCCAAAACTGAAGGCAACAAGCTATTGGTTTTTAAATCACGAATTTAGTTCTAGAAAGATCTAAGACGTTGCGTTAAGAACATCTGCTAGAAATGAAAGTTCCACTTACTACAAACCCTATTACCCACTTTGCCCATAAAGTCCCCAAAAACAAGGCAATGTTCGTTAGGCGATGATTTTTTGTTTATTCATTAAATACCAATCTCGTCGGGGTTTTATTAGATATTCTCAAGAAAATTGGCCAAAAAATGTGCCAACGCCCCTCCCTGATCTTCCTGAATAAAATGGCCTGCCTTTTCCATTAACCGATGTGGATGTCCTTTTGCTCCTGGCACTTTGGTTTGAAAAAAAGCATCGGCCCCTTTCATAATGGGATCTGAGTCACCAAAAAGGGTTAAAAAAGGTTTTTCCCATTTTTCGAGTACTTGCCATGCTGCATCACATGCTGGCAATTCATTGCCTTCATCATCCCCATCAAAAGGCACCAATTTTGGAAATACACGGGCACCGGCCTTATAGGAATCATCTGGAAAAGGAGCATCATAGGCAGCTATTACCTCCTTTGAGAGCTGTGATACAGTCCCCATTTGCAAGACACTTCCTGCATAAAATTCTGGAGCGGTCTGCGAAAAGTGCCGCCATTTTAAGAAGGCCTCGTTTGCTCGCATTCCCGTTCTAGGGATAAACGTATTCGAGGCGATTACACTACTAAACAAAGCCTCATTCTCTGCGACCAGTCGCAGGCCGGCAAGACCTCCCCAATCTTGGCAAAATAAATGAACATTCTGAAGTTTTAAATTTACTACCAAGTTTTTTAACCATTTCACATGTTTTTCGAAGCTATAATCCTTCTGACTAACAGGTTTGTCCGATTTTCCAAAACCAATAAGATCTGGAGCGATTGTCCGAAAACCTGCTTCTACCAATATAGGAATCATTTTTCGATATAAGTACGACCAGCTAGGCTATCCATGCAACAACAAAACCACAGGCCCCTTGCCTTCATCTACGTAATGCATTTGGAGTTGGTCGTCTACTGCTGAATAGTTGGCGCGAAAGGGATAGTCCTGTAAGGATTCGAATTGGGTGATTGGGGCCCTTAGTATCTTCATACGGATGTAGTTTTAGTTTATTCGAACATTAAGGAAACAAACTCTGCAACACAAGCAGGTTTCTCGGCACCTTTGATTTCGACCGTACAATCCCAAAGGATTTTCGCAGCTGTTTCGCCATAATCTTCTACCTGAAGTACTTTGCTTTTTAAACGAACCTTGCTATCGACCAAAACCGGATTTGGAAAACGTACTTTATTTAAGCCATAGTTCACCCCCATCTGGGCGCTTTCTACCTGCAACACATCGCTCAACATTTTGGAAATGAGGGAGACCGACATAAACCCATGGGCCACCGGTGCTTTAAAAGGAGAGAATTGCTTTGCTTTTTCCACATCCACATGGATCCACTGAAAGTCTAGCGTAGCCTCGGCAAAGGCATTGATCATTTCCTGGGTGACCGTAATCCAATCGCCCAAGGGTAGTTCCTTATTTGTGTGTTGTTTGAGTTCTGCTAAATTCTTGCATACCAATTTTTCCATATACCCTTATCTTGAAATTCCACCATCGATTGTTAGACATATTCCCGAAACATATTGCGCCTCGTCCGAGGCAAGGTACAGGTAGCCGTAAGCGATGTCTATGGGTTGCGCAGCTTTCTGAAGGGGAATCTGTTTCTTAATGGCGGTTAGATGTTCTTCGGGAATCGCCTTTACCATGTCGGTAAGGGTAAATCCGGGAGCTACGGCGTTGGCGGTAATCCCATATTTGCCCAATTCTATGGTCCATGTTTTTGACATAGCGATAACGCCCGCCTTTGTTGCAGCATAGTTCGTTTGTCCAAAATTTCCCCGTAAGCCAACGTTCGATGCGGCGGAAACAATTCGGCCATAACCAGCTTCTTTCATATACCCGGCAACCGCTTGCGTACATAGAAACACGCCTTTTAGGTTTACATCGATTACGGCATCCCATTCGGTCTCGCTCATTTTTTGCAAGGTCTTGTCTCTAGTAATTCCCGCATTGTTGATGAGGATGTCAACTTTTCCAAACCTAGTGTGAACATCGGTTACCGCAGCAGTAACGGTTTCTTTATCGGTTACCGATATTTTATGGAATTCCGAAGTGCCCCCACCCGCGTTGATGCCTTCGGCAGTGGCAACTCCCTCTTCCAAAAGATCCCAGATAATCACGGTTGCCCCTTCTTTCGCAAACAGCTCGGAAACTGCCTTGCCGATACCGCGAGCACCTCCGGTAACGATTGCTACTTTATTCTTTAATCGCATGGTTATGATGTTAGATGAAAAAAATAAACTCAAACGCAAATGCCAAGTTCAAACTCAACTATCGAATTCAAGTGTAAACGAAAAAACTGATTACTACTGTACAAATTCAAGCGCAAATGCAAAACTGTTTGCTGATTACTGTTCACTGTTAATTGCCCCCCTGTTCTTTGATTATTCCATTCCTACGACCGCTTTTCCCTTTACTGTACGTTGCATCATGTCTTCCAAGGCCAAGGGAGCCTCTGATAATGCATAGATTTTATGAATATGTGGCCTTAATTTTCCTTGGCCGTACCAGGTCATTAGCTCCATCGTATTTTCTTGGTTCTTTTTTGGCATTTTCATGGCAAAACTTCCCCAGAATACCCCTACCAAGGCACATCCTTTTAGGAGTGCCAAATTCAATGGTATTTTTGGTATACTACCCGCTGCAAAACCAACGATCAGGTACCTACCCTCCCATGCCATACCGCGAATTGCGGCTTCAGAAAAATCTCCCCCGACCGGATCATACACCATATCTACACCTTTGCCATTCGTGAGCTCTTTAATGGTCTCCTTCAGGTTTTGTTCGGAATAGTTTATCACCACATCTGCCCCATAACTTTTACAGAGCTGCAGTTTTTCGGTCGTGGAAGCTGCAGCGATCACTTTCGCCCCCATCAACTTACCGAGCTCAACAGCCGCGAGCCCTACCCCTCCCGAAGCACCTAGGACCAGTAGGGTTTCCCCCGGTTTTAACTGCCCTCTATCTTTTAAGGCATGGTACGAGGTGCCATAGGCCATCATAAACGAAGCGGCTACCGGAAAATTCATCTGTGGTGGCTTTAAGAAACAAGCATTCGCAGGCACGAGCACTTCTTCGGCATACCCGCCATTCAATACAAAACCGAAAACGGCATCACCGGGTTTTACATGAGTTACTCCTTCGCCTACTTCTTTCACTACTCCCGCGATATCGCTCCCGGGAGTAAAGGGCAGTTCAGGTTTGAATTGATAAAGGCCTTGAATAATCAACGTATCCGGAAAATTCACACCGCAAGCCTTCACGCGCACCAGTACTTCTTTTTCTTTCGGTTTCGGACTTTCCAACACTTCCAACGTTAGATCAGCTGGCGGTCCGAAGGCACTACAAACAATTGCTTTCAATAGGTTCTATTTAGAAACAGTTAGTCTTCCAATACTTTCAATACCAATTTCCCCATTTTATCGCCGGTGAACAAGCGACTAAAGGTTTCAGGGAAATTTTCGATACCCTCATAGATATCTTCCTTGCTCTTTAATTTTCCCTGCATCATCCAAGCACCCATTTCCATGGCCGCCTTTTTATAGTCAGCGGCATAATCGAATACCACCATTCCCTTCATGCTGGCCCGATTCACAAGCAGCGCAAGGTAATTTTTTGGTCCGCGAACATCTTTTTTATTATTGTATTGGGAGATGGCGCCACAGATAACGATTCGGGCACCCATGCGAATGCGGGAGAGCGCGGCATCCAAAATTTCCCCTCCTACGTTATCGAAATACACATCCAATCCTTTTGGACATTCCCGTTTGATGGCATCATACACATTTTCTGACTTATAATCGATTGCGGCATCAAAACCCAGTTCCTCTACAATGTACTTGCATTTGGCCGCACCACCCGCAATACCAACTACTTTGCAGCCCTTTATCTTGGCTATCTGACCAACGATACTGCCTACGGCACCTGCGGCTCCCGAAACCAAGACCACATCACCTTTCTTTATTTTCCCCTCTTGGAGAATACCAAAATAGGCGGTCATTCCCGGCATTCCCAAGGTACCGATGTACATGGGCAAAGGCGCTACTTTCGGGTCTACCGGATACCAATTCTCTCCGTTGGTAACCGTGTATTGTTGTACGCCGCCCCAGCCACTTACAAAGTCCCCTTCTTTTAATGAGGAATGGTTGTTCGCTTTGATTACCTGCCCCACCGAACCAGCGCGCATTACCGCGCCTACTTCTACCGGAGCAATATAAGACCTCGCATCGTTTAACCAACCTCGCATTGCAGGATCCAATGATAAATAGTGTTGTTGTATCAATACCTCCCCATCTCCGGGTTCTGGAATCGTTGTTGATTCTAGCGACCAGGTAGTTGTGTCCGGCATTCCTTCCGGTCTATTTCTTAGTATCCAATGTTTATTCATATCGTCTTATTTGTTTTGTAGACTTTCAACAAAAGCCTTCATTTTTGCTCGTATGTTAGGTGACCACCAAAGTTCGATTGCCTCTCCCAAATCTTTGGAAGCATCTGTCTCCAAATTGGAAAACCACGTATTTCGAAGCTTTTTCTTGGTGTTCTTAAAGATCACGGGGTCGGCCCTCAGAAATTGTTTCATTTTCTTCTCTGCCAATGGCAACACCTTTTCCATAGGCACTAATTCATTGATCAAACCGCATTCCAACGCTTCAGATCCCTTCAACAATTTTCCATCTAAAATGTATTCATGTGCTTTACCGGTGCCGATCCAAAAAGCATAGGCATTAATTAAGTTATTTGAAATCTGAATATTGACCGCTACCTCGTTCAGCCCGATGGTATACTTCTCTCCCTTTGCCATAATTCGGTAATCTGCCGTAATCGCAAATACACAGCCCCCCGCGGGCGCATATCCCGGAATGGCACAAATTAGCGGTTTTGGAAATTGCGCCATTTGCAGGTGTAAAGCACCGAAATCGCTAAAGAACGCAGCTATCTGATCTTCATTATACCCATACAGCTCGATTACGTCTAAACCAGCCGAGAAAAAATGCGGAATCCCGGTTAGAATGACTCCCTCGACCGTTGCGTCTTTTGCCAATTCCGTAAAAATTGCCTGCAGTTCTTTCACCATTTCATGGTTGATGGCATTGACTTTCCCACGATTCATTTGAACGATGGTATACCGCTCTTTATTTTCTAGATGTATTGTTTTCAATAGTATGATTTTAAATGTTCGGTATTTAGGAACTTCCTTTCTTAGAGAGAGGTTCCTCCATCCAATGTAATGGTTTGCCCGGTAATAAATTTTGTGGTATCTGATGCCAACCAGACAATTGCCTCGGCAATTTCCGAAGCATCCCCGTAGCGTTTCATCGGAATCACACTTTTTAAAATAGTGTCCATATCTGGCCTGGCGGATAGCAATTTATCTAACAGTGCCGATTCGGTATACCCCGGGCATACGGCATTCACCCTAATATTTTTTGTCGCATATTCCATAGCCGCCGATTTGGTCATGCCTACCACGGCAAATTTACTGGCACTGTAGGAAAGATTGTTAGGGGACGCTTTTAAACCGGCCAAGGAGGCAACGTTAACGATATTTCCTCCCCCTTGTTCAAGCATTTGTTTCAATGCTACTTTCATGCAATAGAACACCCCGGTTTGGTTAACTGCTATGACACTGTCCCAATCTTCAAGGGCATAATCGGCTGTTTTGGCCATATATCTAGGACCAATACCCGCATTGTTCACAATCACATCTAAACGCCCGAACCGTTTTACCGTTTCTTTGATTAATTTTTTAACCGCCTCGTAGTTGGCTACGTTCGCCTCTATGGCAACAGCCTTGCCACCATACGCTGCTATTTCATCGACCGTTTTTTTGGCCTTTTCAATTTTCAGGTCAGAAACGACCACTTGGGCCCCATGGTGGGCAAAATGTTTGGCCGCGGCGGCGCCTATTCCTGAACCTGCCCCGGTTACTACTACTATTTTATCTTTGACTTCCATAACTATTTTATTTGCAGAAAATGATTCTTGAATCGAGCAAGGCCTTTTTTCGAATGTGGCCTGGGTATCCTTCTTTCTGGATAAGGTTAAAAAAATCGGCCTTGGTATCGTAGGTGACAATCAATACCTCATCCCAAAGTTCTTCGTCCTGCGGTCCAATAATCGTCAATGAGGGAATCGCTTTAAAACCGATACGTGCATTGATGCCTTGAAAAAAAGGTGTCGCCTTTTCTAGATACTCCCTATAAAGCTCCTTTCCTGTTTTACCTGTTTCGGGGTCTAAGGGCGCATATTTCATATAGTTGAGCATATGCAGGGGCTGATCGGCGGGGTAATCGGAAAGGGCCTTTAGGGCCGCAGGATTGATATCGGTATAGAGATCATTGCTCATTTAGTCTATTTTATTGGTATGAATTGATTTCAAGGCAATGTTACAACACAATTCCGCAGCTTTGTTCAGGTTCGCAAAACGGGGGTCCGTGGTATACCCATGTTTGTAGCGATAGTATATTTGCTGGGCAATTACGGCAATCTTAAAAAGACCGTACACATAATAAAACACGATATGATCTACAGGGCTTTTGCTTTTTTCGGTATAGCCCTGTACAATGTCGCTTCTATTAGGGTTCCCCTCGAATACCGTAGGTGAAGGAATGCCTTGTTTTACAAAGTCATGATCTTTATGCATGGTCCAATACCCTAGTGAGGTACCAAGATCCATTAAGGGGTCTCCAAGGGTGGCCATTTCCCAATCGAGAACAGCACTTATTTCTTTAAAGTTAGCGTCCTTAAAGGCGACATTGTCATATTTGTAATCGTTGTGGATAAGACTATGACGATAGGTCTTTGGTTGGTGTTCCTCCATCCAACGCATCACCTTTGCTGCGGCCGGCACCTCATCAGTAGCTGCTTTTAGGTATTGTTTTCCCCAATTGGTTAGCTGTCGCGCCACATACCCTTCCGGTCTTCCCAGGTCGGCCAGACCAATTGCTTTGTAATCTACACCATGTAATTCCACCATCGTATCTAACCACGAATTGGAAATTGTCCTGTATTCAATTGGTGGGATTTGTCGTTTCCTGGCTTCTCGAAAACTCAATATAATGCCGTTGATTTTTTCCATGACGTAAAAGGAAGACCCAATATACTGGGTATCTTCTGTATAGGCATGCATGATAGGTACCTTTGAAAATGCCGCTTTCAACGCTTTTTGAACTTTAAACTCACGGCCCATATCATGCCCGCGTTTAATGGCTCCAAAGGGAGGACGGCGCAGCACATATTCCTTCTCCTCTATTTTCAAAAGATAGGTCAGGTTCGAATACCCATGTGTAAACTGCTCCACAGCTAAAGAACTGCTGCTATTCTCTATAAGGTTATATCCCAATAGAAAATCTTTCAGTCCCTTTTCTTCGAGTTCTTCTCCCTTTCGTACTTTTTGGTATGGAGGTACCGCCATTCCTTGTGCTGTTTAAAATCGTTATTCCGTCGTATATCTCTTAATCACACTTTTCCCTAATTGATACATGTGTACCTCATCTGGCCCATCCGCCAAACGAAGCATGCGCGCAGCAGTAAAATAATGCGCCAAAGGGGTGTCGGGGCCAACGCCCTTGCCACCATGTATCTGTATGGCCCTATCAATAACCTTTAATGCCATTTTCGGTGCTACGATCTTGATCATCGCAATGAGATCTTTGGCTTCTTTATTCCCTTTTTTATCCATTTTATCGGCCGCGGAAAGCGTTAGCAGTCGAGCTTGTTCTACTTCACACTGAGATAGGGCAACTTCTTGGCGTATACTGCTAAAGTCCCGTATGGTTCTTCCAAAGGCAATCCTATCCGAGCTGCGCTGGGCCATTAGCTCTAACGAGCGCTGGGCCATTCCTGTAAGTCGCATACAATGATGTATGCGCCCAGGCCCCAATCGTCCTTGCGCAATTTCAAAGCCCCTACCCTCCCCTAGAAGAAGGTTTTCCTTGGGTACGCGAACATTCTGCAACAAAATCTCGGCATGCCCTTCAGGGGAATCATAATATCCAAACACCGAAAGCGGGCGAACGATTGTTACTCCTGGTGTATTCATAGGTACCAATACCATGCTTTGTTGTTGGTGTCGTGGGGCCTCAAAATCTGTCTTTCCCATTACAATGGCAATCTTACAATTTGGGTCCATCGCCCCGGAAGACCACCACTTTCTGCCATTGATTACATACTCATCGCCCTCTAAACGAATGGACGTCTCAATATTGGTCGCGTCCGAAGAGGCAACTTCGGGTTCCGTCATTAAAAAGGCCGATCTGATTTCACCGTTCATCAAGGGAGTGAGCCATTTTTTTTGTTGTTCGGCCGATCCATATTTGGCCAAAACTTCCATGTTTCCAGTGTCGGGCGCACTGCAATTAAATACTTCTGAGGACCAAATGATTCGCCCCATAATCTCTGCCAAAGGCGCATACTCCAAATTGGTGAGCCCGGGGCTTAACGCTCCATAGTCTTTTGGCAAAAACAAATTCCACAAACCGGCATTCTTTGCTTTTTCTTTCAATTCTGCAAGTCCGGGCCAACGTTTCCATCTATTTTCAGGATCGGCATGGTTGGCATACACTGTTTCCTCGATCGGTAAAATATGCGCATCGATAAAAGCACGTAGTTTGGTTTGTAATTCTTGAGAGCGTTCTGAATATTCAAAGTTCATAGGCAACGTATTGGTATTGATTAACCAGCGATCATGTATCCGCCATCGGCCGTATATACGCCCCCGGTCATATAAGCACCGGCATCGGAGGCAAGTAAGCAAACGATTCCTTCCATTTCTTCGGGCATTCCCATGCGACCAGAAGGCAGCGTTTTTTCTATTTTCTGAAGTACCTTCTCATTCTGCCACAAAGCGGCACTAAACTTCGTCTTGATCAACCCTGGGCACAGGGCGTTCGCTCGAATGCCGTATCTGCCCCATTCCTTCGCTTGATTTTTTGTAAGCATCAACAAGGCTGCCTTACTGGTACTATACAACCCCAGGCCCATTCCCGGAGTAAGGGCTTCTACCGAGGCAAGATTAATGATACTGCCTCCGCCCCGCTCCTTCATGCTGGGCATAACTTTGTTCGAGAGCACCCATGGTGCTTTGACATTTACATCCATAATTTTATCGAAAATAGCCTCTTCCGCATCTTCCAAAGGGCCAAATACCGGGTTGATCGCCGCATTATTGACCAAAATATCCACACCTCCCAAGGTATCAATTGTCTGGGACACCAAATGGGTGCGCTGATCTTCCTTACCTATATGACAGGCAATACCAATGGCCTTTAATCCTGCCGCTTCAAATTCAGCGACCACCGTATCGCAAGCTGTTTGGTCACGACTGCTAATGACCACCGTAGCACCATTTTCCGCAAGGCCATGCGCAATGGCTTTTCCGATTCCCTTGCTAGATCCCGTAATTACCGCAATCTTATCTTCTAAATTCAATTGTTTTTTTATACTGGACATTTAATCGTTTTATGGTTAATGGTGGGTTAGTTTAAAAAAAACACCTCGTTCCCATATGTTCGCCCCACACCATTTCACTTTTTTACTTTTTTAACTATTTCACTTTTTTTCACTTCCCTTTAAACAAATACTTCCTTGTTCGTCTTAATGGTAAGAACTTCCGAATTCATTAATGATTCTGCAAGTCCGGTTGTTTTGGGCAGTTCATATTTGAAATAGAACCTCATGGTATGAATCTTACTCTCATAAAAAGCTTCCGAATACTTGGTATCGCCTTTTAGTAAGCTTTGTTTGGCTTTTATAGCCATATCGAGCCAAAGCCAACTAATGACCACGATGCTCATGAACTCCATAAAAAGGTTCGCATCGGCCAGGTAGCGTTCGTAATCCCCTTTCTGTGCAAATGGCATTAAATGTGCCAATACTTCTTGCGAAAGTTTCAGTTTTGCACCTAACATTCCGGCATACGGTTTTAAATCATCGTAGGCACTGGCAGCAGTAATGGTAGCCATTATTTCGGCTGCCAATAATTCTAATGCCTTGCCATTTTCCATTGCAATCTTTCTACCTAAAAGGTCTTGTGATTGAATTCCTGTAGTACCTTCATAGATAGCCGAAATACGAATATCACGATAGTATTGTTGTAGAATAAAGTCAGAACAGAACCCATATCCACCCAGCACTTGCACCCCATTGTTCACTGCTACCGCTCCAGCCTCTGAAGGGAAGGTCTTTACAATTGGAATAATCATTTCCAAGAGCAAATGGTACTTTGTTCTTTCGCCCTCATCTTTGGTCGCCTGCTTAATATCTTGATAGCGTGATGCCAAGAGCACTAAACTTAGGGAAGCTTCTGCAATGGCTTTCTGCAATAACAACATTCGCCTCACATCGGGGTGTTCAATGATCAAACTCTGATTTTCATCCGGGTTCTTTTTTCCGGTGCTCGTAAGTTTTCGCCCTTGCGGTCGTTCATTGGCGTATTCCAAGGAGGCTTGATAAGCAGCCATCGCAATAGCCGCGGCCCCCCGCCCCACAGCAATTCGGGCTCCGTTCATCATCAGGAACATATATTTAAGTCCTTGATGTGGTTCTCCGACCAGCCATCCTCGACAATCATCTTTATCACCAAAACCCAGATGGGTAGTACAATACCCGCGCTGCCCCATTTTTTGAAAATCGGCGACGGTGGTCACATCATTGTAATTTAAATTTCCGTCGGTATCGGGGCGATTCTTGGGAACTACAAACAAGGAAATGCCTTTCGTACCCGCAGGAGCCCCCTCGATTCGAGCCAATACAAGGTGTATAATATTTTCTGCATATTGGGTATCGCCGCCAGATATGAATATTTTCTGGCCGTTGATTTTGTAGAACCCGCCCTCTGTCGGTATTGCCTTTGTAGTAATATCCGATAACGAACTACCAGCTTGTGGCTCGGTAAGGCACATGGTACCAGCCCATTCGCCTGCCAACATTTTAGGCACATAGGTGGCATTGAGTTCTTCATTTGCAAAATGGGCTATCAACTCGGCCGAACCCAAGGTGAGTCCTGCATAACCAGGCAAGTGATTATTTGCCGCATCTAGAATGTAGGCGGTACTCGTATAAGCCATTGAAGGTAGTTGTAACCCGCCATCTTTATAATCAAAAGGTGCAGCGATCAAGCCCATTTCCCCACCTTTTTTCATCATTACATCTACTTGTTTGTGAACCATTACGGTACCATCTTTATAATGCGCCGGATTTTCATCCATCTCTTTGAAGTAGGGAAACAACTCCCGATCAGAAAATTCTTTTACCGAATCGACAAACATATCGACAGATCCCAGGTCGTGGTCCTGAAAACGTTCATACTGCAACACATCTTCAAGTGAGTGAACATCATACAATAGGTATTTTAGGGTATCGATATCTAGGTACTCCTTGGCCATAATTTCTTTTTTTAATAATAGTTCTTGAAATTAGTGGATTATTTGAGAAGTTCCTGTTAAACTGGTTTAATAAATATCGAATTATCAGAAATAGATTGCTGTCTTGAACAAGAAACAAGAATATCAAGGCACCCATGACAAGAGGTAGCCAATCTTATAAACGATAGCGAATAAGGAAAACCTGTTGAACTACGGCTGTTTGGACAAACGCTTTCTGATTTTGGAGAGGCCTACCGGGGTAAGACCTAGATAGGAAGCAATTAAGTACTGCGGAACCCGCTGAAACAAATCGGGCCGCTTTTGAAGCAAACGCAGGTATCGTTCTTGATTAGAAAGGTTTTTTAATTGATTATTACGTCGAAACAATTGCATAAAACCATCTTGCATCGACAAGCGGCCGAAGCGTTCTAGATCATGGGAATAATCGAACGATTTTTCAGCGTCTTGTTTCGAAATGGCATAAATGATGCAATCTTCGGTCGCGTTCAAAAAACTGCTTGAGGGTATCTCCTCGATATAGGCGTAGAGATCTGTAAAAAACTCTCCAGCGGTAAAAAACTCCATTACTTTAATACCGGCATCATCTTCCCTATAATAACACATGCACCCTTGTTGCAGGAAATAAAAATGATCCACAGCTTGGTCGGGACGGATTAAAAAAGCTCCTTTCTCCAAGGAAATTTTTCGATAGAATTGAAGTGAATACTCCAAATCGGTATCGTTTACGTGCACATAGGAGCGTATTTTTTGTTTGATGTTCTCCAATTAAAAAGTAGCTTTTGAATAGCATAAAAGTACGGACTTTAAGGGAGAGTGCCATCCTTTTTAGAACGGTATCATAGGGATAGATTTTTGTTCTAAAAAAAATCTCCAGAATGTTAAAATAGGGTACCTTTTTGTTGGGTTGTATATCTTTACTATATGAAAATCATTGCCACCAATATAGGAAAGCCTACTACTTTTGAATGGAACGGTGCCCAAGAACAGACGGGTATTTTTAAATATCCTGTTGCAACACCTTTGCTTTTGACGAAGCTCGATGTATCTGATGACACAATAATTGATCGTGTGCACCATGGTGGAACCAATAAGGCCTGTTATCTTTTTTCAATGGAACAATACCCCTATTGGAAAGAATTGTACCCGCACCTTGAATGGAACTGGGGAATGTTCGGGGAAAACCTGACTGTTGCCGGCATGGATGAATCGGTCATGCGGATAGGCGATGTGTATAGAATAGGGACTTCATTGGTACAGGTATCACAACCCCGGGAACCTTGTTATAAACTAGGAGTACGATTCGATGACCAACAAATATTACGACAGTTTATCATGCATGCCTACAGCGGTACCTATGTACGGATTTTGGAAGAAGGCGAAGTGCGCAACGGAGATGAAATGCAACTGGTAGAACAATCTGAAAATCATTTTACGGTAAAGCAGTTTTTTGAATTACTGTATGCAAAACAAAAAAGTTCCGAAATGATTCGCTTAGCACTGAGCAATCCTTCGGTACCCGACTATAAGAAAGAGCGTTTTGAAAAATATTTAAAGTAACGAACAAGCTTGGGAACAACGTATTTTTAACAGGTTGTTCAGTGCCTGTTCTCAGATAAAATTTATCAATCTAACACAAATACCATGAAAAAAATTACTCTTTTGGTTTTTGCTTTTTTAGCATTGCAGGCCTGTAAAGAAACACCCAAGGAAATCACGAACGAATACCCGCCTATAGCGGATGTTTATGAAGCCTATTATGAAGATGCGTTAAAACTAAACCCCCTGAACGCCACTTTTGAAGGAGATGCCCGCTATAATGACACGCTTCCAAACTTTCTTTCCGATGACTATGAGACACTTGTAAAGGATCATTTTACAAACTACAAAGCCAAACTCGCAAATTATGCAGATAGTACCCTAAGCGAAAGCGAGCGACTTAGTAAGGCAATCATGGACTGGGAATGCGATATTAATTTAGAAGGACTTGCTTTCAGGGACTATACGCCAATTGACCAAATGTGGTCTATGAACCTAATGATAGGCCAAATGGCCGGTGGAACCAGTGCACAGCCCTTTAAAACGGTAGAAGATTATAACAATTGGCTCGCCCGTTTAGATGATTATAGCGACTGGCTTGCTTCTGCCAGGTCTCGCATGCAAGAGGGAATTGGCCAAGGCAGTGTGCTGCCCAAATCACTGATTAAAAAAGTACTTCCACAATTGGAGAGCGTTACCCGGCCCGATATCGAGAATCATCTGTTCTTTGGTCCCGTAAAGAACTTTCCAAATAGTTTTTCTGAAGAAGAAAAGAACAAGCTTACCGCGGCTTATACAGCTATTATTACAGATAAAATCATTCCAGGCTACCAATCCTTGTATGATTTTATGAATACCGCCTATATGACGGCCGGGAGGGAAAGCAGTGGTATTCAAGGAATTCCGGATGGAGATGCGTACTATGCCCATCAAATTAAATTGTATACTACGACCGATATGACCGCCGATGCGATTCATCGGTTAGGGCTTCGCGAAGTAGCCCGTATTTCGACCGAAATGGAAAAAATAAAGACCCAGGTAGGTTTTGATGGGGATCTAAAGGCATTTTTCGATTATGTTCGAAATAGAAAAGAACTAATGCCCTTTACAGATCCGCAACAAGTGATCGATAACTTTAATGCGATACATGAAAAAATGAAACCCCAAATAGACAAGTTGTTCGACAAACGCCCTAAAACGGCTTTTGAAGTGCGACGTACCGAGGCGTTTCGGGAAGCATCGGCCAGTGCGGAGTACAATCCAGGATCTGTTGATGGTACCCGCCCAGGTATTTTCTATGTACCGATTCCCGATGTAAAAAAATACAACCTCTATTCAGATGAAGACCTTTTTTTACACGAGGCCATTCCAGGGCATCATTTTCAAATATCATTGGCGCAGGAGAATACAGAACTTCCCAAGTTTCGTAAAACACTTTGGTATAGTGCCTATGGTGAAGGTTGGGCCCTCTATACCGAATCTTTGGGAAAAGAACTGGGACTTTATCAAGACCCGTATCAGTACTTCGGAATGTTGGGGGCAGAAATGCACCGAGCTATTAGGTTGGTAGTAGATACGGGACTTCATTCAAAGGGATGGACACGTGAGCAGGCCATACAGTACTCTTTGGAAAACGAAGCGGAATCGGAAGCGAGCATTACCTCAGAAATAGAGCGTTATATGGCAAATCCCGGCCAAGCGCTTTCCTATAAAATAGGGCAGTTAAAAATTCGACAGCTGCGAGCAAAAGCAGAACAACAAATGGCTGAAAAATTCGATATACGCGAGTTCCATAACAAGGTACTCGAAAATGGGTCAGTGCCCTTGGCGCTGCTTGAGGCGAACATAGACGCTTGGATCGCTAGTGTCAACTAATACTATGGACTTCTCCTATCCTTGGCACCTGTATCTAATGGCAGCGACCTATGTGGTGGCCGGCCTACTACATTTTATACGTCCTAAAATGTACATGCATATTTTGCCAGGTTATCTTCCCGGTCATCGGTTTTTGGTTCATTTTAGTGGATTTACAGAGATTTTGTTGGGGTTGGGCCTTTGCTTTCCAGATACAAGAGTACTTTCGGTTGCCGGTATCATTGCTATGTTAGCTTTCTTTTTGCCTGTACACTTTCATATGTTGAACGATAAAAGAGCTTCTATGGGCCTTTCCAGATGGATGTTGATTGCAAGAATACCCCTTCAATTTGCGCTAATGTACTGGGCGTATTTGTACCTGTTTTTATAAAAAAAGTCCCTAGAAGCTGTTCTCTTCTAGGGACTCAAAAAATTAACTCAACTCAATCTTACTATTTCACTACAATGTCTTCATAATAGGTTCCTTCGGTATTCCTTACAACTACCGTGTAACTATCGCTAAAGGCGTTCTTAAAATTAAAGGCTTTCTGAACAATTTGTTCTCCTTTGAGGTTTTCAGAAAACAGCTCTCTTCCTTCGCTATCAATTACACTAATTTCAACAGACTCCAAATCAAGATTTAGTAGGTTCAAGAAAACCATATCTCCTTTTTTTCGAAAAATAGGTTTGCTCTTTTCCTTTCGATTCGCTATTTCTACCCCTGTTTCTTTTAAAGAAAGGGTATAGACAATCTGCTTGATATCGCTTTCAACTTCTATATAGTAGATACCCGTATCGAGCTTATTCAAATCAAAACGCTTTACAAAGCCGACATACTGGTCCGCTTTATCTTTATAAATAATGTGGTCCTGGGCATCAACCAAACGAACCCACATAGGTTCTGCTGAAGCTTCCATTTCAAAAAGGATGCTCTTGTTTGCTCCGTTTGCACTTACTTTAGGTTCCTTTGCCATGCTTACCGTTGTCGCAAGCATTAGGGCAATCACTGCTGTTAATTTCAAGGTGTTTTTCATGACTTCTTGTTTTATGCTCATTTTTACATGAACTGATTACTAATTAATTACACTGCAAACCTACGCCCAAACTCCCACCGACACTACCACAGATTTTTCCAATTTATGTTCTATTTTATCCCTGTTGTAGGTTAAGTAATTGTTAAGGGGTAATATTCAATATATTTTAGGTAATTTTGTAAAGGAACACCTACTTTCTATTAAGTAACTTTATTTTATAAAGGAATACATAGTATGATAAAACACAAGCCAGCTTTTGAGGCCATTGCCCCTAATTTTGGGCATTCATATACCTATCAGAAATTTGATGAGGACCGCTTGAACCAAAACAATCGATGGCATTACCACCCAGAGATTGAACTTGTATATGTTAATGGGGGTACGGGCAAACGTCAAATAGGGAGCCATGTATCTCACTACACGAATGGAGATTTGATATTAATAGGAAGTAATCTGCCCCATTGCGGCCTTACTGACAAACTTACTGGAAATAAAAGCGAAACGGTCGTACAAATGAAAGCCGATTTTTTGGGAAGCGATTTTTTTGGTATTCCCGAAATGAAAAAAATACGAGACCTTTTTGAAATTAGTAAAGGCGGTATCGCTTTTCAAGGGCGCATCAAAAAAAAGATCGGGGAGAAAATGGAACTGCTCGAGTATCAAACCGACTTTCAACGTTTACTTTCAATATTGAACATTCTGAACGAACTAGGCAATTCGAATGATTATAAGGTTCTCAATGCCGAAGGATATTCCATGGAAGCGGAAGTAAAGGACAACGACCGTATCAATGTGGTCTTCAATCATGTAAAAACCCACTTTAAAGAAGAAATTCCGCTAGAAGAAATAGCAAAAAAGGTGAGCATGACCATCCCTTCGTTTTGCAGGTACTTTAAAAAGATTACCAATAAAACCTTTGTTCAATTTGTGAACGAGTATCGCTTGGTGCATGCCTCGAAACTCTTGGGAGAACAAACCCTAAGTATCACAGAGGTATGTTTTGAGAGCGGTTTCAACAACTTTTCGCACTTCAATAAATCTTTTAAGACGTTCACAGGGCAAAATCCGTCAGCTTATCGTAATCAACTAAAAACGGTTTTGCAATAATGGCATCGCTATTTCCAGATGAAATCTCCTTAAATCTCCCAGATAGCGATATTTCCTATTTTCCAAATTTTTTATCGGAAGAGGAAGCTACCGCCTATCTAAAACTGCTTAAAGAAAAAGTTCCCTGGCAACAAGACAACATCAAAGTATTCGGAAAAGTACATCCACAACCTCGTTTAACCTCTTTATACGCATCTAATTCCAAGTCGTACTCTTATTCCAATATCACCATGGTTCCAAATTCATTTTCTGATGAAATTTTACAATTAAAAGAGCGGGTCGAGGCCTTCAGCAAAATTGAATTCACCACGTGCCTTCTTAACCTCTACAGAGATGGCAAAGACAGTAATGGTTGGCATGCCGATAATGAAAAAGAACTGGGTGTCAATCCCGTTATAGCATCTATTAGCTTAGGGCAAGAGCGGTTTTTCCATTTAAAACACAAATCCAAAGACCTTAAACACAAAATTACGTTAGAGCATGGAAGCCTTTTGGTCATGAAAGGAGCCACCCAACACCACTGGTTACATCAAATACCAAAAACCGCGAAAAAAATCGGCGCTCGCATCAACCTAACATTTCGAGTTATTAAATGAAGTGATTTAAGCTTTTTGCTTTCTAGCGAAAATTAGATGTTGTTTGACTATTTGAAGGCTTTTTTGAGTTGCATAGCAGAGTTATGGAAGGAAAAAAAGACACTAAATGGGTAGAAAAGAGCAATTTTTTAGCGAATGGAAAAAGTTTAAATCACTTCAATAATAACGGTGCTTAAATGCAACCCTAGGCTACCCAAATCTCCATGCTTTTTTTAAAAATGTGGCAATAAAAAAAATCGATTATGGGAACCGATTTTTTTATACCTATTTTGAAAAGAAATGTACTGTCCTTACTCAGGTGGTAAGCCTTTGTAACTTGCTCATACCCATCTTCATCTATTATATATCAAAGGTCATGCCGAAATACATTTAGCCATACATTTCTTAAAAAAAGTAGTACCGGGAAGTGGCAGAAATACTTAAAAGGTTTCAACCTTAATGTTCAAATGATTTCCAAACAACTTTTGAAACTGGTTTATCTTGTACTATCTCCCGAGCTCTTCAAAACAAGTCATTTAGTATTTTAGCCAACCGAAGTCCACCTTTCTGTAATTGGGCTTCCACGGTATCCCACCAAACGTAGGCATACCGGTAGCCTAGTTTCTCGCCTACCTCTGCAGATTCATATACCTGATTGGCTATTTCCTGTGATTCTTCGACCCAGTCCAATACAGTACCCGATTGAATTGTTTTTTTTTGGTTCTTGGTCCATTTTGGTAACGACTCGGCCAATTCACTATAACTCATCCCATAGTCATTGATCATATTTGTATCCCACACCCGATGCAAGTTGCTTCCCTTTCCAAACCATTGCACCTGAATATCGTTACCTCCTTTATCCTCTATGCGCCCCACATGCATTGGTTGGTGTAGATCCCCGATCAAGTGTACCAGCATTTTCAAGTAAAAGACCTTATCTTCCTGGGAACTTTTTTCATCCTTTACAAACGATAAGCACTTTTCAATACCAATAATCAAATCACCATACTCGCTTGGGGCAACATCGGTATACTTCTTATCGGCCGGAAAATTGACATAATGCCATGCGCTGAACTCACGGTACTTTCTATCGGCCTTGATTTCGTCCGCGAAATTCGAAACGCTTGCGAGGCTCTGCCCATCCAACAATTTTGAAATGGCCTTTCTTGTTCTTCTGTTTAAATGTTTTTCAGCGATATCACCAATCGCCCTATGGCCAGTTTTTGACCAATATGGTACATTCCCAAAAGCGACTTGCGCTGTGAAAAGGAAAAGAAAGAAAAACTTTTTCATTGTAGTATTTTTAGTATCTGTTTTTGGGGAATAGTATCCGTAGCCTTCTATCATCACGAACAAACGTTTCTTTAAATTTACCAATTGCCATTTTTCTGAATTAGCATTTTCATCAAATCGTTTTCATAGGTTTACGCGTATATCAACCAAAAATAAGCAAACTCCTATTAAGGAATGGTTAAAAATAAGTGCCTTTAAAGTATTTAAGCTGATATTCGGGAAATGAACAAATCAATAGCTTTTTTATCTAAAATAAAATTGCCCTACCTGCGGTATGGTGTTCTGATGGTCTTTCTAGGGTTTCTTATTTTTCTAAACACCATTTATTATGGTCTTTGGGGCAAGATTCCATCTAAAGATGAACTTTCGAATTTTAAGTATCAACATGCTTCGGAAGTGTATACCGCCGACAGTGTGCTTATTGGTAAATATTATCTTTTTGACCGGCAGCCCATTTCCTATGAAAACATGCCACAACACCTGATAGATGCCTTAGTTGCTATCGAAGATCAACGGTACTATGAACACGCCGGGGTCGATTATCCCAGTTTGTTCCGGGTCGCTTTTAAGACCGTTTTAATGCAGGATCAGTCTTCTGGTGGTGGCAGTACCCTAACCCAACAGTTGGCAAAAAATCTATATCCGAGAAAAGACCGTAAAAAGGGAGGACTTGTAGTGAATAAAGTCAAGGAAATGATTATCGCCTCACGCTTAGAAAAAATCTACACCAAACAAGAACTATTGACCCATTACCTGAATACCGTATCATTTGGAGACAATACGTTTGGAATTGAAAGTGCTTCCCTAAAATTTTTTGACAAACGTGCAAAAGACCTCAAATTAGAAGAGGCCTGTGTTCTGGTGGGCATGCTCAAGGCAACCTATGGCTACAATCCTAGAATCTTTCCTGAAAATAGCCTTAAACGAAGAAATTTGGTATTGCAATCAATGGTCAATAACAATCTCTTATCCCAACAGGAAAAAGACAGTCTTACCAATTGTCCCTTACTACTTCGCTACAGAGACTTTGACTCAAATGCCGGGCTAGCGCCTTACTTTCGAGAAGAAGTACGAAAAAGGCTGATAAAATGGAGTAAAGAGGAGAAAGAAAAAGGCGCTGACTACAATATCTATACCAACGGCCTTAAAATTTACACCACGCTCGACCATCGCATGCAGACCTTGGCAGAAAAAGTGATGAAAGCCCATATGGCCAAGCTTCAAAAAAGTTTTGAAGAAAGTTATGGAAAAAAGGGCCCTTGGATGACCAATAAACGGATTATCGAAAAAGCGGTCCGCAATGCGCCCCACTACAAAAAACTGATTGCAAAAGGATTGAATCATGCAACTGCTTGGGACTCCTTGAGCAAAAAGCGTACGATGATCATTTCTGACTGGACCGGAGATCAGCAGGTATCACTTAGTCCTATAGACAGCGTGAAGCATTATTTGAAATTCCTGAATACCGGTTCTTTAGGAATTGAGGCGCAAACAGGTGCGGTTAAAACATGGATCGGGGGCGTTGATTTTAAGCATTTTAAATATGACCATATTGCCCAGAGCAAACGACAGGTGGGCTCTACTTTTAAACCTATTGTCTACACTGCTGCCTTAGAAGTGGGCATTTCTCCCTGTACCTATTTCTCGGCCAGTGAAGTCGCTTATAAAAACCTGAAAGGTTGGTCTCCTAGCAACTCGGGCAAGAAAGATGAAACTTACTTGAATTATTCTATGGAAGAGGCACTGAGCAACTCGGTCAACACAGTAGCTGTAAAAGTATTGGAAGCAACGGGAATCGAAAATGTGTTGGTTCAAGCAAAGAACATGGGCGTATTTTCACAACTACCAAAACAACCCTCGCTAGCTCTTGGTACTGGAGAAATCTATGTCAACGAACTCGCAGGGGCCTATGCGAGTTATGTAAACAAAGGGCGTGCCGTATTGCCCTATTTAATAGAAAGCATTACAGATCAAAAAGATTCCGTTTTGGTAACATTCGAACCAAAAAGAGCGAAAAAAAGTGCATTTTCAAAAGAAACCAGGCAAATAATGCTAGAAATGATGAAGGCGACCATCGACAAAGGGACCGCTGCGCGTATTCGTTCGACCTACAAATTAAAGAACGCCATTGCTGGTAAAACGGGCACCACACAAAACAATAAAGATGCCTGGTTTGTAGCCTTAACTCCCAAGCTGGTGCATGTTACCTGGGTAGGACTAGACAATCATGAAATCGGATTTAAAAGCACGAGCCTCGGTCAAGGAGCCAATGCAGCGTTGCCCCTTTTCGCACTATGGTATAAAGACCTGAGTAAAGACAAAGACTTCAATTTAATTACCAGGTCGCAATTTGAGCGCCCCTCTACGCTGGTGTTAGAATCGTTGAACTGTCCTCCCATTAAGCGAGATGGGTTCTTCAAACGACTTTTCAAAAACCCTAACAAAAAGAAAAGCAAGCGTTTTAGAAATTGAATTTCTTTAGATGGTTCATTAACTAGCCAACTACCAATTTCCAGGTACTATAAAAAACCTTCTTGATATAATTTATTTTTATATCTTTATGATATCATTTTAATATCTTATAAACCAAAATATCATGAAGAACGAAAAAACCACCAGTCCCATAAACGGCTATCTCATGCTGTTTTTGGCATTTGTCGCCATTATCGGGGGCATTATAGCATTGATACAATTCCAAAGCCTTTGGCCGGCAATCACAATCTTAATAGGGGTCGTTTGCATTCCGGGTTTTGTATTGATCAACCCTAATAGCGCCAGGGTATTCCTGTTTTTCGGAAAGTATGTAGGCACTATTAAGAAAAATGGGCTTTTCTGGACCAATCCCCTTTACACAATGCGCAAAATATCGTTACGGGCCAGTAATTTCGACAGTGAACGACTCAAGGTAAATGACAAACTGGGGAACCCTATAATGATCAGCACCATTTTGGTATGGCGTGTTACCGACACCTATAAGGCCGCCTTTGATGTAGACGACTACCAAAATTTTGTTCGGGTACAAACCGATGCCGCTGTTCGAAAACTAGCAAGCATGTATCCGTACGACAACTTTGCCGATGAGGGGCTGGCCGAAGACATTACCTTGCGATCAAGTGTCAATGAGGTTAGCGAGGCGTTGGAAAAGGAGCTGCAAGAAAGGCTTTCTATGGCGGGTATCGAGGTATTGGAAGCCCGTATCGGTTATTTGGCCTATGCGCAAGAAATAGCAAATGCGATGTTAAAAAGGCAACAAGCCACCGCCATTGTCGCCGCAAGGCATAAGATAGTGCAGGGCGCAGTAAGTATGGTAGAGATGGCTTTAAACGAATTGGGCAAAAAGCAATTGGTAGATTTGGATGAGGAACGCAAAGCGGCCATGGTAAGTAATTTAATGGTGGTGCTTTGCTCTGACAAAGATGCCTCCCCTATTGTAAACGCGGGCACCTTAAATCATTAACGAGATGCGAGTTTTCAACGAAACACAACGTATTACACAATGGTTTATGTGGCTATCTCTTGCCGCGCTTTTCGCACTATTGTTCTATTTTTGTTATCAATGGTATGTATTAGGTGTAGCGGTAGATAAGGTTGCAGCCGATGATATTAGTGGGCAATTGATTGTTGTTTTATGCTTGGTACCGGTACCATTGTTAATCTTTTTCTTAAAAATAAAAACGTATATCGATGAAAAAGGCATCCATTATCGGTTTATACCTTTTCATCTTTCCCAAAAAATCATTTTATGGTCAGATATGAAAATATGCTTTGTACGAGAATACAGGCCTATAAAAGAATATGGAGGTTGGGGTTATCGCATGTCTTTCGGAAATGGTCACGCCTATAATATTAGAGGAAACAAGGGGATTCAAATTGAATTGGTCACGGGAAAGAAGATTTTAATCGGTACGCAAAAGGAAGCGGCAGCGCAGCAAGTGATTGATCGTTATATGAAAAGTGCAGAAGAAAGAAAACCAACGAACTAATTGATAAACATTCCTACAGTTTAAAAAGTAACCAATTCTATAAACTAAAAAGAACACCGATGAAAAAAAGCCTATTACTATTGTTTATCCCCTTTTGGATGTGTTCTCAAGGCATTAACAACGAGGAAGTTACGCTTAAAAATGGGGATATTGACATTCCCGGTACGTTGACGTACCCAACAACTAATGAAGCCATACCCCTTCTAATTTTTATACATGGGTCAGGAAATGTTGATCGCGACGGCAACCAGGTAGGGAAGCCCTCTAAAGCAAATTATATAAAAACCTTGGCAGATAGCATAAATTCAAGGGGTATTGCTTTCTTTCGCTATGATAAGCGAACTGCAACCGCTTCTAATCTCGCCAAAGCACCAAAAACACTGGTGACGGATTTTGCGACCGACGCGACCGTTGTAATCGACTTGTTCAAGCAAGATGCCCGTTTCTCCTCAGTTAACCTAATAGGTCACAGTCAGGGGTCTTTGGTCGCCATGCTAGCAATAGATGATAGCATTTCCAAATTTGTATCGCTTGCAGGACCAGGGCAAACGATAGATCGCTCTATTGTGTCACAATTAGAACGGCAAAATGCAGACTTTGCCAAAGGAGCTAAAGACTATTTCCAAGAACTTCGAGAAACGGATACTATTGTTGATGTAAATCCCTTTTTGAGGTCTATTTTTGCGCCTAAAAACCAAGCCTTTCTTAAACAATGGATGCAGCTAGACCCTTCGAAAAAAATAGCGGAGATATCCATTCCTGTATTAATCCTAAATGGAGATGCCGATATTCAAGTAACACTTAAAGATGCGCAAAATCTAAAACAAGGCCTACCAACTGCTCAACTGCAGATTATTCCCAAAATGAACCATGTGTTGAAAGAAGTAAACTCGATGACCGAGAATATGCAATCGTACTCTGATGAAAGTTTTCCACTTTCCCGTACCTTGGTCGACGCAATTTCAACATTTATCAAATCTTAAGATGGCCAAGAAGAAAGCCTTTGCACTGCGACTAAATGAAGACATGCTCACAGCAATTGAGAAATGGGCCTCCGATGAGTTTCGCAGTACCAATGGCCAAATTGAATACCTGCTTATGAAAAGTTTAAAAGAAGCCAAACGCGCTCCTAAAAAGAAGACAGAAGACTAAATAATTTTGGGATTTCCTTAACGGTTAAAACTATTAAATTTGCATCCAAGCTAATTCCAAACCAATGACCAAAACGCTCTGCGTTCTAACGCTTTTAGTTTCTCTAACACTCTGCGGTCAGTCATCCAATAAGTCTTTTACGGTTAAATACGTCTCTGAAATCCCCACAATTGATGGTGTTTTAGACGAAGTTATTTGGAAAACTGCAGATGGTGCCAAAGATTTTCAACAATACTTTCCTTCCGATTCACTATTGGCAGAACAGCCTACCGATATTAAAATGGTTTATGACGATACCAGTCTATATATCGGTATTACTGTCAAATCTGTAGGTGATGAATGGATTATTTCTTCCTTGAAAAGAGATTTTAGGGCAGGAAGCAGTGATAATATTAGCTTACTGTTCGACACCTTTAATGATGGTACCAATGCTTTTTTATTCGGTGTTAACCCCTACGGGGTTCGCCGGGAGGCGCTCATTTCTGGTGGGGGGCAAGATTTACGTGGTTTTACTACTTCTTGGGATGTAAAATGGAAAGGTGAAGCTAAAATATTTGAAGGCTACTATACTGCCGAACTGGCCATCCCCCTGACCTCCTTTAAATTTAGGGAAGGGGAAACCAAATGGCGTTTTCAAAGTTATCGTTTTGACCAACAGACCAACGAACGCAGCGTATGGTACAAAGTACCTCAAAACCAATTGATATTCAGCTTGGCCTTTATGGGTGATATGGTCTTTGAGAAGCCTTTGGGGCGTTCTAGAACCCCCCTTGCCTTAATTCCGTATATCAATGCCATTACGGAGCGTGATTTTGATATAGATGAGGGAAAATCGAATGTAAAAGTCGGGGGCGATGTAAAAGTCGCCATAGGCAATGGGATGAACCTCGACATTACAATTAATCCGGATTTTTCAAATGTAGAGGTCGATGATATCATTACTAACCTTACCCGTTTTGAAATTGGCTTGCCAGAAAAAAGACAGTTTTTCATTGACAACAGCGACCTATTCGGAAGTTTTGGAGGCGGTCGGGATGCAAATCCTTTTTTCTCCCGACGCATTGGAATCGCGAATGATACCGCCGGGAATTCTATCGAAAACAGGATACTGGGGGGCGTACGCTTAAGCGGTAAACTAAACCAGAATTGGCGGCTTGGTTTTTTGAGTATCCAAACGGATGATGATTTGGCAAATGAAATAGCATCGAATAACAATACGATGTTGGCACTTCAGAAAAAAGTATTCTCGCGATCTAATATTGGGATGTTCTTTATCAACCGACAGTCGTTCGAAGACTACGATTTTGTTGATAGAGCCGATGAGTATAACCGTGTCCTGGGAATTGATTACAACCTCGCATCGGCAGATAATAAGTGGGTCGGTAAATTTTATACCCACAAATCGTTTCAACCAGACGATAGCAAGGGAAACTTCTCTTCAGGGGCTTTCTTCGGGCGTAATTCTAGAAGGTTCAATGTCTTTACCGATTGGGTCTATGTCGATGAAGATTTTTCTTCCGATCTTGGTTTTATTAGGCGCACCGATATTATCAAAGGGGTCGCCCAGTTCCAAAAACTCTTTTGGCCAAAAAGCGAAACGATCAACAATTATAGCTTTGAGCTTTTTCCGGTAGTGACTTGGCGTCCGAAACTCGATTATCAGAAGACCGATCATGAAATCAACTTTAATGCGAATATGGAATTGCAGGATCAGTCAAATTTTGGTATCGGTTTTAGCAATACGTTTACGTACCTAACAGCTGAAGATGATAATTTCGTGCCAGCTGGGGAGGAAGACGGGGTACCCTTACCCAACCTGCAAGGATATGATTATAACAGTGTAAACCTGCAGTACCAATCGAACCGAGCACAGGTGTTATCCTACGGGTTATCATCTACCATTGGTCGCTTTTTTAACGGCGACCGTTTTTCCGCAAGAGCCAGTTTAGGATTGCGCATACAACCAAAAGCCTTGATATCACTAGTCGTAAACTATGATCAGATTTCACTTCCCGATCCCTACCCCAGCGCCAATTTATGGTTGGTGAGCCCTAAAATAGACATTACTTTTAGCAAATCGATTTTTTGGTCGACCTTGGTTCAGTATAGCAATCAACGGGATAACTTGGGAATCAATTCTAGATTACAATGGCGTTTCGCCCCCTTGTCTGATCTTTTTATCGTTTACAACGACAACTATTTTGTAAATCAATTTTCTCCACGTTTCCGTTCAATAAATTTAAAGTTTACCTATTGGTTGAATATTTAAATAGGATGAAGGCAAGTCTACAAAAAAGTTCCAGTATTTAATCATCAACCAAAAAAATGAACTACAAACTGCTCTGCTCCGATTTAGATGGTACGCTGCTTGCAACCAAAAGTGATGTCTCCGCCTTTGCAGTTTCCGAAATTAGACGTATTAAAGAGCATATGCGCATAATTCTGGTTTCTGCACGAATGCCAAAAGCAATGTACTACATACAACAAGATCTAGGCATTTTGCACGAGCCACTGATTTGCTATAATGGGGCCTACATCCTGCATCAAAAATTAGAACTGGCATCTACGGAAATACCTATTGAACAGATTCAAACGATTTATGGGATGGCCCACTCCCTAGAAATTGATTTGGGCCTGTACCACAAAGATGAATGGTACGTTCCCTCCGATTCCGAACGAGTGCAAAAAGAGATACGCTATACCAAGTCCGCGCCCGTTTTCAAAGGAACCAAAGCCACTATAGAAGACTGGAAAACAAGAACAATCGGTGCCCATAAAATCATGTTGATGGGCACCAAAGAAAGTTCAGATCTTATTTTTCCACAGCTAAAAGAAACGCTTGGCGATTATTTAAACCTATACCGCTCTAACGACACCTTAATCGAAATTGCACCAAAATCGGTCTCGAAGTTATCCGCAATTCAACAACTGTTAAAAGGAGATGAAGCCTTGGAAGATGTAATCGCCTTCGGTGATAATTACAATGACATCGAAATGTTGCAAAATGTAGGTTTTGGTGTTGCTGTTGGCAATGCAAGGGCAGAAGTAAAGGCGATTGCCAATTTCGTAACGCTTGATAATACCGAAGACGGGGTGGCCCACTTTATTAAAACACGACTCTGATGATCGCGTAGGTTTTGCCTATATTTGAAATATACGAAAACGTATTTTCATGAGCGATACCGACCTTGCCGGACCTTTGATTACGAACGACACCGTAGTTTTTGGCCTCCTTGCCCTATGTTTAGGCTTTATTTTTTACACTTCCTCGATTAAAACCGGATTCTGGCGCAAGTTTTATTCTATTGTCCCCGCAGTGTTGATGTGCTATTTACTGCCTGCAATTTTGACCAGCACCAATTTAATTTCCGATGAAACTTCGAACCTATACTTTGTAGCGAGTAGGTATTTACTCCCCGCGGCCTTAGTCTTGATGACCCTTAGTATAGACCTAAAGGCTATCGCCAATTTAGGATCTAAAGCCATGATAATGTTCTTGACAGGATCTGCGGGAATCATCATAGGCGGACCCATCGCCATCCTAATCGTCTCTATCTTTTCTCCTGAAACCGTAGGTGGTAATGATTTTGATGCTACCTGGCGTGGACTCTCTACTATTGCGGGAAGCTGGATCGGTGGGGGTGCCAATCAAGCCGCTATGCTAGAAATTTTTCAGTATAATCCAGAAAAATATGGCGGTATGGTCTTAATAGATATCGTAGTCGCCAATGTATGGATGGCCATTATACTTTTAGGTGCAGGGAAGACAAAACGTATTGATAAATGGCTTAAAGCAGATACATCGGCAATCGAAACCCTCAAAGTAAAAGTGACCGAGTTTGCCAATCGAATTACGCGGGTGCCTACCTTGGAAGATTATATGATGATGCTTTTCTTCGCGTTTACAGCCGTTGGCATCGCGCATTTTTTTGGAGACCATCTCAGTTCTTATCTTAAGGAAACCTTTGCCAGCGTAGGCGACAAGAAGAGCTTTTTATCGTTCTTGGGATCTAGTTTCTTTTGGATGGTTGTAATAGCTACCGCCGTAGGAATAGGCTTGTCTTTTACCAAAGCAAAAAACTACGAAGGTGCGGGGGCAAGTAAGATCGGTGGCATGTTCATTTATATTTTAGTGGCTACCATCGGAATGAAAATGGACCTAGGAAAAGTACTTGAAAATCCCGGATTGATTGCAGTAGGTTTTATATGGATTGCAATTCATGCCGGACTTTTAATCTTGGTTGCCAAGTTGATCAAAGCGCCTTATTTCTTCCTTGCCGTAGGGAGTCAGGCCAATGTGGGCGGGGCAGCTTCCGCTCCCGTAGTCGCCGCAGAATTTCACCCTTCCCTAACTTCTGTAGGAGTGCTCTTGGCCGTACTGGGGTATGTTGTTGGTACTGGCGGAGCACTGTTATGTGCCTATTTAATGGAGGTAGCCTCAACGATGTCATGATTTGATGACATCTAAAGCACTTGTCTTTTTACTATTTGAAAATACTACCACTATGAAACATATTATCATTTTATTACTACTTATCGCTTGTTCTGACAGCATTTTTTCCCAGAACGATATTGAAAATAGTAAAGACTACTATTTACTTGATCGACTACCAGCATTTGATATCACGGCCTATAAAGAACTTGAATTCGGTAGCCATGAATTTTTCATTGAAAAGAAAAAACGGGCAGTTGAAGGAAAAAAAATCTCGATTACTTATAAACATCAACAAAGGGATAATACCGATTTTCAATTTCCCACTAGGCTTCAAATCTTAAGAAATTATTCGAATGCCATTACAAAAGCAGGCGGCCGGTTAATTTTTGAAAGACACAATTATGAATTCGGGCATTATAGTTTCGAAACTGCTGACTCTAAAGAAATTTGGATTGAAGTCAAACCCAGATCAACTGGCAAACAGTACGAACTAACCATCATAGAAAAGGCTACCATGGTTCAGGAAATCGCTATTGATGCCGAATTGATTAAGAACAAAATCGAAATAGATGGTAAAATCGCTATCTACGGTATTTATTTTGATACCGGAAAATCGGTCCTAAAAGCCGAATCGAAACCTGCGCTGGCACAGATAGCCGCATTTCTGAGGGACAATCCGGGCATCAACTGTTGGATCGTTGGTCATACCGATTCTGATGGGTCTTTCGAAATAAACAGCAAACTATCGCTCGACCGCGCAACTGCAATAAAATCAGCGCTAGAGACTACCTACGGAATAACTCTCGATAGGCTCTATGCCGAAGGAGTGGGCCCTTTGGCCCCGGCAGCTTCCAACACCACCGAGGAAGGAAAAAAATTAAATCGCAGAGTAGAACTGGTTAAAAAATAAACTGTCCATAAAAAAACCAAGCAGGTTTCCACGTACCAAAATCGGAACATGATGGAAAATCCATCAAATTACTTGTGGCTTCAAAAAAGTCGGGTAATCATATTATCTTAATTTCAAACAATCAAAACAGTCTTTAAATATAAACTTTGCTGTAATGAAGTATACCGAAAAACAATTCGCTTACTGCAAAATACAGGGAACGCAGCAGGAAGCTTAAATGGAAGTTTATAGCGAAACATGCACTGCTTTATTGGGTCTTACCGTTTTCAATGGGTTCAGTCTTTTTTGAATGGACGCATCGAGTGTTTACCTATTCCCATGAATTAGTCATTACTTTTACCGCGCAATTTTTAGTTGCCGCGATTGTCGCACTAATCGCTTCCTTTTTTACCTTTAAACGAATTGAGAAAGAATATGAAAAAGTTTAAACGAGTTCGCTTTAAAAAAATCCAAAGAAAAGAATGTGTAGCTTATAAACCACTTACCTAATAAATAAAACACCTCAACGTTTAACATTATTTCCTATGGCGCAAGACAAATAATTTCCGCATCTTTACCATACCAAAAACCAAACATGATACGTACTCTTCTTACAGCTGCCGTGGCGCTGTTATTTATTGGCTGTGGCAATCGAATAACAGAAAAAACCATGATTGTCTCCGGACAGGTAAAAGGACTTAAAAAAGGAACACTGTATTTACAACACCTCCCTGATACAGCCCTAGTCGCAGTCGATTCTTTGGAAGTTGATGGAGATGGTAGTTTTAGTTTTCAAACGGAGCTAGAAAGCCCCGAAATTTTTTATCTCTACCTTCATAAAAAAGACAATAATAATATTAATGACCGAATCACTTTTTTCGGTGAACCAGGCACAATTACCATCAACACGAAATGGAATACCTTTGATAGTAGTGCCAAGATCAGTGGATCAGAAACGCACAAGCGATGGAAAGAATACCGCAAGACAATGTCCGATTTTAACAAACGGAACCTAGCAATTATTCAGAACTCACTAAATCCTGAGACTCCATTAAATTCAATACAACTCGATTCTCTCCAACGAATTAGTGATAAAAATGCCAAACGCGGTTATGCCTTCGCCATCAACTTTGCATTGAACAACAAAGACTCTTATGTTGCACCTTATATCGCAGTGCATGAGATTTCGGATGCCAACCCTAAATACTTAGATTCTATTAGTAAGTCCTTGACCCCAGAGGTGGCCACTTCCAAGTATGGCAAGGAATTAAAGGAGCTTTTGAAAGACGCGGGCAACTAATTACTCTTTGAAGCTAGGTTTGCCTTGCCATTTAAATCTAAAAAAATCGACCATAAAAAAATGCCCTGACTTTCATAAGGGCATTTTTTTTATGGTACAAAAACACTGTCTTATCCCAGCTTATTGATTTCTTCCACCAAGCCTTGTGCCTTGGTTTCCAATTCGGCGCGAACAGCAGTTAGATGTTTTTTACGGTTTTCAACCTTACGATCGTTGATTTTTTCTATCAAATCATCAAAAGTTGCTATAGCACTATCAATTATTTTATTTCCTTCTTTTGAATCGTGCTTGCCATTGGCCGCATCAACAATATATACTGCTTCAATAAGATCCCCAAGGACGTTATTGACATTTTTTTTCAATTCTTTTATACTTGCCATTACTATTTAATTTTACGCAAAAATAGGCTTTTAGCCATCATTGGTTCAAATGAATTGTACTTTTATTATAAATTGAGGGACTAATACGCAAAATGCAGCACTAAATAGTGACCTCTAGCAGTTTCGCATCATTGCTCTTTAGTTTAATTTCTTGCGTATCCGCACCAATTAAAATAGTCTCTCCCTTATTAATGATTGCACTTCCGTGTTCGTTTTCAATTGTAGCCGAACCTCCTACACACATATAAATGGTAAAGGAATCTCGGCTCTTAACATCTTGCTGTATATCTGCCGTTAGATGAATGTAATTAGTTGTGAAGTATGGGCAGGTCACCATATTGTTAACTCGATCGGTTTGGTCGATATAAGTGACCTTAAAATCGTCTTTCTTTTTGTAATCGATTGCATCGAGTGCCTGCTCGGTGTGTAATTCCCGAAGGTTACCATTCTTATCTCTCCTGTTGAAATCAAAAACGCGATAGGTAACATCCGAGGTCTGTTGTATTTCAGCCAACAGTACCCCCGCTCCTATAGCATGTATTTTTCCTGTATTGATAAAGAAAGTATCTCCTTCCTTTACCTGCTCATAATTAAGGAGGTCTAGTAAAGTATCCTCTTCTAGGCTTTTGGCATATTCCTCCTTTTCGACCTTTTTGTTGAAACCAACAATTAGGTTTGCCCCTTCATCTGCATCCATGATATACCACATTTCTGTTTTGCCAAAAGAATTATGACGTTCCCTGGCCAATTCATCATTCGGGTGCAATTGAATAGAAAGATCTTGTTTGGCATCGATAAACTTTATCAAAATAGGAAAGTCTTTTCCAAAACGATCCAAAACACTTTTTCCTAGCAACTTTTCGGCATCTTTATCAATAAGTTCCTGTAAAGAAGTTCCCAAGAGGTCGCCATTAGCGACCACCGATACGTCACCGGCAACCGCAGAAAGTTCCCAACTCTCACCGGTAATTTCGCTCTCAATGGGTTTTCCTAATACCTCTTTGAGTTTCGTACCGCCCCAAAGGCGTTCTTTTAAAATAGGTTGAAATTTTAATGGATACATTCGATTTATATTTCAGATTGTTATACTTTATTTGCCTTTTAATTCATTTCCTGTAACACTTTTAGCGCCTTACGCATATGTTCAGAGGCATTTATATTATTAAATGCCATAATTAGTTGCCCTTTTTGATTTACCACAAAGGTCTCTCTTCCCGGAACGAGCAATAGATTGTTGGCCACCTTGAACAATTTTCTAACCTTCCTATCCGGATCTGCCAACAATACAAACGGAAGATTATACTTAGCTGCAAATTTACGATGTGATTTTTCCGAGTCAGAGCTAATTCCGATAACTTCAGCTCCAAGGTCTGTGAAAACCTCGTAGCTATCCCTAAACTGACAAGCTTCCTTGGTACAGCCCGGCGTATTATCTTTGGGGTAAAAATAAATGACCATGGCTTTTTTGCCAATCAATTCCTTACTATGGAATAATTGTCCGTATTGATCTTTCAAAGAAAATTCGAGTACAGTGCTGCCTACTTTCAAACCCATTAATCTCCTGAATAGGTTACAAAATTCCGAGGAGTTTCATACAGTGTTACTTCAAGTTCTTTATCGGCCGCTATATGGGGTCGTAATTTGTTCCATATCACCACTGCAATATTCTCTGCCGTTGGATTCAGTTCTTTGAATTCAGATACCTCAACATTTAGGTTTTTATGATCAAATGCCTCCTCTACTTCACTTTTAATCAAATCTTTGAGCACTTTTATATCGATTACAAAGCCGGTCACAGGATCTATTTCGCCTGTGGCACTAACGACAAGTTCATAATTGTGTCCATGAAAATTGGGGTTGTTACATTTTCCGAACACGGCGTTGTTCTTTTCAAAACTCCAGTCGGGCCTATACAATCTGTGGGCTGCATTAAAATGGGCTTTTCTGCTTACTTTAACTTTCATGCGACCGTGTTTTGGGTAAGGTGCGAATAAAACTTTTCAAATATAATTTTAAACCAAGCCGTGTAATTTTCAGGATTGTCGGCAATATCTTTCTTTATATCGGCAGGGGTCATCCATTTCCAATCGGCCACTTCTTCTGTATTGATTTTTGGTGCATCCTCATACTTTCCCATCATCACATGATCCAATTCATGCTCGGTGAGACCATTATCAAAAGGAGCCTTATACACAAAAGAAAACAGTTCTTTAAGATCAGTAACGAAACCCATTTCTTCTTGCAACCTTCGTTTACCCGCCTCCAAATTACTTTCTCCTGAGCGCTGATGACTACAACAGGTATTAGTCCACAACAGTGGGGAATGGTACTTGTGGGCCGCGCGCCGCTGCAACATGGTCTCCCCATTTTTGTTCATTACAAAAACAGAAAAAGCCCTGTGGAGGATTGCCTTTTCATGTGCCTCCATTTTCGCCATTGTTCCGAGTACTTCATCTTGCTCGTTCACCAGTATAACATGTTCTTCTTTCAAACCGTAATCTTTTTCATAGAGAAACAAGAGTCTTTCTCTAGTAAAGCAAAAATAACACCTTTCCTTCTAATAATGTAGAGGCCTTCCTAAATTATGAGTGTAATAGGTTCTGAAAAAAATACTTGATGTTATTAGCCCGTTTAAATAGGAAACGATCTTAGGTATTTCTTAGGGCGCCTATTTGTTCTTCATTTAGATAGATGGTATCAGTTCAAGTATAAATAACCACTAAGCCGTTTGTTGGCACCATCGAGGTCCTCATAATCGAGCCTATAATAGTAGGTTCCGACTGGAAGATTTTCTTCTTCATTGACCGTAGACCTACCTTGGGAAGAACCATTAAAGGTATTATTGCTGCTATTATATGAGTTGGTCGTATATATCAATACTCCCCATCGATTGTAAATATTGATAGTATTGTTAGGTCTACTCTCCAGCCCTGTAATCGTCAAGGAATCGTGTACCCCGTCCCCATTCGGTGTAACTACATTATACACAATTACTTCGGGTAGATTGCCTTCCAAATAATCAGGAATACCATCGTTGTCCACATCGTCGTTCTGATAAATGCCATCGCCATTGCCATCTTCTTCCGCTGTAGGTATCCCGTCATTGTCATCATCCAAGTCGCGATAATCAGCTTCCTTGTCGCCATCGGTATCAGGAAGATCGTTCATGGGGTCGTTTATTTCATCATTTACATCCGCATCAATCACCTCTGCCCCTTCAAAACCATCGTCGAGTCCGTCATCATCTTTATCAGAACCAACAATTACCAGCTCGGGAGTTCCATCATGATCATGATCATGGGCCTCGATGTTGTCGGGTATGTTATCATTATCACTGTCTATGTCTCTATAATCCGGTAAATCGGTTCCATCGGTATTCAACGGGGTTAATCCTAAGGTAGTATTGGCCTCATATGCATCGTCCAAACCATTATTGTTTGCGTCCGTATTACTTGGAGCAAGGTAGGCCGCAGTAGGTTGTGCTTCCACATTATCCGGAATACCATCATCATCACTATCAATATCCAAGTAGTCTGGAAAGGTGTCATTATCGGTATCAGTGCTATTTGTTGCCGGGTCATTATCACCATCCAAATTCGCATCTTCCACACTATTCAAAATTCCATCATTATCACTATCCAAATCATTCGATTGTACCGATAAATGGGCACTATCGGAAAAATACTTGGGAATACATGGATTGTTAGGGTCGGTAACTACCAATCTATAATTGTTTGAATGTGCCGTTACAGGTACATTGGTGAATGAGAGCGTTGTCGTTGTTGCGCCCGAGTAGAAGGCATCGTCAACAACCGAACTCCAACTAAGGCCTTCATCGGAGCTCACCTCCCATTGATAGGTGATTGCTGTTCCCGTAGTAGTGGCAGAAAAAGAGGCGCTGTCTCCGACATCAATAATTTGATCATTGGGAACGGTGTTAAATGTTACGACCTGGTGACCTGTTGTTACGTTTACATTCGTACCGGTATACCCACCTTGACCGGTAACCATTCCATTAGCATCGACTGTTATTGGCGTACTTCCCAAGTACCCATCATCATCAGCATCTATATGGCCAGCTTCCGCAACATCAAAACAGCCATCATTATCGCTATCTTCATCTAAATGATCCGGAATAGCATCGCCATCATTGTTTTGTTCTAAACATGCCGAAACATTTACTGTAAAATCATCGAATACCGAATAAGGGACACTCCCGTTCGTTAATTGGTTGTATGCATAGATACGAATCGTATAAGTCGTGTTTTCCTCTAAATTGAAGGTGGTTCCAATTGGAAGTAAATCAAAAGTCTCCGATATACCATCAGCTGGGTAATGAATTTGAATATCCGAATAAAGCACTATCGAGGTAGCGAAGTTATCTTTTGATATGGCTATTGCCGCATCGTATGAGTTACCTACAATAGCGCCCCCAGAATTTTCGTTCCACTTGATACCAAGCCGCTCTATAACAGGATTAATTAATCCGATCCCGGTGCTAAACCCTAGTTGAACGTACTCATTTTGTGAGACTGCTTCTTCATGGGTAGTGGCATCAATATTTGTTAGTCGTAACTCAGAATCAGGCGAACTGCCATCCAAGCCTGAACCAGTGACAATAGCATCCGTACCTGTAATAAACCAATTGGTAATAGCCGAGTTTTCTACGAAATCGGACGTTCTCGTGCCTACGGGCGCATTAAACCCCCAGGCGAAATAAGCATTATCAATACATTCTTGGGACTCATTTGCATCTATAATGCCATCATTGTCATCGTCTAAATCGGTTTTATCATCAATACCATCGACATCCATATCAAAGACTGAGCTAACATAGACGAAAGCGGTATCAGTGTTGCCTCCGGAATCGGTAATCTCATAGGTGAAAAAATCGGTGCCATTGAAGCCAGTGCTAGGTGAATAGGTAAAAAAGTCATCATAAGAATCTTCCGATGTACCATTATCATTTAAGGTTACAATTCCATTGGCGGGGAGCGTAAAATTGGTGATGGCACCATCTAATTTAGGACCTGAGCTACCAAAATTGTCATTATCCAATACACTGATCACATTATCAGATGAATTTTGGGCCACGTTTATATTATCAAAAACCGCTTCAAGCTTAATAATGACAACAGCAATTCCCGTATCACAAACACTGGTATTGGGTGCAGGCAGACAAACTTCATACTCAAAGGTATCGTTTCCTGTAAACCCAGGGGTTGGGATATAATTAAAAGAACCATCGGGGTTAAAGGTAAGTGTACCATTGGCCGTGCCTGAAGTCAAGGTATAGGTACTACCAGGGGGAACCATGTCATTTGCACCAATATCCCCATTACCTTCACGGTCTAGTTTAATACGCAGACTATCATCTTCGGCATAGGTTTGCATCAAAAAAAACTTCCCATCTCCATGGTCATTAGTAGCTCCCATATATCGAATAGAAGTTATTGTAGAACCAACTGGAGCCAATTCAGATAGTTCATACAGGGCAATTCCTATAATATCATTGTTCTCGTTGTTTCTCCCGCTACTCCAGTAATCACTATTAGTTGTTGGGGGAGCCTGCGGATTTACACCCCTTAAATTTCCCTGATTACGAACAAAAGTACGGCCCAAAAGTTGTTCAGAACCTCCTCCGACCGGGATACCGTAGAGCTCGATATACATACAGTTATTCCCACCGCGTTCGGTTACTGCAATTACCCCATCAGGATTCGATGGGATTCCTGGACTATATCTAATTGTTTGTATCTGTGCATCAGTGGCGGCCACTGATGAGTAATCTTCGCAAAAGTTATCCCCATTGTTTTGAGATTGAAAATAATAATTTAAGTTCAAAGACTGGTACGCAGTCAATGCTCTGTCGGTCCAGTTGGGATTATCACTTCCAGAAATTGTTTGAGAACCATTCTGCCATACATTATTTTGACCATGGCCTCCAGGCCCCAGTCGCAACATTTCATACGAAGAAGGAACCACAAAGGTGGTATATCCAACGCCATTAATATCAATAGATCGAAGGTTCGCAGGGTCACTCAAATTAATTTGGGTATCGGCCCAATTAAAGGTTACTCCGGACCTTATGGAATTCGCCTGCCCAACTAATGTTTTTGTGCTACAAAAAAAAATAATACATAAAAAAGGTACTAGAGTAGCAAGTGAAATTGAAGTGTTATAATTCTTCATAAGCTTGGAACTTTTAGAGTACTTGAGACTATTTCCTGCACAAAATTACCCTCTTAGTATTCCTCTCGAAAATTTTCACGTCATCAGTATTGAATTACTCGTTTAGTTGGCCAAAAAATTCATAAATATCTAATTATTAAGTTTTTATAACTATGTGATTTAGGAAATTACATCGGTATTTTACTCCCTTTCAACCGTTCTTTTAAGACGTGAGAAGTTCAACAGGGAAAACAGGTGTTTTGTCTATTTAGAAGTATATCCCTTTAAAAAAAGCAGGTACTTATAAGGGGTTTTCAACCAAAGAAATCAAACGCATTGAGACGAAGGGATATCGTTGCCTTAAATTGTTGAAGCCCGTCCTGACAAAATTTCGAAAACACCTAACAAACCATTGGCAAGGGTGTAAAATGGTAACGCAGATACCATCTATCTTTTAGGAGAGTACTATATTTCAGCTAGAAACAAAGAGGTTTAGAAAAATCTAGGAGATTTTAGGTTTCCTTTGGTTTTGATAAAGTCGTAGCGAATAATGACCTCAAACGACCCGTCATTAAAGGACGCACTCCCCAAATCGGTTGTTTCCCGATCATAGGCCATTCCCAATAAAATACCATCCGAAATATTAAAACCCAACATGCCACTAAACGCAGCATCCCAACGGTACGCGGCGCCTAAAATGAATTTTTCACTTAGCATGAAATTGGCAGAAAGGTCTACCTGCAAGGGCGCACCTTGCACAACTTTTGTAAGCAAAGTGGGTTTGAACTTTAAAGAGGGATTTAAATCCCAAACATAGCCGGTAATAAAGTAAAAGTTCATTCGTTCTTTAGCACTAGATGGTGCAACACCAGACTTAAAATGGGTTGTTTGCAAAAAACGAGGAACCGATAGGCCTGCATAGTACCTTTGCGTATGATAATACACTCCTGCACCAATATTTGGAGAAAATTTATTATCTATATCTTGTTGTAAACTCTGATCAGGTGCCAATTGGTTGAGTTCCGAAAAACGCACATCTAACAAATGACCACTCGCTTTTAACCCGAAACTAAGCCTACCTTCATCGGAAGTATAAACCGTATAGGAAAAATCGACATCAAAATATGTTTCAGAAGTAGGTCCTATCTGATCATTTACCACAGATAGTCCCAACCCTACACCTCGATACCCGATTGGCGAATGAATGTTAAATGTCTGTGTTACGGGAGCCCCGTCGAGGCCAACCCATTGCGATCGGTGTAGCGCCGCTATACTTAAATGTCCTCTAGAGCCTGTATAGCCAGGATTCACACTTACCGTATTATACATATACTGCGTATACTGCGCATCTTGTTGTGCAAAGACTTCTGGTGTAACCATTAGGGAAATGAATACAGCTAAGGTCAATAAAAGTTGTTTACGGTTGTATACTAGGCTTGGCATGGTCATTTTCATCTATTTATATATAGGTATCCTGATTTAGTCAATACGGTTCCTGTCGCATCTGCATATTCCAAAATATAGAAGTAAGTGCCTACTGGCAGCTCCCTATCTTTATTAACGGTTACCCTACCTTCCGAAGTACCATCAAAAACATTTCCTTGAGTATTGTACGCTTGTGTGGAATAGACCAATACACCCCATCTATTATAGATTTTTAGTGTATTATCCGGGAAATTGTCGAGTCCGGTTATGGTCAATATATCATGCACACCGTCTCCATTAGGGGTAATGACATTAAAGATCTCTACCGCGTCTTCACTTGCATTCGGCTCTAGGTATTCTGGAATTCCATCGCTATCGGTATCATCGTTGGAGTAGTCCCCATCTCTGTTGACATCTTCATCGGCGGTCATGATCCCGTCATCGTCATCGTCAACATCACGATAGTCAGATTCTGCATCTCCATCTGTATTTGGTAAATCATTGAATGGATCATCTATTTCATCGTTCGGATCTGTATCAATACTTGTTTCACCTTCATAACCATCATCCAACCCATCATTGTCCTTGTCTGATCCGATATAGGTGACATCTGGAATACCATCTTGATCATGATCATGCGCTTCAATAGCATCGGGAACATTGTCATTGTCGCTATCCGAATCTAAATAATCTGGCAAACTGTCCCCATCGGTATCTACAGGGAATAATCCAAGCGTACCGCCCATTTCATAGACATCATCAAGGCCGTTCCCATTTAAATCCTGACCACTTGGTGGAATGTACACAGAAGTAGCTTGCGCTTCTACATTATCAGGAATTCCATCATCATCACTATCGATATCGAGATAATCTGGATGACCGTCTCCGTCTGAATCGGTCGGATTGGTCGCCGGATTATTGTCACCATCTAAATTGAGGTCTTCGAAACTGTCTACAATGCCATCGTCATCACTATCCAAATCAATGGTATCGGTAACCACTACTGTCACTGTTGCCGTACTGCAATTGCCTAAGGCATCACAAATCGTATAGGTAAAACTATCAGTACCTATGAAACCACTGTCGGGGGTATAAGTAACATTATCATCTGATGGATCGTTGGGTGTTCCGTTATCGTTAACTACTACCGAACCATTGGTTGGGTTGGTAGTCGTAAGAGAACCTGAAGTGGGTAAATCGTTATCATTTGCAAGAATATCGATGGTCACTGAAGTATTTTCGGTAGTTGCCAAAGAATCATCAATAGCATCCACGATGGGCAGTACATCTATGGTTACCGTAGCGGTACTGCAATCACCAAAGGTGTTGCATATCGTATAATCAAATGAGTCGGGGCCGTTGTAATCAGGATTCGGGATATAGGTCACAATATCGTCGGTAGGATCATTGGGAGTACCGTTATTGTCAATATTTACAGTGCCATTTGCAGGATTTGTTGTTGTTAGGGATCCTGTTGTAGGAAGGTCGGAATCGTTGGCGAAAATATCCACAATTACAGACACATCTTCATCTGTAGTAACCGCATCATCTACTAGGTTGGCTGCTTCATTAATACACACTACGGTAAAATTTGGAAGACTACTACTATTACCCGCCTTGGTTATGGTTGCGGTATACCGGGTAACTGTTTGCGTTGAAATAACCGTTGGCCTGGTCTGATCGCCAGTTACCGCAGGACTCCAACTTAAAGTCGCACCGGAGCTTAAATCAATATTGGCCGTTATGTCCAACGTTACCTCATTGAATGGCGCATTACAATTGGTCACAATAAAATATCCTGTTGCATTTGAACCGCATAAGGTTCCATCGTAGGTTGCAAAATAGACTCCTTGCTGTGTAACTTCTAAAAAGAAATCTGTACCTAAAACGGTAGCCGTATCAGATGCTTCATACCATCGGTAGTTATTTTCGTCGCTGCTATTAGGTGCCTGTAACAAATACTGAGCGTTAGATACAGTAATCCCCAGCAATGCAATAACAATGCTGATGAGCAATTTTTTATATGTGGTTTTAGGGTTCAATTTTATTCCAATGCTTTTTGCCATTGTCTATTTTACAACAAAGACCACATTGATCAATGAGTTGTAATCTGCCGGTTGATCAATAATATCATATGTCATTACTCCTGTATTGCTAATACTAACGTTATCGAAAACCGTAGGGTCGTAGTAGGTAACATAGTAATACAACTCATCTGAGCCATAGGTAGGGATTGCTCCCGGAGCTCCCGAACTTGCAACAAATGTATCTGTAAAAGGTGCAGTAGTCGGCGCATATTGATTTACATATTCCTGATACAGGTTCTTGGTAGCACCAACCACATCTACCGACGCATCGATTGCAATGGACGGTGGATAGAAAATACGGGATGACTTTACTGAATTTACCTGAACTACGTCGCCTTCAGCATCTGTTGCCAATAGATAGTCGGCAGATGAATTTTCGTAAGGTGTGGTTGCTGCGGCATAATCAGTAAAACGAACCGCACCACCTTCAACATCTAATCGGGCGTCGGGAGTAGTGGTACCAACACCAGTATCACCATCGGCTTCTACCCTAAAAGTACCACCGCTATAGGTACCTCCATCGATACTATTGGCGCCGAGTAGAATTCCACCTTCCGACCAATAATCATTGTCCGTAATATCCACGCCCCATTTTACGGCGCCTTCGTCGCTGGTTCTTCCTGATATCCAATATTTGTTATCTCCTGGGTCGGTTCCGGTACTAGCCAATTCGATAAGACTAAAACCATCATCCCCAGTACTAATATTTCCACTTTTAAGTACCTTTAAAACGGAGCTTTCGTCCTGGCCGCCACCTCCGCCATCTTGATCAATAATAGTAAATACATCGCGTTCACCTGTTGTCACATTTGTTTGTGTAAATCGAAATGCATCATGATTTACTGCACTCTGTACGTCTAAGGTTCCTGCAGGGTTCGCCGTACCAATTCCGAAAGAACCATTGGTAAATGTCAAATCCTGCGTATTCATGTCATAAATTCTTGTTTCAGCATCTTGTGTTAAATCGTCTGTTGCCAAATTTGTGTTTAGCAAGCCAGATAGGTCCACTTGATTTCCGGGAGTTGCAGGATTGCTTAAGGTTAAGATGTTATTGACATCTAGATTTAAATCCTGTAATTCGTTCGACGCATCGGCATCGGCATCCTCAATACTAATAGTTGTGTTAGTACCATCGTTGATTTCTATACGTACTTGTTCATTCGGCACAATTACGGTATGACTAAGGCCTTGATCATCTGATCCAATAGAAGCCAATGGTACTTGCAATGCTCCACCCCCATCTGTAATTCTAAGATTGGTACCCACAACTGCAAAGGCCGTATTATGTTCATTGGTAGCATCCGCATCCGCGTCGTCTACATCTACTGTTACCGAGCCACCATCGACCAAGGAGATCGTAGTTCCGGCAGCATCGATCGATAGATCCTGGGTATCGGCTCCGCCGTCATCGTTGATCCAAGTGTAAGTACCACTTCCGTCCGTTGAAAGTACCTGGCCGTTGGTTCCGCCTGTTGGTAGTTCAATCTCGTTCGTTGAATCGTTGTCATTATCCGCAACGGATATCGCGCCTCCTCCATTTGAAAGGGTCACATTTGTTCCTGTTTGCGATAAGGTCTGGATCTCGTTAGTAGCATCCGCATCCGCATCGTCTACGTTTAAATTTATATTATTCCCTCCAGAGATGGAAATAGCACCGGAAGTACCATCGGTAGACAAAACTTGACTGTCAGTACCTGAATCGTCCAAATGTGACAGATTCACTGTCTGACCTGTACCACCTTCAATGCCAACCGTCAATATATTGCTCGAAATATCTACCGCCAATCCCGCAATATTCTGATCGTCCGAACCGAGCGTTGAAGGATTTACTTCGATTAAGTCACCATCTGCCTCAACACCAAGTAAAAATGCAGTAGTTCCTGTAAAATTTCCTAGACCATATTGATCAAAAGAACCTTGGTTCGTTTCGATATCAAAAGCTAGCCATGTAGTATAACCATTTCCACCAACGGTTTCATTATAGTTAGCTAAGAAGAACTTTCCTTCTCCAACAGAAGGAGAATTTAAACCTATGATGCTAGAAGCAAGCGTATTGCTAATAGCACCGCTATAGCGATCTAGAATAATATTTGCTGAGTTAACAGACCTAGAATTGCGAATTGTTGCATTATCACCAACCACGTGCAGTAGTCTTTCCGGGTCTGCAGTCCCAATCCCAACAGCTCCGCGGGTAAAAATATTGTCAGTTATAGCATTGGGAGGTGAAGTACCACCGACTTCATACCAATCGTGATCTGCTAATGGAGCCAAATCAACAGTTTGTGAGGTACCGTCCTCGATACCCACTGTCAAAGTAGTACCAGATAGACCAAGATTTTCAATATTTTGATTATCCGTGCCTGGATCGTCTATCCATGAGTAGGTTCCACTACCATCAGTAGAAAGAATTTGCCCGTTGGTTCCGCCTGTTGGCAGTTCTATTTCGTTCGTAGGGTCCGCATCCGCATCGTCTACATTTAGGCTGATGTTATTTCCTCCGACTATGCTGATATCGCCCGCGGTACCGTCCGTAGAAAGGTTTTGGATCTCATTGGTCGCATCTTCATCTGGATCGGTTGAGTTGACCGTGTAGTTTCCGTTGCCATCATCGTTTACTGTTATGGCACCCGTTCCGGCGATGACCGTTTCCGAAAGTTCAGAGAGATTCACCGTGCTGGTATTACCATTTTCCAAGGTAAGCGTTACAATTCGGGTGGCATCGTCATAGCTAAAATCGGTAATGGTCTGATTGTCCGATCCAATGGCCGTCAATGGAACAAGCAAGGTTCCACTGGCATCCTCTATCTCAAGATTCGCCCCGACCACTTCGAAACGGGTATTGACCTCGTTAGAAGCATTGCTATCGGCATCATCAACATTTAAAGCAATCGTATTTCCACCGGTAATACCAAGATTTCCAGGAGTATTGTCGGTTGTTAAGGTTTGACTATCGGTACCAATATCGGTCAAAGGAACCGACAATGCATTGCCATCACTATCTGTGAGTACCAAATTTGGGCCAACAACCTCGAACTGGCTGTTTGTCGTATTGGTATCAACTGCTGTTAATTCCCATGAATCACCATCCCAATAGTAGATAGTACCTGTATTGGTATTCACGTAGATATCGCCTGTATCTGCGCCAGCAGGCGTGGTCATTCCGGAAGCTGTAACGTCTGGACCGCTAAGCACTTCACAGTTACACTGGTCTTCCAAAGTAACCGTGGTCTGTGAAAACGCAAGCCCGGTCATTAGAAAAGCTAAGACAACGATTATTTTTTTCATGGCTACTATTTAACTTTTTATTAAACGTCGTCTCGATTTCTTGAGATGACTTTACATCAGTCCTATGTGTATAGGGCCGTTAGTTTATCTTACTATTAAAAAGTTGAATAAGGTCATTAACCGAGTTCAAAAAGAACGAAAAATGGAAAGGACAAAGATGTCCTTGAAACACCTTTATATGCCTAGGTTTTTCCCTCAAGGAAAATTGGTAGAATTCGGTTAAGTTATTCATACTTTGGTTTGCAATAAACCCTCTCTAAAGAAATCGGTTCAATTACAGGATACAAAAGTAATCGAACCTTTAGTTATCAGAAATAAATGTTGTGTAGGTCTAGATTTCTAATGTATAGGCCTTGAAAAATGAGGTTTCATTCTATTATGAAATGCTTTTTCAAGTCTGCTTGCTTAATACAAACGAATGGGAGAAAAAGAAATACTAGGATTTCAAACGCAATAAAAACCATCATTTTGGTGATACTAAAAAATCAAAAACCAACTAATTTTCATCAATTCTATAGGTGATTATTCGGTTGGTACTAACGGTAGAAACCTGAACCGTCAAAATAACGGTATCAGAGGTTTCACTGGCACGGATATAAGTACTATTTAATAGTACTACCCTATAGCTATTTCCACTATTGGTATTTTGTACATTGGTCAGCGTTAAACTTGCTGAAGTAACTCCGCTGTAGATTCCTGTATCGGTTAAGTCTACCCAAGAACTTCCGTTAAAAGTTTGCCATTGATAAGTATCGACGTCATTCGCGTTTACTTTAAACGTACCGGTGCATCCTGGACAAATGGTCGTATCGACCGGTTGCACTGTAATTGAAGGGGTATTATCGGCTTCTCGAAAGTCAAAGATTGTATTCATATCATTGTCGAGCGGAGTGTTGTCCCCACCTTGCCCGATAATCAATCCGTCTCCACCTACTAGCACGGGAGAAGTACCAAGAACACCATCACCATCGGTATAACCGGCCTCAAGCACATCGTTACACCCATCGTGATCACTATCTAGTTCAATAAAATCGTTCGCACTGGTACCATCAGAATTTTGTAATGTGTAGTTCATCGTACTACTATCCTTCTGGCCCGCTGCCTTAACACTATAAGGAACCCCATCTAACCCAACAGTACCGGTAAGCATTCCAAAAGAATGTACCACATCGTGACCCGCCTCTACTGCATCATAGATACCATCATTATCACTATCCAGATCCAAATCGTCATCTATACTGTCCTTGTCGAAATCTATACCTGCAGTCCATACAATAGCGTTTATCAAAAGATCTTCTCCAGCAGTATTAAAACCGCCAGTATTATTGGTATGTGGTACGATTGTTCTTCTACCTGGGGCCGTCCCTGTTTCCATTGCATCGCCAGACTCCCAGACCACCAAGGAAGCGGAACCGTTCGGATGTTGTCCTAACACGGTACCGGAAGACAAGCTATTTGCATAATAGGCGGCATCACCGATATCATAATTACCTAACGAAAGTCCTGAAGTAATTGGATGAGTGTTATTGGTACTATTAAGTAAGTTAGTATTTCCACTGCCTCCTGTAACACCACCCAATAGCTCATCATGCAAGGTATTTTCGCTTGTGATGACCCCTTTGGTCGTGGTTGTCATGTTGGAAACATTCGCAAAGGCATCACCGCTGAACACATCTTCGTATATGAAGGTTACATCAAAACTATTGGCGTCCCCTCCTATATTATCATCGACCACTGAGACCGAGCAGCCAAGGGCTATCAATTTATCAATCGAATTTTGATCTTCCGAACCGGGAGTTCCATTGGTTACCCATAAAACGGATCGAGGACTTTCTACGACATCCAAAATACCATCGTTATCGTCGTCTTCATCACAAATATTATTGATATCATCTCCATTCGAATCAAGACCAGACGTGTCCGCACAAGGTTCAAAAATAGTCACTGTTGCTGTATCGCTCATACCCAAGGCCGGACATATAGACACTGCTGAATCTGTAATCGTATAGTCAAAAGTGGTTCCTGGGAATGGAATACCTACGCTATAGGTGTAAGTAACCAAGCCAGCGTCGGCATCATCAATAATCACAGAGCCAATGGCCGGCTGCATTACACTATCAATGAAAAAATCCTCGCCGTCGGGTTCAGAATCATTATTAAAAAGACTCATTTGAACTGAAACCGTATTGCCAAAGGGTACTATTTGTACATCATCGACCGTATCTGGCGGATTCAGGTTCTCTACAATTTCTGCATCTGTGGTGGATAAATCATAGTGATTGGTCCCTGGAATAGTACTTGGTGTTGCTACAATGGTCGCTATTAACCGAGAGTACCCACTTGGGGCACTTGCATCACAAAAATTCGGATATCAAATTTCAATAATATAGGTTTCATTTTCTCCCAAAGGGAGTCCAAAATGCACCTCTTGTGTTGCGCATTAGAAAACTCTTCGCCGATCCGCTACTTTCCAATACCAAAACATCTAAATCACCATCACCGTCAAAATCTGCCTATGCGTGACCTCCATCTTTGTTTTGATTAAGGTTCAACTAATGGGAAGCTGCACTTTCTGCATAGGTAGTTTGTGAAAAAGTGGAAATGCACTGAAAGATATAGTAGTATTCTATCGATATTTATATGAGGAACAGTAATCGTGGGCTGGTCTGCATGATGTAGGTCTAAAATAAGTACAGATAGCTACACCTCTACTTTCTCATTGTAACGGGAAATTAGTAGCTGCTTTTAAAGCACTAAAAAAGTTATGTATCGACTCTTAAACAACCTCTGAAACCATAAAATTGAAGTGAGACGTATCTTTTCTATTGAAAAATCTAATTTTTCTTCACTCTGTATGTAATTCTTCGGTTTGTGATAACGCTGGAAGTCCTTACGTACAAGATGGCCGTATTCGTGGGTACGGGCGAAGCGCACACATATGCCGGGTTGGAAGCAAACAATCTATATTGATAACCATTATCACTTAAACTCACATTCATAACAGCCAAGTTGGCCGTACCCGCGCCCACATATCTGACCCCGTCATCGACAATGTCTGTAAACGTCGTACCTCCATTGGTACTTTCCTGCCATTGAAAAGTTCCCACATCGTTCCAGGCGGAAGTGAACGTTGCTTGATTACCCACCAATACTGTTTGATCTGTTGGTTGCGTATTAGCAGTGGGGCCGGTACCGACCTCTTGAAAATCATAAACGGCATTGCCATCAGCATCTGCAGGAGTACTATACCCCCCTTGCCCGATAACTAAGCCATCGGCATCTACGGATACGGGAGAAGTACCTAAAATACCGTCATTATCTGGATCCGTAAAGCCCGCTTCCAAGGTATCTAAACAACCGTCACCATCACTATCTAAATCCAATTCATCTGTAAGACCATCTCCATCGGTATTTACTGAGCATTCTTGTACTAAACTCGAAATACTTCCTTGCATAAAAGTAGACCCCGATACTGCCTGACCTAGTATAAAATTATTGGTAGGGCTCCAGGAAACCGTATTTAAGGTCAATCCATTTGTAAAGACCATGGGTTCTAGTGGCCCATTCAACGTTTTAGACCCAAACATTTTGAGCTTTCCGTTAGCATCGACAATAATTCGTATCAATGGTGTTTCGGGATTCGCAGGAGTAGTCCATGTAATCTGCCAAACTTGATTTATTCCTCCGTCTCCATAATACGTTCCATCGACAAATTCAACATTTCTTAATACGGAATAGAAATTAATTTCTGCAGAAGTCAATTGAGTGCCATTGACACTTAAATTAAAACTGTTATCAATCCTTGTGATATCAAAAACAAAACCATTTGAATTGTTATTCAATGAAAATGAAGCAGTGTTCCCACCGGTGATCGAATAATCAAAAGACTCAAAAAAACAACCTTCATCCGTATCAAGAATCCCATCATTATCATCATCTAAATCTGCTATATCTGGTGTACCATCATTGTCTGTGTCTGTACAGGCATTAACACCTGCATTCTGAAAATGGGTATTTGGTGTTCCATAAGAAGCACCTACAACTAAACCATAAGCATCGACTGTTGGTATTCCCGTTCCATATATGCCATCATCATCCGGATCAGTAAAACCGGCTTCTATTACATCATTACAACCGTCTCCGTCACTATCAGCATCGCGGTAATCATAGTCGCCATCACCATCTGTGTCGGTAGTACAAGCAATAAAACTATTCGCATCTTTTCCAAAAACAAAGAGTTTTCCGTCCCCTGCATCATTACTACCATGATTGTCATATAACCTTATCTTGGCCACGTTAGAGCCCATCGGAGCAATAGCACTTAAGGGTATTAATGCAATTCCCAAGCCTTCTGTTCCTCCCCCAAGCCTGTCTATTACAACACCCGTATTAATATAATCCGCGGTATTTATAGTTAACTGACCTGCTAGGGCATTGCCATTCAAATCAAAGGCTTCAATTCTAAAACTATTATTGAGGTTTCTTTCGGTTACCACGACGAAATTCTCTCCGTTTACAAAAATCGGGGTGTTATAACCCAGTTCCCAATAGGTGCTAGTACCGCCAAAAGTGTTAACTAAATTCTGAATCCAGTTCATATCCGGGGATTGGAACAAGGGCAAAATTTCTGCATTCCAATCTGGGGAAGTCGTGTATTCAAGGAGTTCCGTTCCATGTTGAAGACTTGTTGCATCATTACTCCCAATGGATAAGGTTTCAAAATTGGAATCATAGGAATCAGGATAAATAAATTCAGCGTAGGTTTCCCCATCAAAAGTGATATTATTTAAGGTAACCGGTCCCCCCGCACTTCCTGTAATGCTAAACGTTGCTGTGGAAATCGGACCTGCGGTAGGGTATGCTTCAAAACCGCATTCTATATAATCTTCAATTCCATCATTATCGTCGTCTAAATCCACATGATCACCAATCCCATCCAAATCGGAATCTATAAAGGGTAAAACCGTAAGAATTCCTGAGGTATCACCAGATAGGGGAATGTTCTGATCATTAGAAACATCAGATGCAGAGAGGGTATTGGTATAGCTTCCATCTGCATTTACAACTACAGAGAATGTAAAAGAACAGGTCGCTCCTGCCGGAATATTGGCCCCTGTAACGACAAAACTATTTGATCCGGGGACTGCCGTTATAGTTCCTCCACATATTGAATTGGCATTGGGAACGGGTGCAAGTGTCATCCCGGCCGGTAGATTATCTGTAAGTACAAAATTGGTAAGGGATACGCCGTTAGAAGGATTATTTACAGTTAGGGTTACCATAGATTCTCCATCCTCATAAATGGTAGACGGACTAAAGGTTTTGCTCGACACTGCCGGGAATGCAATTTCGTTGGAAGTTACAAAGACTCCGCCCCAGACTCCTTCACTACTGCTTCCCAGTACTACATCCATATCGGTTGCCGAATTTGGGACTAAACCCGTGACATCAAAAACATCAATATCAATGCCCCAATTGTACGTTTCTACGGGATTCCTTCCTCCAACATCGATTCCATACTCCGAAATAGTTCCGTTCAAGGTATTATCTGCTGGGTTTAAGGCATTTGAAAGTGCTGTACCATTAATGCTTAAAAAATCACCTGTTAGATCGGCTTCCCCATCAAAGGCAAAATAACCTGTAGCAGTATCAAAGCTTCCGGAGGATGGCGTTAACAAACCGTTAATGGTAAAGGAATCGTTGTCACCGAAACCAAAAAACTGAAAACCATCCCAAACAGCGATATTTCTAGATTTTTCGGTAGGGTCTTCATAGACAATAACCATCGTCCAACCTCCAAAAGGCCCAGTAAAACCACTTCCTGTGACCAAAGCAATATTGGCTACAACATATTCACCACTTCCTGCCGCCTGCACGATGCCGGTCACATCGGCATGGGCCATAAAAGAGTTCCAACCTCCAAAACGGGTAGCTTCTACATTACGAACACTAGCGTTTACGGTGGTATACGAAGCAGCTCCCGGCTGCTTTAATTTTACTTGGTCAATAGCTAAGCCCGTAGGGTTGGTTATGCCTCCAAATCGACTTTTATAGGCACCGCCCCAATATAGGCCTGCCCAAGCTACCGTAGCACCGGGAGGTATCGTTATGGTACTGCTACTAGAGTTATCGGTCCCCGTATCGCTATCTACATCAATATAGCCCATAGTGACTCCATTATTAGTTACTGGGGTTACAGGACAACCCGAAACACATTCTACATTCGTATTTCCACGCATAATGAAATTACCGGTCACATTCCTAGCTTCACGTTCCTCGTAGGGTCTTGTATTATAATCCGCTCCAATACTAAAATATACAGTGCTAGAATTACCGCCGTTGAGGTCTGTGTCGAGTATTAAGACACCATCATCGTATACCCGTACATAGGATGTACCATTCCAACCATCTCCGAAGGTATCCTGTAGAAACAAGCTATACCCTGCACCATCTGGAATGCCAGTTAAAGTTGCTGGACTCCCCAAATTATTATATGTGGTGTTTGAAGCTCCTGTAAAGCAATCAGCAGGATTGCAAATAGATGTTCCAATCTGATTCACGTCGGGATCATATAATGTAACTCTATTTTCGGAAGACCAACTTCCCCAACTTACTTCAATCGTAATGGTAGACTGCCCAATAGCCGATGTACTAAGACAAAGGAATAAGACAAGTATACATTTTTTGAAGTATTTGATGTTTACAACCAACATTGTATAGATTTGGGATTGTATTACAAAAATAAAATAACCTATCTCTCTCGTCTAAATTATGTTGTGTAGCACCATAATATGTTGGTGAACTCCCTAAAATCAAGGGTGATTTAGTTTTTAAGGTTTCAAATCCTTGTTGATTCGCCCTAAAAACAAGCAATATCTATATAGAGAAAGCAGCTCCAAAAAGGAAGCTGCTTTTTACAATTCATACTAAGTAAGTTCTTATTCTAAAATAATAAATTCTGACCTTCTGTTTAGCTCATGTTCTTCTTTGGTACATTTAACCCCATTCGTACATTTGTTCATTAACTTGGTTTCACCAAAACCTTCTCCTTCCAATCTATCGGCCGATATCCCTTTAGCTATCATATAGTTTACAGTAGCCTCTGCTCTTTTTTGGGACAACCATAAGTTATAGGCATCTTTACCTCTACTATCTGTATGAGAATTTACTTTGATTCGAAGACTTGAATATTTTTCCATCGCCGCAATTACTTTTTCCACTTCTACCTCTGAATCTTGGCGAATGTTGTATTTGTCAAAATCGAAATAGATGGTGCTTAGCTGTAATAACTTTGCCAAATCGTCTCCAAAACCTGCTGTAATCGTGTCTCTTTCCAAATAGAAATCAATGATTTTGGCCTTGCCATCCGATTTCCCTAAATATTCTTCCGAAGGAACATAACCCTGAATAGAAGCCCTTACGAAGTTTCCTTTTTTACAGTCAACCGAAAGTCTGTAATTGCCATCAGAATCGGTGATAGTTGACATTATCTCTTGATTGTTCTCGTCTATTACCTTGACGGTAGCACCTACCAAAACCTCGTTCGATATCTTATCTCTAATGGTCCCTGTTATTTCCTGAACACATTCTAACACTAAGGGTTCTGTTTCCAAGAAAGCATAAATATCATCGGCGCCCTGGCCTTCTGGTCTGTTCGAAGCAAAGTAACCCTTTCTAGTACTTTCATCAAAAATAAAGGTGAAATCGTCCATTTTACCATTGACCGGTTCACCCACGTTAACTACGGCGCCATCAAGTTTCCCGTCTGCAATTTTGGTTGCAAAAATATCTAAGCCGCCAAGTCCAGGATGGCCATCTGAAGAAAAGTACAATACTTCTTCAGAAGTCACGTAGGGAAATGTCTCTCTCGCTTCGGTATTAATTGTATTGCCAAGGTTTTCAGGATTTCCGAAGCTGCCATCGTCCATAACGGCTACTTTGAAAATATCGGAAGCACCGAGGGTTCCGACCATATCCGAAACGAAATAAAGTGTTTTTTCATCTGTACTTAGAGAGGGATGTGCCACGGAATGCGCATCACTATTAAAGGGCAATTCTTCAATACCGTCCCAAACACCTTCTTCATTCAAACGGGCCCTAAAAATTTTTAAACGAATTACGCCCTCTTCATCTTTCACGTACTTACCTTCTCTAAAATTGTTTCTTGTAAAGTACATGGTACTACCATCACTAGTCGTGATAGAGGTAGACTCGTGTAAGCGTGTATTAATGTCATCACCTAATTTGGAAACAGTACCGAGCGAAACACTGTCGGCACCAACCTTATATAAGTCCAAAAAGTCCTTGGAATTCCAGGTATGTCTATACCTTGCCAAATTCCCTGTATCTCTATCAGAAGAAAAAATCAGCCCTTCTTTGTAAAAAGAGGGGGCAAAATCGGAATAGGGTGAATTGTATTCAAATTCCCCGATATCATAACGTCCCGAGTTTTTCTTGATTTCTTCTAAAAAGTCTTGTTCGTTTTTATATAAAGATGCCCTATTATCATTTCCTGTGGAGGTAGCCTCAATAAATTTCCCCATAATTTCTTTGGAACCCGGGTAATCACCTAGGGTTTTCAAGGTTTGGGCGTACTTAAAATAATCTTCGGGCTCTGCTTCGGAAGCATATTCCTCAACCAGTCTTTTATAGGTTGAAGCGGCTTCTACGTAATCTGCATTAAAGTAGTAGGAATTACCCAATTTTTTGAGTAAATCTGCCGATACATATCCCTTATCCAATACTCTTTTGTATATATCAATTGCAGGGCTAAACGAATATTGTTCATACCGTTCATTTGCTTTGGTCACTAATCGATTCTCTTTTCTCACAGTGTCTTGTGCCATAACATTGCCCAAGAAAGTGAAAGACAAAACCATTAATAGAAGCTGTATTTTTTTTGCCATTTGTGCCTAAATTTAGAAGAAACGCGGTGATACCAATTTTTGGAACGATTTGACCAATTCAAATCTTAAAAATATCTCAAAGGAACCGTCATTGAATTGTGTACTTCCCAAATCAGTAGTTTCCCTATCATACGCAAGTCCCAACATAAATTGGTCAGAGATTTGAAACCCTGCCAATGCACTGACAGCTGCATCCCATCGGTATGCCGCGCCAAAGGTAAATTTATCATTAAACATAAAATTGGCCGAAAAATCGACTTGCAATGGCGCTCCGCTAACGACCTTGGTCAAAACTGCTGGCTTGAATTTGAAATTGTTGTTCAAGTCAAAAACATAGCCTGTGATAAGATAAAAATTGATGCGTTCCTGGGAAAGAAAATCAACCGTTGTAGAATTTCCTCCTGAACCATCAAAATGCTCTGTTTGCAAAAGGTTCGGAGCAGAAAGACCTGCATAGAACTTGTTTGTGTGATAGTATACTCCTAAACCCACATTGGGGGAAAAACGGTTGTCAATATTATCGGTATCCAAATTTTCCTGAAGTTGGGGGTCGTCACGTTGGCGTAACCCTTCTACATCCAAATTGAATAAATGACCACCCGCTTTCAGCCCAAATGATAATTTCCCCTCTAAGGAAACATCTATAGTGTATGATATAATCGCATCAAAATAAGTTTCTTGTACTGCCCCTTCGCCAATTTCATCATTAACGATAGAAAGACCATAGCCTACCCGACTATTTCGAATTGGAGAATGTAGGTTTAACGTCTGCGTTTTTGGACCTCCTTCTAGACCCACCCATTGAGAACGATACAGGGCGGCGGCACTAAATTGCCCTCTAGAACCAGCGTAGGCCGGGTTTACACTCATTGTATTGAACATGTATTGTGTATACTGTGCGTCTTGCTGAGCATAGGACGTTTCCCAGAAAAGCAATATTAAAAGCAGGGGCGCTAAAAAGCTCTTTTTTAGTATCATATGTGCTAAAGCATTTACTTACTTATGTAAAGATAGTCGTTCTCGGTCGTTTTAGGTTGGCCTTGCAGATTGTACTCAAAGATATAAAAATATACCCCTGCCGGTAAATAGTCGGTCGCACTCACTGTAGATCTGCCTTTTGATCTTCCATCGAAAACATTATTCTGATTGTTATAGTTAGTACCATCATACACCAGCACTCCCCATCTATTGAAAATTTTCAAGGTATTATTTAGTGCTTTATCTACATTTTCTATCCACAAGAAATCATTCTTACCATCGCCATTTGGGGTTACGATTTGCATTACGATAACCTCATCATCCGAATCATCAGTAGGGTCTAAATAATCAGGGGTGCCATCACCATCGGTATCATCGTTGGTAGGATCGCCATCGCCGTCCGCATCTTCATCTGGGGTATCGATGCCGTCGCCATCATCGTCCAAATCTCGGTAGTTCACATCCTCGGTACCATCGGTATCGGGCAGATCGTTCGCGGGA
>CALLVX010000144.1 GCA_938010765.1 uncultured Flavobacteriaceae bacterium | reverse complement strand
TAAGATAAAAGCGAAATACCTGCAACTATACCTCAATGAGTTCGTCTACAAGCTTAATAGAAGGTATTTTGGTGAAAGAATATTTGATAGGTTAGTAATAGCAAGCATTACAGCAAGTGGACATTAAACGGACATACAATTATTTTTTTAAAGCTTTTCATTTTTAGTAATTTTTTAAAGTATTCCTTTTCTTCATCCTGAAGACTTACTTCTTGATCATACCTGTCTAGGACGTTGCCTAGTTCAATAATTAGCTCTCGAAGTTCAATTTCTTCATTAATGGCTCTCTTCTTTATGCGAACGATTTCAGCGACAAGTTCTTTCATAAGTAGGTTTAGGATAGGGTTTTAGATTTTAGAATATCCAATATTTCCTTTTTTTCTTCCTTGAATTGATTTTTCATGGACTCATGCCGTTTTTTCCACTGTTTCATTTTTTCCATGAAGAAGAAAAGTAGAAAAAATAATATACAAGACCCCATTGCGTAAGCTTGTAAAAACATATGGTCAAACGTATATTCCGGTTGGAATATCCATACCAGTTGGACTGCATAGCAATAGACAGGGATAAGAAATGAAGTAAGATAAGGTCGAAATGGGTAAGCGAATATCATTAATAAAGGTGCAAGCGATTGGGTAAGAATCCAAACAAAAGTTTCAAGGTCGTTAAATCCGAAAGTATTGCCGCCTTCAATACCAAAATAAACAATGACCTTGTCCAAATAAAGTAACAAACCGGACAAGGCCACCATAATGGAAGCAATTGCTCTACTAATTACCTCCCTGCTCGCCAGGTCTCTCAACTTTGGTTCGATCGACACCATGAACTTCATATAATGCTTCGTTTTCTGCTACGTCCGTCTTTTCACAAGACCCTAAGAATCCGCAAAAACAAACAATAGCCACAAATAATACCAAGTTTTTTGTTTTCATAATAACATGCTTTAATTAAAGAATTATTTAGGCATGTAAATTACGAAGAACTCCCAAATGTAGGAATAATATACTATTATGAACTATTTAGTACTACAATTTACGTTGAATTGCTCATAATTATCGATAAGAAAGCTATAAAACCTGTATCAATTGCAATTGTTCTGCCCGTCACAATCATCTTTTAAACCTTTTATCATGGAACGTTTACTCTTTTAGGCTTCCCTTAATTCATAAAACAATCATTACTCTGTGGTTTTGTAGGTCACCAAAACACCTATTATGTAGTAAAATTAGATGGCCGACTTTAGGCTAAGCATTTCTTTGAAGTGAAACGAAGAAGAAATGTATAGCAAGAGGGCAACACGCAAATGCGGTGTTGCTAGGTCTAATTATTGCCTTTAAGGTCAATAAAATGGGTATTCCACAAGAATTCGTTGAATCGTGTTCTAAATCTAATTTTGCTGAAAAACGACAGGAAACCCCTGAAATCATTGGTTTTTTTTGCTGAAAAAAGATTTTTCAATGGGCATACCCTGTAGTTTTGGTAGGCGTTGGACAATAGGAATATAATAGCTTTTATGGTTTCCCCACATTTTGACCTATTTACTGTAAACGGACCAAGAATCCTCACATTTCATAGTATTAGTTTGTGTAAGTATTTGGGGCTAGCCGTTACTATATGGTAGGGAAACTAAAAAAGAGGCTCTTAAAGCCTCCCTTTTCTAGTTTGCACAAGTAAATGCCTTGTACTTTCGCATGGTTAGTGAATAGCTAATCGAATAGATAAAACCTTAACACGAAGGAAAAATACTACAAATTTATTGTTTTGCCAAATTCTTTCTACCAGCAGTAAACCAAAGGGGGTGAAAAATAACACGTACTTCATAAATTCCTGTTTAGAGCTATAATCTGTCGATGCACTCCTAATTTTCCTTGTAAGAATTGTATTTTACCATTAGTCGACAAATTTAGATTTCTTAATACATAATAATGAGATAAAGGCTAAATAAGACCATGAAAATTGCCACGCAACAAGAAAGACCTCGAATCACAAAAATCTTAAGTGACTCATTTAAAACAAATAAATCGGTGCTGGCGGTCTGTAACAATGACCCCAATAGAATTCCAATGTTGATGGACTATAGTATCGATGTTTGTATGGATTTCGGACGATTCAAAATCATGTCTTTTGATGTTAAGGCCGAAAACGAAAAGGGCCAATTTAAAAAGTGTACTTCGCGATGCACGTTTAATGGGAAATGTCATAGGTTTTAAAAATGTATTCAAGGTTTTGAAAAGGGAATCTTTGGTCAAACGTATGCATCCAAAGGACGATTTCTTACATCTATGGTATATCGGTGTAGACCCTTCCCATACTGGTGAGGGTATTGGTTCCGCATTACTAGGTGACGTAATCGCTTACTATAAAAACACAGGGATGCCAATTTATTTGGAGACCTCTACTGAAAAAAATTTCTCGTTTTACAAAAAGAACGGTTTCAAAAAAGTGGCGGAAATCAAAAATGCGCTTCCTTACCGGCTGACCGCTTTTAAGAAAGAATAAACCCCTACTGTTTTTGGTATGATAGGGCCATAGTATCGATTTGACCAACCCCCTGCAACAAAGGGTACTAGGTAGATGTGCCTTTTCTTCCTTCCCCCTAACCACAGAAAGCACCTTTTAAGGTGCTACATATCAACTGACAAAGTTTACTTCTCGAAGGTCACATCGAAAGTCCCCTACTTTTGTATTTCGAATAATCGGTAAGCTCGTCCTTGAAGCCATTGAAGACCTCTTCCGCCTTCGTCCTCTTATTTCTGAATGGTCTGTTGATTGCATAAATACCCCTTCTTAGCCGCCGTGCCCGTTTGGCATCGATCTGTTTTTGTGATACGGAGAGCAAAGCTTCTTTTAGGCCATTTTCCATATAATGCTTCAAAATCTCCGATGGGAGGTTCGGTTTGGCATCCTCCAAGACCATCATATAGGCCGCCGCCGTATACCGGCCGTTTTCTATCAGATGGGAAGCCCACAAACATTTTAAATTATCCCGTCCCAAGCCTTTGACATTACCCAGTATCATCGATTGATCTTGCATTAGTTTGTTCCAGTCATCAGTTGATTCAAGATACGCTTGCTTCTTGGGGGCAAGTGGCATTTCTACTGGATAGTTGGAATAAATGGAACCAATACAAAGCCGTTCCCCACACCGTTTGAAATAAAATCCTTTTGCATTGAAAAATCGGATATAGTCCTCGGGGGATTTTTCAAAATGTTCGATAGAGCGTTGGGCATGTTTATGATAGGCCTCTAAACTTGACCGTTCAAATCGCCTTCTATATTCCGGTTGCATCGATTCGTACAGGTTTGGAAATAGCAAAGGCAGAAAAAAGGCATTGGGGCCAAACTCTAAATCATTTTTTGTATTCCGATTCAGGAGTCCTTCGAGTACTTTTTCATTCTCTTTCACAAATCCGGGAGAGGTATAAAAATCGGGCCGATCGGACAGCTCTAATTTTCCCAGATCCAAGTTCAGCCGATACTTATTTGAATCTACGTGGCGGATGCCCCGTCCATCATATCGGACCCCGACACTTTCCGTTAGTTCAACGAGCAGTCCCTTTTTGGAGTTTAGCTCAAACAACGGGCTTTTAGTCACGGCTTTTATCAGTTCTGCCTTTTCCCTTAATCGGCGTTCTTCCCGGACGGTTTCAATGCTCAATAGCTTGTCCCTTGTTCTAGGGAATTGTTCGTTTAGCAATTCGGCCAAGGTTTTGTTATCCGTGTTCAGATACCTGGCTAGGAACATAAAACGTTCCGATTTCATGGTTTCGTCCACCACCCAGTTTCCCAATAGGGCATCGATGTGTTCTGAAAAAAGAACCCTCCTTTTTGAATTTCGATAGCTGGCCTGAAAGACCTCCTTGATACATTTTTGGAGTTCAAGGGTCAGTTGTGCGCTTTCCCTGTCTATTTGAGTATGCCCGTCTTGGAATAATACGGGATTTGAAGCTATTCCTAAATCTTTCCCTATTTCCGTGGCCTTGAGTACATATCCCGATTTGTCATGGATGGCAAAATCGACAGCTTTTCCTTCTTTGTCATAAACAAGCTTGCAGTCCAGTTTTTGATGGAATCGTAGAATGTCCGGGAGCTGTTCTAGGTTTATCGTCCCGAACAGTTTGTAGGTGGTATGCAGCTGTTTTTCCAAGCGTTTTCTGACCATGGGCAATAGCTTCGAGCTTGCATTTTTCTCAAAGACTTTTTGCAGTTTTGGTCCGCTCAAAAACGGATGTACAGTGCTCCCGTTGATGAATCTTGATCTATAACCGTTGTCGATGGAGATTCCGTAAGAGACTCCTATTCGACCATTATGGTTATGTGCGGATCTGACCAGAATATGGTATGGCCTGACCAATTCGGCCAATTCCTCGAAACTGCGTGGGTTGTATTTTTGCAAGGTATTGTTGAGAATGTCCTGCATATAGAATTTCACCCCATTGGTGTCGTCCTTTTTGAATTGCGGGGTTTCATATACCGGGAGTTCTTTTTGATTCTTAGTAGAGGGGGAAGCGGATAGTCCGAACAGTTGTTCCAGATGTTTTTGAGTGGCCCTGTTCCTGCGATAGTCATGCGAGAGGTTGATCTGTTTTCCATCCTCTTGTATGGTAGTGGAAACGATATGCACGTGCTGGTGTTTGGTATCATGATGGCGCACCACAATAAAGGGTTGTTCGCCATAGCCCATCTGTTCCATATACTCTTTGGAGAGTTGAAGGAAGTCTTTATTGTTCAATCGCTCTCCGTGGGGAAGGTTCAGGGAAATATGTACATATCTCTTTTTGGATTCGCTGCGTTGGCCCAAATGGTATAGTATGTTGGTAAATAGTTCGGGGTCGGTATCGAACTCGGAATAGGTATTGCCAAAACCGAGTATGGTACTTTTGGTTTTTCCGAGCACATATTTCAGTACACCCTGTACCTTTTCGCGATACAACAACCTCGCTATCATTCCTTGGCTTTTTTAGAAAGCAATGCAAACAAGCGCTGCATCAATTCGTTCGCCCGTTGTAGTTCCTGGTCCAATCTTGCATTCGGACTTCTCATATTTTTATAATGGGCCACCTTGACCATTTGGTTGATGTTGGTGCCAATCTTGTTTATCTGATAGGTCAATATCGAGAGTCCATCGGGAAGCGTATCTCCCTTTACCGTTTGTTTGTTCAGAATCAGTTTTCTAAGGAACGGACCTACCGTTCCCCTAGTATCGAAATCGAGGTTGTAGGCATTCAAAATATCCCTTACTTTTTGTAGTTCTGTGTTATTGAACCTGAGGGTGATTGCATGTGATCGCTTGTTGTTTCCCAACCGTTTTCTGCCTCCTTTATTGATTGCCATATTCAATGCTTTTTTATAGGTCCGGGACCGTTTTTACTTCCGCGGAAGTAGGCGTTTTAAGATGCTTAAAACATAACTTGCTATCCGCCGTTGCGGATAAATATAGGGAATCAGAATTGAATATAAACACTTAATAATCAGTATTTTAAAACATTAAACCAAATGAGAATAGATGCAATCAAATGAAATATACCTTTAGTTATTTTTTTTAATAAAAGCATTCAAAAGTTGTAACAATATTCCTAATTTTTGTGGGGAGGGGGAAGGAAAGGTCAAGCGGCTTTTTCGCCGTTTATGCTTTCGCGCGGCTCCGAGGGTGTCGGGCAAAACTGGAACGGAAAGACTTGCCATGCGGACCAGCGAAGCTTGTCCACTTGGGGAGAATTGAAGCGGAAGGGTTGTGCGACTTCCGCAGGGGCTTGGGTATTTTATTCCCGTTTTAAGTTATTTCGAGCATTCCAGTTTATTTCTTCTTATCCAACGTATTCTTTCCAACATTATACGCATAGGTAGCACAAGGCACATATTGCAGCGTTACACCTTGATAGTCTTTTTGGGTTTTGAGATCAATTGTAGTTACTAAGGCAGAGGTAAGCTTGTTCGAATTGCAGAAATCAATAAGGCTCTTTAACTCGCTAGGTTTTTCGGCATATCTATTACTCCATTTAATTTCCAGTGCCCAAATGGGTTGTAAGGTGCCTTCATCAATACCCACCATGTCTACCTCTCCTTTTCCCCAACGGGCATAATACGGATTAAACCAATCACGGTGCATCCATTGTGAGTAAATAGCGGTTTCCACCAAGTCGCCCATGCGTTTTTCATTCGTAATCGCCAATGGTGTAAATAGCGCGGCATATAAAGATGGGTTTGAGAGGTACATTTTAAACTTTACTTCTCTTTTGAAGCGTTTGCCGCTCTGGTCCACCCTACTAATTTTTTTGACCAAGAAAGCGGACTCTAAATATTCAATATAGGTTTTTATCAGGTGCTTCTTTACTCCTGAAGTTCTACTCAATTCTTCATATTCGAACTCATGGGCAGTATTAAAACAAATAGTGGTGAAGAGCCTATTCAATTCTTGCACATCTTTAATACCATACAAACTAGGTAGGTCGCGCAACAGTACTTTATCCACGATATCTTGTTTTATGTAGCGACCCGGGTTCTTTTGCATTTGTGGTGAAAAGATAATCTCAGGATACCCACCAAAATTGATATACTTCACAAAATGATCGTTCAACAATTGGGAGTTTACTGTATCATAAAAGGGTTGTTCCCTCTCTTTCCACAGTAAACTGCTCTCGACCATTAGGTGTTGTAGATTGTTTATGTGTATGTATTCGTAAAAGGTAAGGGGTGGTAATAAGAAATCTGTAAAACGTCCTGCACCGCTCTCGTTGCTTTTGAACTTTAAGGCAGCAGCGGCACTTCCGGATACTATAAATTTTGTGCCACGATAACTGTCCACCAATGTTTTTAAATGAATTTCCCAATCTTTTAAATACTGTATCTCATCAAAAAAAACGAAACAGTCTTTAGGGTTTTGGTTCCCTATGGCTTCTAAGGCATATTTAAAAAGCTCTTCCAATGCAATGTTCGTATATATTGGATTTTCAACCGTAATGAAAATAATTTTTTGGGCAGGCACACCTTCATCTATTAGTTCTTGAATGGTATGGTGTAGCATCACGGTTTTCCCTACCCTTCTTGGCCCCATAAGCACAACGGCCCTATTTATGGATCGGTCAAATACCATAGGTGTGAAAATATCAAAGTATAATCGGCGTTGCATAGCATCATAATCTTCTTCAATGCCGTTGTTACGCCACCAGTAATTTTCAAACTGAATACGTTCTAAAACTTGTGATTTAGAAATTTTTTCAATCATTATTTCCTTATTTCATTTAAATATATTAAATTAAATAATATTTTTTATCTTATTTAAAATAAAATAGCCTTTATAAGAAAATAAACCTATATTTTTTCGCTTAGTCAATAAGATATTTTATACAACGGTTTCTTATTAGATTTTTCCTGCAATCGAAAAACTGCCCTATTTTGGAACGCTGAACCGCACCACCGACTATTAATGATTTGCAATAAAGAATCTAGAGCAAAGGCACCAGTGATGTCGTGTCATTATCTATCAGGATATAACTACTTTTCTTTTCGGGGCGGAGAAGAGAATAAATCAGTTCTAAATATTCTGTTTTTTACAATTATGGCATGACCCAAATCTAAAAATCAACTTGGAGTGGCAATAGAACTTAGATGAATTACCTTTTGAAAAAATGAAATTTACTGAAAGAATAAAAGCACTGAACCCTGTATATAGAAAACATAAGCCGTTACTCTAAGGCTCTGTAAATAAAACATAGTGTGTAAAAAAAGTCAATTTTCAGAGTTATCACTGAACGGAACTTATATTTTAACCAGATAACCTCAAATGCAAAATTTTTAAATTTATTGGCTTTTGTAAACGGTGCCTTTAAGTTAATTTTGACCAGCAATGCTGAATAGGATACGTTAGCTAAAGTATTATTTTATGATTTTGCCTTCTTTCATGAACTTCTCAGCTAATTTTTGAAATTCTGAACTTTCCTTTGGCCCTTGATCAATATGAGCAAAATAGCTTTGTGTATTGGGAGCCCAATCAAAATAGATTCCAGCTACGTTGTTTTTCATTTTTTCATTTTGCATTTCGCTAATATCCAATTGTTCTTGAAATATTTTTTTTGGCGTTCGGTTTACGGACTCTACATAAACTTCGAGAATATAGGTGCCTTGGAGAAATTCATATTTTGTTCCATCTACTGGTGTAAGAAAATGATGATTAGAAGCAACACCGCTTTTGCCAACGAATAAACCACTACCTCGAACAAGTCCATTATCCTCGTAAACCCAAATGTTAAAATTCTGAGTTGACTCTCCTCGCTTAAGTCTAACAAACATATTTTGAATATACTGGCCTTGCTCAGAGGAACTATAAAGAAGGGTTCGAATAAATACCTTTTTATGATTGCTCACGGGATTATCGGGACCAAAGAAAATAACGGTCGGACGTGTCATTTTAACTTGACCTTTGTTTAATCTAGTCAACCAAAAGGTCAAACCAGATATCAAAATCGCTATTACAGATATTATTGTCGAAATGTAATTCATATATAGTTTTTCATATTCTAACTAATCTAAGTTCAAGTTATAAATGGAACACACTTATGAGTTGAACACAGCTAACAATTAAATTCATTATAATTTTTTTCATAAAATTTGACTCGTCAGCTTAAGAAATTAATAGAGTTTCTTTATGAAGGGAATTATGTTTAACGGTTTTTCGTAACCAGTTATTCTTCTATCAATTGCTCAAAAAGGTTAGACCTTAATCCAGAAGAAGGTTGAACAATTACCGATGTGTCACCTATAGAATAATCATTTTGAATTCGTTGCTTAATTAGTGACAACAATTCCTTTCCTGGGCAAACCTTGTCAAGGTGACTGCTTATCACGCTGTTTACAATACTTTCTAACTCGCCACTCTTTATTCGATTGTTTTCATCAGTTATTTTATCAATTCTTTCATTCAGAATGAAATCTTTGGTTTTTCTAGATGTTAGCTCTCTTACAGACTCTAAGCATTCAGAATAAATAGTTTCCGTTTCATCAATTCCTATCCCAAATATTGCATTTACATGTCGTGGTGAACAGAAATAATTTTCAATTTCACTTTTTTCAGTTACGAATACTTTGATATTGTGAGTAGACGCTTTGCTTCTTAATAGTTGTAATTCAGGATCATCATCATCCCATTTTTGATCTCTATCATAATGTGCTATAACTTTTGCAGAAGGAATATGCTTTTGAACAAGTCCTTGCAAAACACCCGCAGTGTGCATGTTTTTACAACCGTTATATGAATGAAGAACAAACTCATTTTCATTTAGACCATGTGCTAATAAGAACTGTTTTATAAAATTTTTCTTCTCTTTTATATCATCCACTTTATCTTCGGTAATTACCACATATTTAAGCAGTGGTTTTGAAAAGAGATAATCTGCATCGAGTGCACCAATATCTAGTAATATTGAACTTTCGTTATCAGTTAAGGTAGGCTTTCCCTTAATAAAATGATATGTTTTGGATTCATTTAAGGATCTTAGTAATTGCATAGAATGTGTAGAAAACACAACTTTCATCTCTGAATTGAGGTTTGACCTTCGTTGAATTTCTTTAGCCAAAGATCTTTGTTTTGTAGGATGTAGATGGCTGTCAGGTTCATCTAGAAGCAAAATTCTTGGATTAAAGTACTCCATATATGCGAAAATTTGCATTGTTTGTAGAACACCTGTTCCAACAGAGTCTAATGGAAGAAAGTTGTCTCGTATTTTAATTTGACAGGAAATATATTCCGAGTCATTTTCATCGTAAGAAACACGAATTTGAATATTTTCATAGATTTCCGATAATGACCCAATAAAATTTCCCCACTTAGTCTCATCTGAATCACTTTTAATTCTGAGGAGTATATTTCTCAAAAAATTATTGCTATCTCCTCTTACTGCCGATTTTCTAACCTTTATTTCCGGTTCATAAATTTCTTCAACTGGTATCCCCGCAATACCAGGTACATATACACAGTAAGGGTTTTGAATACTACATAAGTGATTACCCAAAGTTGAATTAATTAATCTGGTATTAATACCTTTGTTTCTTCCTTTTCGAAATTCAATTGTTGAGGTGTTCTGGGAATCATCAAATGTTATAGAAATAGACTCGGTTCGTTCAGTTAATCTTTCATTGTGATACAACGTCTCAATATATCTGGTGGGAGTATATAAAAAATCATCCGAGTTAAAGGAAGTGGATCTTGAAGTTCTATTATCTCGCCATGGGGTATTATTTTGTTCTAAAGTTTGACAACCAGAAACTCCAAATTGTATTGCTTGAATGAAGCTACTCTTTCCTGCATTATTTGAACCAACAAAAACCGTTATATCTTCAAGTTCAACACTACCTTCTTTGATACCCTTGAAATTTTTAACTTCTATTTTCACTGTTATAATTTTATTAAAATGACAAAGGAGGTAGGAAAAAAAAGAGGCTCCGCAATTTACAGAAAAATCTTAAACGATACTTTGTGGTTTTCCGCAAAGAGTATTGAAGGAAAATTTGTAAGAAAATAAGAAATTTAGTAAAACCACCAGTGATTATAAATTTTAGGTTGTTATTTATTGCCTTTTAGCTTCTCATGAAATCTCTGTTCCAAATAAGCATCTGACAAATTGGGTTCACCAAGTAGCCAGGCATCAATCACATCCTTATCAAAAAACTTCTGCCTAATGTGCTTGTTATTCCCCATAGGAATAAGTTTCAACTGGGTTAGCTTATAGATTTTACTTTTTGAGAGCCCAGTATAAACCGAGAGGTCTTCTACATTCATCACCTTCTTATTATGGGATAAAAGATGCTTGATTTCCTCTAACAATTGGATGGATTTCTTCTTCTTTTTCATAATTCCGACTCTTTAAATTGATGCTCTTTCAATTTAGAGTAGATAAGGCAATCTGCTAAGAATAACACATATATTAACGTAAAAAAGTCAATAGATTTAGATATCTTTCAAGGAAATGAGGTTTTTGTATAATAATCGATAAGAGGATAGTGCCAATAGATTTCCAACAATTTACATCTTTTGTTGTACCTATGTTGTACCCGTCAAAATGAAGAAAGCCACTCAATTGCTTGAATGGCTTGCTCTCATTAAGCTCCCCCTCTTGGGCTCGAACCAAGGACCCTCTGATTAACAGTTGT
>CALLVX010000143.1 GCA_938010765.1 uncultured Flavobacteriaceae bacterium | reverse complement strand
CTTTGCCTCATTATTGGCAATCCATTCTGAAAAATAATGCAATCGAGAGGCATAACCATTCAACTTTCCATCCTTGTATCGAATGTGTTCCAATTGATCTGTAAATGCTTCAAAATTAGACTGACCGCTTTTCAGCAACCCTCCAAATGCCAATATGTTTTCGACATAGGTGGTACAATCCAAGCCATGTAAATTAACCACTAGCGATTCGGTTTTCCCTATTTCCAAGGTCTTGGTTACATAGGGGGTTCCCAAGAAGGTTTTGCCTATAGCGACCAAGGTTTTGCCATAGTCATCTTCCAAAAGCCCATCGATTTCAATGGTCTTATCTTCAAACGCCAGTTTGTCGGCCGGGGAACAGGTGATTTGTTGAGCGAAGCCTCCAACCCCAATAAAGAAAAACAATAAAAAAAGATTCCTTTTCATTTAAGACCTACCTGAAATTAAGATGACAACATTACTTGTTTTATCTGTTTTACAACTTCGATATGGTCCAAACCATAATCTTTCCAAGCCAGCTCCAATTCTTTCATATCAAAGTGCTTAACAATCGTACCATAGTCCATCCTTTTTCCCTCTATTGTGGGATAACCGATAACATAAATACTGTCAGCCAACTCAACTGCAAGTTCAATGTCATGTGTAGAATAAATGATCGTATTAAATTCGTGAGAAGCCGTTATTAAATCAAAAGCCTTCTTCACATCTTCAATATTCCCGACATCCAAACCAGAAAACGGTTCGTCCAGAACCATATAATGTCCTGAACAAAAGATTTGCTCAATAACAGCAGTACGCTGTCGTTGTCCCCCTGAGAGTTCACAAGGGTATTGGTCTTTTTCATTTTCAAGACCCCAATCCCTTAGGTACTGCATAATCTGGGTATGCTTTTCTGCCTTCGTCATTTCTTTTCGCCGAAGTGCAAATAACATCGTTTCATAAACCGTTTTGTTTCGAAAGAGTGTATATTTTTGATCCACAAAACCAATATCACCTTCCTGCACTTCTTTGGCATCATTATCCAATCCTGTCTGTGTATTGGCAATAAGAACCTTCCCTGAGGTAGGCTTCACCAATCCGGTTAATGCCTTAAAAAGAGTAGATTTTCCCCTTCCAGATCGACCGACCACTGCAATTACCTGTCCGGTAATATGGCCTTCACGAATTACATCTTTCTCGACCAGGTTTATATCTTTGATAATAACCTTATCTCCATAGGCGACACTCAAGTCTTCTACATAAAGCAGGGTATTCTGCATATTATAAGTCATCTGCTATATTTTTGAGTAACGGAAAAATGCTTTTCTTAAATAGTTTAATACAAAATCTATAAAAAGGCCCACGCCCAATATGACGATTTGCAAGGCAATGATCCGCCCATGGTTCATAAACTTATCTGAATTCTTTATAAGGAACCCCAAACCGCCAGCAGCCACCAAAATAGATTCCACGGTCACGAGCATCATCCAAACGATTGCCAAATTTTGCCGAATTACATCTATGACGTAATCGATTCTACCTTTTACGACTACTTCCCAAAGCACTTCCCACCTGCTACACCCTAAGGAACGGGCATGGTCAAATTCTTCTTGGGGAATGGCATTGAGCATACTTAGTAGCGAGGTGGTCAAATAAGTACTCATAAATACAACGAGCACCCATACCTGCATTGTTCTTGCGTCACTGATTAATATTGCTAAGTAGAATGTGATACCGGTTAAGGGAAGGTACCTAAGCTTACTTAAGGTCTTAGCCACTGGTTTTATAATCGGAACTGTAGAAAGGTAACTAAAGACCAAGGAAATTACGATGGCTATCCCAATAGCTGAAAAACACAACAGTAACGAACTCCCTATGTGCACAACCAGCCCTTCATTATATAATTCTAGGAAACCCTGCCATACCTGCTGAGGCGAAGGAAATAAATGCCTTTCACCCATACTGGAAACAAACCAAAAACCTAATAGTAAAACTACCCAACCCAGCACAATAAACAGCCTGGTGTTCTTACTTACATTTTCGAATGGCGTAAAAAGTTGTTTCATATTTCTGATGAATTTGCACAAAAAAACCGTTCCGAAGGGAACATACTATCTTCACTTTTCGGAACGGTTCTTATTATTTTATAAACCGCATTGTTACTTGAGCAATACAATCACTACGCGGCGGTTTTGAGCTCTACCTGCAGCTGAGGTGTTATTAGCAATAGGTTCATCTTCTCCTTTGCCTATAACAGTTTGGAAACGAGATTGAGGAATACCTTTGCTACGTAAATGATTTACTACCGCCTGGGCCCTACTTTGAGAAAGATCATAGTTCGAATCGGAAGAACCGGTATCATCTGTATGACCTTCTAACTTTAGCTTAGTATCTTCTGCCTGAATCAACAAGTTATAGATTGACTCTAATGTACTTGCAGATGACGCCGATATATTAGCGCTACCCGTATCGAAATTAATATTCCATTCACCAGAAGCCAACACCTCATCGGCCTCCTTAGTATAATCAGGTTTATACGCGGTTCCAGATTCAATATCATTGATATTCTTAACAAAATAGAGATTCACTGCTTCGTCATACGGTACAATGCGTTTTACAGATTCGTTGAACCCGAACGGATTCAACTCTTTAAGATAACTCGATACTTGATTATAAACTGCTTTATACCGATTGGTACCATCAGTAATACCATAATATTGCATTACATCAGAATAATTGAACACCCTAGATCCACCCATATTATATTCTACACCATTCTTACTGCCTTTTTGCCCTTTAAACATATCATACCAGTACTTAGGTGTTTCCAGGTCATAGGTCTCGGCCACGGCTTCAGAGGCACGAACCCTCCACTCGTCGTATTGTTTCATCTGGTTCGATGCGGTTAAGGCAGATTTCAAAATATTGCTCACAATTTCGGGATGCTGTACAGACCATTCTTTTACCGCTATTACCGTGGTTGCCATTTGGTTATTGAATTCCTTTGTTGAAGCAACATCGGTATAGCCACTCAAAGCATCAAACACCATTTTATCTCCAGGTGTCCAAGTAGCACATCCATCAATTTTTTTGTTAATCGTTTTACCAGTAAGCTTGCCATTTTTAACTTCTTTTAAAGGCACGGTCCACCCAGATTTTTGAGATTTGATCAATTCCTCTGCCGACTTGATATAGTCATCGTCTTGGGAAGGATAAAAATTAACGGCATCTTCATCATAGGTAGTCACGTCCGGATTCACCTTTAACCCGTTTGCAAAAGCATAATTCAAGGCAGTTACCCAATCACCATCACCCAGTACAGTTGATATCAAAGACCCCTTCATACTTTTCGGATCTACTTTCCAACTTGGTGGGCCGATTAGTTTGTCTTCTCCATAACTTAATCCCACACATCCAACTACCTGTACATGGTATTTGTCTTTTCCAAACTTATCGTCAAGTGCTTGTTGCATGGTACTGATGTAGAAGGGGGCACCATCACCCATCATCATAATTGCGAAAGCACTTTTATCTGCGTCTGGGTATTCCTCACCTCTATCATACTCTTCAACAAACTTCATCTGCATATTTCGAAGTTCGGACAGCCAGTCTTGACGTATAATTTCCAAGTTGACGCCATTCTGTTCCATCAAAGAACCTTTTGTTGTCCTTGGTCCCCCGTTCGAAACGATAATTCCCGACTGGGCATTCCAGGCATACGCAGCCATACGTACAAGCGGTTTTTCTTTCGCAATGCCAGAACGTCTTTTAGAGGGCAGCTCTATTTTATCTGATGTAATTACATTGTTTACCTCGTCTTTATCAATATTGAGTTCATCCAAAACCTTCGCTTCACCAACCCTTAACCCAGGCGCAAAGTAGTATACCGCCCCTAGAATTCCACCTAAAAGTACAAGTACGATAAGCAGCTCTGATAGCGTTGTTAATTTTTTGGTTCGTAAAATTTTACCCATTTTTAGTCGTATTTAGTGTTTAATGATTAGTCGAACATTTTTCCAAAACCGCCGCTTTCTTGTTTATCCTCAGCGGTTAGCTTATAATTCGGATTATTATACTTAGATGATTCGGGAACATAATCTTTCCCTGTCTTTATCTTATCTGCCAAAGTATCCAGTTGGGAATATAGCTCGTCGCTATCAATATCATATTTGCTAGTAAGCATATCGATATCCGAGAGGTTTTCTTGGGTACGGGCAATATCCATGGCAATGGTTTCCGTAATCACATCAAGAGCATACTCCAATTCCCAATCCTTGGTAAAATGCATTGCTGATTTGGCACTATCGGTCGCTTCCTTTGCAGTTTTCGCAAAAGCATACTCCTTTTTAAGCATTTGAATCGTAACATCGAAATCGGATATTTTAATATCGATCGCTGTACCTGCCAAGGTAAGTTTACGATCTAGTTTACCCATCACGTTTGCTCGAGTACCATATTTCTGGATAAAGCCTTTGCTCTGATCTAACTGATGTGTAACGCGTTGCGATTCCGATAATTTTTTAGCCAATGCACTGTGCAGCTCAACATATTCATCGGTGTCCTTTCCGGCAGAACCTTTTTCCGCAACGATACGCTCCATTTCCTTTTTAATTTTTTGCGCCTGTTTTTGAAGGGACAATACTCGTTCTTGGTACTCTTTTGCTTCCTTTTCGGCCTTATAGGACTCCGCCTCCATATTCCCTTTCAACGCTTTGATCTTTGCCTTGGATTCTTGGAAAACTTTTCGGTTTCGAATCATTTTAGTTTTTTGATCCTGTAATTCGCCAAACGGATCGTATTTTATTAATGATTTATGAATTCCTCTAGTAACCCGACGAAGCCCCTTAAAAATAACCGGCAACATTAAAATGAAAAAAATAACGAACACCGCCACTCCAGCCAAGGCAATAACTTGACCCAATGCCGTAAACAGGGGTGGCAAAATGTACACCCATGCTCCATAACCAAGTGCGGCGAACAAAGCAATTTTCAACGCTGCATTCAACCCTTTTTCACCATTTCTCCAGTTGTTCGGATTCAATGAAATCTCGCCCTTCTCATCATCAAAATGTTTTAAGATGGGTAAATCCAATATATGACTCTTTGATTCTTCTACGTTCATTGATGTAGTTTACAGATTATTTTTAATACCATCAATTACCGAATTGATAGTTTCCAATATTTTACTTTTTGCAAGGTCGTTGGCTACAATCTTCTGTTCAATATCAGAAACATCCTTGATCAGATTGGAATCAACAGATTGCAATTGACTCTTCTTATCACCAATTTGAGTCTGAAGTTGCAAGATTTGCTTTTCGAGCTGGGATATTTCACTAGAAAGTGTCTCTTTTTTACTCTTAAGACCATCTTGTATCTGAGCCTTTTTCGCAGTGCCTTTGGTGCGGTATTGCTGGTGCACCTTGTTTATTTCCTTCACATAAAAATCGGACTGTTTTAACAAAGTTGGTTTATTTACGGCAGCATCTACTCCTTGGGCCATGGTAAAGGCCATTTTATATACGGAAGGATCGTTACTTCCTACCGCCTTGATCGCTTTAAAAAACTCATAAAAATCGTAGCCCGGCTGGTTCAAGGATTCGAAACCGGCCTCATACATCTCGATAACCGTACCAAGAACAGAGTTGTCTACATTAACAGTATTGGCCATACTCACCTTCTCCGGGAATTTAGTAACCGTATTTCTCTCCTCGGGAAAGGAAGTCGTTTTCGCAGGAGTATTTTCTTTTGGTTTCACCCCTGAAGCACCTTCATCATTAACAAAAAGTGCTTTCCAATTAAATTTTTCCTTTGCCATTTATCGTTATTTTGGTCAGTTTTCGTTGATTTCGACTAGAAACCAGGCTAAATTTATATATTTTTTATGGATTACAGGCCTCGTAAAGAGAATGATACAATGCTAACGACCTAATGTGCATCCTTAGTATATGTATTTTAAACCCTCGTTTTGTTACACTTCAATTTTATTTCATTAGCTTTTTAGCCGCCATTCGCAATACAATCATCAACACCCCGAATACTAAAATAACCTGCACAAAGCTTCCCAAAATCAAGACTCCAAAGTATGTCCTTTGTAAAATGAAAATAATAATAAATGCAATTGTTATGATTACCACCAACCCAGACAGGCGTTGAAAGCCAGGTAATTTTTCTAGTTTTATCTTTCGATTTAACAACAGCAAAGTAACTACCATAGCTATAATCGGAACAAAATACGCGATGATACTAACATCTAAAAGACTTTCCCTTAACATCAGCAGCTTATAAAGAACCAACAAAACTGACAAAACCCCAGGAATTGCCACTGCATAGACCAAAAAGGACATTAAATATTTTAAATTCCCAATATTCTCGCGATTAACGGTTAATGTAACAAGCGCGGACAAAATAAAAATCACACCGAAATATCCCAAAACATAATATTGGTTACCTGAAAATAAGTTGATTAAATCCTGTGTTGTCATTCGATTAAAAATTATGATCCGTCATCTTCGAAAACGATGATTTCTTTTACAGTTTTTAGAATTTCAGGGATATCTTCCTCGGTTAAAATTACCAAATCTTTCTTGGTGATATTCTCAATTTTGACCACTCTATTTGCTTGCTGCTCTATAATTTTTTCAAAAAGATTTCTCATAGTACGGGCATTCCCAAAACCACTATGTCGTTTTTCATAAACCCTGTCAATAATTTCAGAAAGTTTATCTTCCGCTTCCGAGTTCAGCTCAAAATCAGCTTTTCTCGCGTATAATTTAAAAATTTCCAATAGTGTCTCAGGCAGGTAATGATCAAAAGTGAAATAACGGTTGAAACGCGACTGTAATCCCGGGTTTGACTGAATAAACAACTCCATCTCATCAGGATATCCTGCCACCACTACTACCAAGTTATCTCGCATGTCTTCCATGCGCTTTAACAACACCTCGATAGCTTCGTTCCCGAAATCATTCAAGCCTCCAGAAGATAGGGCATATGCTTCATCAATAAAGAGAACGCCATCGGTAGCGGTGGTAACTATCTCATCTGTCTTTATAGCAGTCTGACCTACATACCCCGCTACCATTCCCGAGCGATCGGTCTCAACTAAATGTCCATGCTTTAAGTAGCCCAAATGTTTGAAAATACGCCCCAACATTCTTGCGACAGTAGTTTTTCCTGTACCCGGAGGGCCCATAAAAACAGCATGCAATGCATTTCGATTGGTTTTCAATCCATTTTCTTCTCTTATTTTTTGAACCTTAAGGAAATTTGTAAGGTCCTCTACATTCTTTTTTATAGCCTCTAAACCTATCAAATCATTTAATTCTTCCATCACTTTTTCAAGTGTATCACCCTCCGGAACTTCACTATAATTTGATTTTTCCAGGGTTATTTTTGGACTATTGATTTTCTCAGAGATAGCTTTCAGCGTTTTTTCTTCCTTTGGAGATACGGTAGTGTCGGCCTGCGCCATTAATAAAGCAATTCTATTTAAAAATGAAGCAATATTCTGAAAATCAATACTATTCATCTTTGCCAAAACCATGGTTGATGCATACTCTGATTTCAGCGCTTCCACAGGCTGAAAGAAAGAAGTTTCTTGTATTAATTTTACATTTTTATCGAACTTATTTGAAGCAGGAAGCTTTTGTAATTTGCTAATATCGAAAGACTGTGCAAGGTCTTTTCCCTGGAGTTTTTCATACAGAAAGATTAAAATGAATTTTATCTTCAAGGGAACTGCAGATTCCTTATTATATAGCAATGCAAAATCATGATACACCTTTACTAAATCTCTTAGTAACAGATGTTGCGCCTTGTACTGCACTCCTTGAAACTCAGTATCTACAATTGATTTTACCGCCTGTTGGTATTTCTTATCGGAATTCAAAGCCAAACAGCTACGCCAAGCCTTATTACCTTCGGTTCGCAAAATCTCAATAAAATCAAGGGTAATTACTGAAGGATCGGGGTTATTCTGGTTGGTTGCCATAGAATGCGTACTAGCTCTTAAAGATAGCGGTTTTCACTTATTGTTTCAAAAATAATGCTTTCCATAAAAACAACAGCTTAATACCCATAGTAGCCATAACCACCATAATTATTCGGTCGGTATACTTCGGCACGCTGATGATCCTGTAACAAGAATTCCTCGGTAACATAGTCCATCACCTCTGTATCGGTGTCCGTGTCTTCGATCCGCATACGTTCTTTTTTATAGAATGGCTTTAGGCGAAGTACGTTCGATTTTTCAAAAATGATCAAATTCATATTAAAGTTGGCATCGTAGTCTTCGTTACTTCGTGTCTTAAAATAGTACCCTGTTAGTGCCTTTCCGTTAAAATTCAATTCTCGTTTTTCCAAAAATTGCAATGAATCTTTTTTAGCATTGAACTTGCCGGCCTCAAAGAGCAACGATTCTGCTAAAAAACGCTCTTTTCTAAATTCTTGTGGAAATAGATTGGTTTTTCCGATAGACTTTAATTTTCCAAAAAGCATACCCCTACTATTGATATCTGCAGCCAAACTTTGAAGCATTTCTTGTGGGAGCGCCACTTCTTCTTTGGCCATTAGCATGGCCATGGTGGTTCGTATTTTACGATCTTTTACTTGCAAGAGGCGATTAAAAAACAACTTTACATCTTTTTCCTCTTTGAAAGGATAGAGTAAAATCGCATAGTCTTCCAATACTCCGGTACCCGTGCCTTTGTTTGAAGGGTTTCCAAAGTACCCATTCTCGTTTGAATTGTTCTCCCTTCCAAGTACTCGCTTCAACTGGATCTTGGCATCGTTCAAAATCTGTTTCCTGTATTTCTTATAGCTTTTGGTCTTGATAAGTCCTTTGGTCTGCAAACGGGCCAAAAGTGAAAAAATCGGAGACTTATACTCGGTAATGGCACTATAGTCCATTAACTCAGGATACAATCTTTTGGCAAGCTCCAAGCTATCTTTATAGGGACGAAAAATTCGGTGAATCTCAAAAGTATTGGAAACCAACGGCAGGTCTTTTGACAACAGATCTAAGAGCAACGCAATCGATTCTTCGCTCTTTTTACAACTTACCGCTTGCAGTATTTTGGTCTGTGCCTCAGAATTATTATACGATTTCCCATAAAACGACTTTAGAAAAGGCACCACATCTGGGTGTTCTAGTTTTCCCAGTTTTTGGATCAAGTATGCCTGAATATGTTTTTTATCATCCGGGTATTCGAAATCGGCAATATAATGTTTCAAGGAGTCTACATGTTTCTCTTTGAAATCGATAAAGGTATAACCGTTCAATACAATACTATCATTCTTTCGCAATGCCTTAAAGAACAGCGGTGTTTTATCCGTTAGGATATCCTTTCCGATCAGGGTATCCATCAATTTAAAATTATCGAAAAATTCCGTAACGAATCGGCTTGGTTTTACGACCGTATCTACTTGGGCCTTGATTTCATACAACAAGCCTCCTTTAAGAACATTTTTGATCAAAATACCTCTGGTGCTCGCAGTATCGGTGAGGGTAAGCATTAATTCTTCCGCCCCATCTGCATGCGTTTTTTTGGTTTCATCGGTAATATAAAAACGTTCATGCGCGTACAGTTTTTTACGCAAGTTCCAGACCGAATCCAAGTCGGGAAACATCATGAAATCATGGGATTTGTTCAGCGAAACGGCAACCGCCTCATTGTTCGAGTTCTGATAAATTGTCTTCTTGTTAAAGGCGCTATAGCCCTTAGGGCGATTTCGCCCATTTAAATACAAATTGCTATTCTCCACAAATTTTGGAGGTCGTACCGAACTTACCGTTCTAAAGAACAAGGCCGTATCCGCAACGGTCTCAAACTTTTTCGAATAGGTCGCATCGTTTATTTTAAAAGAATCAAAGTAGGTTTTCGCCAAAGTTGCCTCGGTGGTGACAGCACCCATTAAATAATAATCCCCAGCCTTAAAAGTGGTCTTTAAATGCAATTCCCTGCCAGACAGGGAATCGATCATCGCATTTGAACGAAGCACTTTTCCTTCAAAATCGGAATACACTCCGGTTAACTTCAAATCTTGGTAAAAGCGTTTTTGTATCTGTTTTAATTCAAAAGTATCTTGTTCGATATAGCTAAAATCGTTCAGGGTTACTTTACGCAGAAAGTAGTAGCTATCAGTAATTGAATCGTATCCTTGAACCAAGCGATGCCCGTTTCGTGTGCGATTGGGAAAGCTATAAAAACTCGGCATGCGTATTTCAAAATCTGAAAATTCAGGGGCGACCAAAACAGGTTTCCGTGCTCTTTTTCTAAATTGTATGCTATTGAAGATAGTATCGGAATGCTGTACTACGTACGTACCATCTCCCCCCATTTTGAAAATCACAATCTCTAGGGGCGTCACATAAATGTGATACCGTTGGTGATCACCGTTCTTTAACCGGTTCTTAATGTCGAGCCCTTGAAAGCCATTTCGTTCAATCTTATTCTTCTCTACTATTTTCCCCGGGATATTCTCGAACAATAGTTGATCCAGATCTTCCACGGTATATACTGCATCTTGCTTGAGGTACGAAAAAGTTGGGATCCGATTCACCATTAGATAACTTCCATTCGCCAAATCGGGTGAGATATAAGCTGTACTAGGTTTTTCTGATACTGGATATAGTTTATTGGGCAGGTCGACGGTAAAGAACTTATCATCAGGGTTTTGGTTGCTATACCTATTTTCAAGAACAGCATTTTCCAATTTTTTCTTTATTTCTTTTCCTTTCCAAGTTGCTTTTGAAAGTAAGGGCTTTACGGTATACCCCTTTCCGCGTAACATGCTTATAACCCCTTCTTTCCCTGGCAAATGTGCTGCCCCGATACCCGCAAAAGTTTTGGCCGTATGCACCACCGAATCGAGCTTGTTTGCCATATTCCGATTCCGGATAAACAACATGTTCTTAAGGTAGTGTTCGGTATAGATTCCCTTGTCGATCGAATCGAGTAGATTAATATTCCTGTTACGGTAGGCATCTTGCAAGAGTGTCATAAAATCTTGTTGCTGCATCTTTTTTTGCAGCCACTCGTCGGGCTTTTGCTTCATTGGGTTCATACTCGCACGCCCTACCAAAGCCGCTGATTCCTCTAAATTTTCTAAGGCTACCACAGGTTTGTTGAATTTCTTTCCCGCCTGATAGATAAACATATCAAGATAGGTTTCTTCCTCAAAATCTTGCGAATAATCATTGCTGCGATACAGAATACCGTTTACCCTACTATCGTTAAAAGCCAAATAGGCCGCCATCTCCTCCTTTCGAGGGTTCTTTACGGCAAAGTTTTGAATATAAAACCCTTTTGTGTAAAACCCATTTTGCATCCCATAACCACGCAAGGTATTTAGGTTGTTATCATCTAACCAGGTTGCGGGGTCCGATTCAAGGGCAACCACCTGACTCTGATCCAACGCTTCGTAGAAGACATCATCCAGCCGAAAGGCGATACGCCTGCTTACATGCATGGTGCCATACAGGTATGAACTCTGTTGCAAACCATTTCCTGAAATCTCCCAAAGCAGACTATTCGCCTCTTGGGCAGAAACACCCGCGCAAAATATAAATAAGAATAAAACTAATAGTTGACGCATAGATCGGTTTGGTTCTGATCTTGGAGTTCTATTTAACGTATTTTCTACAAAGTAACTAACAAATAGAGTGCTGGCACTCCCTATTTTCCGTTAAAAAACATCCTGGTTCTTGGTATAACGAAATTTAAGACCGCATATTTTCGAAGAAGTGAGTTTTTTGAAGAAAGGAGAAAAGAGTGTGGAAAAAATAAAAAAAAGTATTGTCAAACACCTGGTAAGAAGCAGGCAGAAAGAGCATCGACCTTTTCTATATCACTATCAAAAAGTATTTATGGAAACTGATTGAAGGAAACAGATCTAGCCTTATTTTTGTAGTTGAAAAATTTCAGCATACATGAAAGGAGTACTACTTGTAAATCTTGGTTCACCCGACAGCCCCACCGCTAAAGATGTAAAACCGTACTTAGATGAGTTTTTGATGGATGAGCGCGTTATTGACGTGCCCATAGTATTTCGGAATTTATTGGTTCGTGGAATCATTCTACAAACACGACCAAAGAAATCGGCCAAAGCCTACGCCAAAATTTGGTGGGACGAAGGTTCTCCTCTGGTTGTGCTCTCTGAACGGTTTACGACGAAGTTACGAGAACACACCGAAATGCCGGTGGCTTTGGGCATGCGTTATGGGAGCATAACCATTGAGAATGCCTTGTGCGAACTAACTGAAAAAGGCGTCGACGAAGTATTATTGGTTCCTTTATACCCGCATTATGCGATGTCGAGCTACGAAACGGTCGTCGTCAAAACAATGGAAGTGCAACAAAAAAAGTTCCCGAATATTCATTTGACCACACTACCTGCTTTTTATAAAAGTCCCGATTACATCAAAGTGCTTTCGGAAAGTATTGCAGCCGGGTTAAAAGATTTTGAATACGACCATATCCTATTCTCGTACCACGGTATTCCTGAACGTCACGTTCGAAAATCGGACCCTACCAAATACCATTGTAAAATTGATGGCAGTTGTTGTAGTATCAACTCGGTCGCGCACAACACCTGCTATCGCCATCAAGTGTACGAAACCACCGAGTTGGTAAAGGCCCATTTAGGTTTACCCGAGGGAAAAGTAAGCACTTCGTTTCAGTCGCGCTTGGCAGGTGACCCTTGGTTAAAACCCTATACCGATTTCGAATTCGAGCGTTTGGCGAAGGAAGGCAAAAAACGCTTGGTCGTTGTAACTGCAGCCTTTGTGAGCGACTGCCTTGAGACCTTGGAAGAAATCGCCATGGAAGGTAAAGAACAGTTTGAAGAAGCTGGCGGAGAACATTACAGACACATTCCCTGCCTGAACGATAGCGATTCTTGGGTACAAGTAATGGCAAATTGGGTAAACGAATGGCAGCAGAACGAGGTACTGCCCATATAAAATAATTCGCGCTGCCAATGGCTATTTGTAAAAGAGCCGATAGCATAAACGAATTGTAATTAGCAAACTAATTATGGCCAACCTACCCGCAGAACAGTTAGGTTCAGCTCCTATCGGGAAACTTCTGGTGCAGCAGGCCGTCCCCGCTTCTATTGGTATCTTGGTAATGTCGCTCAATGTTTTGGTCGATTCCATATTTGTTGGGAACTGGATCGGGAGCATTGCTATTGCCGCCATAAATGTCGTACTTCCTGTTTCTTTCTTTATTGGCGCTTTGGGAATGGCAATCGGCATTGGGGGATCGAGCATTATTTCAAGAGCCTTAGGTGCCGAAAACAAAGCCAAAGCCGTTAAAACCTTTGGAAACCAGATTACGCTGACCCTTTTGGTCACCATCGGGATGGTCGCCTTGGGGTTATATTTCGTGGATTCCCTGATTCCCGCCTTTGGCGGAAAAGGCAGCATCTTTGCGCCTGCCAAAATTTACTACACCATTGTACTTTATGGGATTCCACTTTTAGCCCTAAATATGATGGGAAGTAGTGTGATACGTGCCGAAGGGAAACCTAAGTTCGCGATGATCGCGATGATCGTACCATCTATCTCCAATCTTTTCCTCGACTACCTTTTTATCAACGTTTTAGATTGGGGCATGCAGGGTGCTGCATGGGCCACTACCATAAGCTATTTCACCTGCTGCACATACGTGACATATTTTTTCCTTTCCAAAAACTCAGAACTGCGATTAACGCTTAAATGCTTTATCCTAGACCTTCCGATTATCAAGGAGATCGGCTCTTTGGGCTTTGTTACCCTAGCGCGGCAGGCAACCACAAGTGTCGTATACCTACTCATGAACAATATCCTTTTTGGCCTTGGTGGCGAGGCCATGGTAGCAGTATATGCGATTATTGGGCGAATGTTAATGTTTGCCCTTTTTCCCGTTTTTGGAATTACCCAGGGGTTTCTCCCTATTGCAGGTTATAACTACGGGGCCAAACATTTTGTACGGGTTCGCGAGAGTATCAATACAGCTATCAAATATGCCGCTATTCTGGCAGCGGTTGTATTTATTGGTCTTTTCATCTTCCCTTCGGAAATAGCTTCATTGTTTTTAAGCAACAAAACAGGGCTCCCCGCTAGTGAGTTGGCCATAAATTCCTATGTTTTAGAGCATATCCCTGCCGCCATGCGCTGGGTTTTTGCTGCCTCTCCCATTATCGCTTTACAGCTTATCGGGGCCGCTTACTTTCAGGCCATTGGCAAAGCGATTCCGGCACTGTTATTGACCCTTACCAGACAGGGTTTCTTCTTTATCCCCTTAATTCTGATACTTCCAAACTACTTGGGAGAATTGGGTGTATGGATTTCATTTGCAATCGCCGATGTTATGGCCACCATAGTCACTGGGTTTTATCTTCGTAGAGAAGTAAAACGCACCCTGCTTGTTGATGACTAAGAGGGGGAAGTGCAAGTAACAAGTGTCAAGTTCAAACTCAAACGTCAAACTCATAACTACCTCACTGCTTACTGTTCACTGCTAAAAAAGTTCAAGCGCAAGTGTCAAACTCAAATTCAAATGTCAAACTCAAACTCATAACCTTAACTCTTCACGGTTTACTGTTTACTGTTTTTAGCTTCCAACAACAATTTTTCCCTTCTTTTTGTAACATAGCAGCTGCAAAACACACCTATAGTCACATTTAACCACCTTCCCTATGAAAAAATGGCCCTTTTTGATCGCACTTTTCAGTTTCATGCTCTTTTCTCAAGAAGCTCAATCGCAAATCTCAACAGCAGTAAAAGAAAACATTCAACAAAAGGTCGAAACCGGTAAAAATGTCGGTATTGTTGTAGGACTTCTGAAAGATGGCAAAGAAACCTATTTTAGTTATGGCAAAACAGCGTTAAACGGAGGTCTTGAGCTCGATAAAAACACGGTTTTTGAAATAGGTTCTATCTCCAAGGTCTTTACGACTATTATATTGGCAGACCAAGTACTAAAAGGAGCCATGACGCTCGATGATCCGATTGAAAACTACTTGCCGCAAAGCGTCAAGGTACCCGAATATGACGACAAGAAAATTACCTTGAAAGATCTTGCCACCCATACCTCTGCCCTGCCAAGAATGCCCGATAATTTTAAACCTGCCGATCCAAACAATCCGTTCGCCGATTATTCAGTACCGCAATTGTACCGTTTTTTATCGTCGCACCAGCTCACGAGGGCTATCGGGGGAAACTATGAGTATTCGAATTTAGGAATGGGTCTTTTAGGCCATATTTTAGAGCTGCACCTAGGCAAAACGTATGAAGAATTGGTTGTGGACCACTTTTCGGATTCGTATGCAATGACAGGCACTAAAATCACCCTTACCCCGGCAATGAAAAAGCGCCTTGCAAAAGGCCATGCCTATGGGCAAGAAGTTGCTAATTGGGACATCATTACCTTGGCCGGAGCTGGCGGATTGCGATCAACTGCTTCCGACATGTTGAAATTTATGCGTGCGAACCTTACCGATAAAAAAACACCTTTAACGGCCGCGATGCGGCTCTCCCATACACCTGCTTTTAAAAGCAGTGATGGCAGTTTTCAAATAGGACTAGGTTGGCATTACTCGAACAATGGTTCTGTCATATGGCATAATGGCGGTACTGGTGGGTATAAAACGTTCACCGGGTTTCATAAGGATAGTAATACCGGAGTGGTCGTCTTAGCGAACAGTACAGAAAGTGTAGATGATATAGGGCTGCATTTATTAGATAGTTCAAACCAGTTAGTGGTTCCAAAAAAAAAGGAACCTTTTAAAGAGGTGGAAGTAGCCATTGAAACCCTAGAAACCTATGTCGGCAGTTATGCATTTAGTCCCGATTTTGCTATCGAAATAACAAGGGATGAAAAGCAACTATTCGCACAGGCTACCGGGCAGCAAAAATTTCCCATTTTCGCTTCATCAGAAAACACGTTTTTTTTGAAAGTGGTCGAGGCGAACGTAGTATTCGAAAAAGATGAGGAAGGAAAGGTCAACGGACTCATTCTAAACCAGAACGGACAAAGCCCGAAGGCAAAAAAGGTAGAATAACCCTTTTACGGAAGGTACGTTGCACGCCTATAGTATCGATTTCTATTAAGTAGTCGCTCCTTACGATTATATTAACTAATTGATAATCAATGTTGTATTTGCTATAAAACCTTGTTTTCGGTGCGCGGAAATTGCAAGGAAAGTGTTAACTTGATGTATAAACCTTGCAAAATATGATAGGAAAAGGCCCA
>CALLVX010000142.1 GCA_938010765.1 uncultured Flavobacteriaceae bacterium | reverse complement strand
CAATTAATCGTCGAGTTATACTCAAAATAAACCAACACGGATCCTAATTATGGCATTATTTAATTTTCAGAAACCCGATAAAGTAATAATGATCGATTCCTCTGATTTCAAAGGGAAGTTTGAATTCCGCCCTTTGGAACCCGGTTATGGATTAACTGTTGGGAACGCATTAAGAAGGGTATTGCTTTCCGCTTTGGAAGGTCATGCCATCACTTCTGTTAGAATCGATACCGTGGAGCATGAGTTTTCTGTGATTCCGGGAGTTGTTGAAGACGTTACCGAAATCATCTTGAATTTAAAACAAGTGCGTTTTAAAAAGCAAATCGATGATTCGGAAGCAGAAACAGTTTCTATTTCGGTAAGCGGTAAAAACCAAATGACCGCAGGTGATTTTCAAAAATTCATCTCTGGTTACCAAGTATTGAATCCAGATTTGGTAATCTGTAATATGGATGCCAAAGTGAGTATCAATATGGAGATTACCCTGGACAAAGGTCGTGGCTATGTTCCTGCCGAAGAGAACAAGAAATCGGGAATGCCTTTGGGTACAGTAGCGGTCGACTCGATCTTTACTCCAATAAAGAACGTAAAATATAGCATTGAGAACTTTAGGGTAGAGCAGAAGACCGATTACGAAAAATTGGTATTCGAAATCGAGACCGATGGTTCTATTCATCCAAAAGATGCTTTGACCGAAGCTGCGAAAGTATTGATCCATCACTTCATGTTGTTCTCTGACGAACGCATTACCCTGGAGGCAGATGAGATTGCACAAACCGAGACCTACGATGAAGAGTCGTTGCACATGCGACAGTTGTTGAAGACCAAATTGGTCGATATGGATCTTTCTGTACGTGCATTGAACTGTTTGAAAGCTGCAGAGGTAGATACCCTAGGTGACCTTGTGTCTTTCAATAAGAACGACTTGATGAAATTCAGAAACTTTGGAAAAAAATCATTGACCGAATTGGAAGAATTGGTAATCAACAAAGGGTTGAGCTTCGGCATGGACCTTTCAAAATACAAATTGGATAAAGATTAATTAGCTTCTATTAGAAGGGAACGTCCCGGACAAGGAAGTCAATAACAATAATAATGAGACACGGCAAAAAAGTCAATCATTTAGGAAGAAAAACAGCGCATAGAAAGGCGATGTTAGCCAATATGGCCTGTTCCTTAATAGAACATAAGCGAATAAATACAACAGTTGCCAAGGCGAAAGCATTGAAGCAATTTGTTGAACCCTTGATTACAAAATCAAAGGCCGAGAATAATCAATCTACTGAAAAGGGAACACATAACCGTCGTATAGTTTTCAAAAACCTACGCGACAAGTATGCAGTTACCGAATTGTTCAGTGTAGTAGCGGAAAAGATTGGTGATAGACCAGGAGGGTATACTAGAATTATTAAGCTAGGAAACCGATTGGGAGATAATGCCGATATGGCAATGATCGAACTTGTCGACTTTAACGAGTTGTACAACGCGGACAAGGCCAAAAAGAAAACTACTAGAAGAAGTAGAAGAGGCGGCGGAGCGAAAACGCAGACTCCTCCAGTAGCCGTAGCAGAGGCGAAAACAGAATCTCAAAACGACACTGAAGCAAAAGCAGATGACTCAGAAGAGTAAAATGTCGATAAATAATAATAATTTGAAAAGGATAAGCCTAAAAGCTTATCCTTTTTTTATGTTTTTTTGTGTCGTGGAAAAGGAAGCACCCTTTAAGGTCGTTCAAATATCCCGCGAGTAAAAAGACAATTTGTATAACAATACAGATCAATGATAGGTTTTAATCAAAAAGAACAGCAAGAAAAATGAAATATCAGGTAAGGAAAAAAGCGTTGTTATTATTGGCCGATGGCACTATTTTTTACGGAAAAGCGGTAGGTAATAAAGAAGGGACCTCCTTCGGAGAGGTTTGTTTTAATACGGGAACGACCGGGTATCAAGAAATTTTTACAGATCCCTCTTATTTTGGGCAGTTAATGGTGACTACCAATGCACATATCGGCAACTACGGTACCAACAAAGAAGAAGTAGAGTCCGAATCTATTAAAATATCCGGGTTGATCTGCCGCAACTTTAGCTACGAATATTCACGGCCGATTGCCGATGCTAGTTTGGAAACCTTTTTGGCAGAAAATAAGTTGTTGGCAATTTCTGATGTAGATACGAGGGCTTTGGTGAGCTATATTCGAGATAATGGGGCTATGAACGCGGTGATTTCTACGGATGTCGATAACATTGAGCAATTGAAAAGACAACTTGCCAAAGTGCCTAGTATGAAAGGCTTGGAACTTGCCTCAAAAGTATCTACCCAAGAGCCATATTTTATAGGCGATGAAAATGCTTCCTACCGTATTGCCGCATTGGATATTGGAATCAAAAAGAACATATTAAGACATTTGGTCAAAAGGGGAGCATACATCAAAGTATTTCCTTATAATACTTCCTTTGAAGAGATGGCCGCTTTTAGCCCTGATGGGTATTTCATATCCAACGGTCCCGGAGATCCGGAACCTTTAACAGATGCGATCGCGACGGCAAAGAAAATGATTGAAACAGACATTCCGGTATTCGGTATCTGTTTAGGGCATCAGGTAATCGCCCTGGCCAACGGAATTTCGACTTACAAAATGCATAACGGGCATCGCGGTATCAATCACCCTATCTTGAACCTTTTAACGGGCAAGGGAGAGATTACTTCCCAAAATCATGGTTTCGCAATCAACAAGGAAGAGACCGAGGCCAACACCGACTTAGAGATAACACATGTACACCTGAACGATCAAACGGTCGCCGGAATGCGTGTAAAGGGCAAGAATGTGTTTTCCGTACAGTACCACCCCGAAGCGAGTCCGGGGCCACATGATGCCGAATACCTATTCGATCAGTTTTTTGAGATGATCAAGTCGGTTTCCAAAGAGTCGGTCTCGTAGATTAAATTAGTGTTATATATGCGGTAATATCACATTTCCTGAGGCCTTTGTGAGGCCATGGTTTCGTATCTTTGCCCTTTTTAAAAACAATTGTAAAAAAACAACAAATGAGTATCATTCTTAGTGTTCATGCAAGACAGATTTTAGATTCTAGGGGAAACCCCACGGTAGAGGTAGATGTAATTACCGAGAATGGCGTTATGGGAAGGGCAGCAGTGCCTTCAGGAGCGTCTACAGGAGAACATGAGGCAGTAGAGCTGCGGGACGGTGGTACAGCTTTTATGGGAAAAGGAGTAAGCCAGGCCGTAAACAATGTAAATATCGCGATTGCAGAGGAGATTTTGGGGATGTCTGTTTTTGAACAGAATTTGGTGGATCAGGTAATGATCGATTTAGATGGTACTCCGAATAAATCAAAGCTGGGTGCAAATGCCATTTTAGGAGTTTCATTGGCAGTTGCTAAAGCCGCCGCCAATGAATTGGGCTTATCACTTTTTAGATATGTAGGTGGTGTTAGCGCCAATACCTTGCCGGTACCTATGATGAATATCATCAACGGTGGCTCACATTCAGATGCGCCCATCGCCTTTCAAGAATTTATGGTAATGCCGGTGAAGGCTAAAAGCTTTTCGCATTCAATGCAAATGGGAACCGAGATCTTTCATAACCTAAAGAAGGTCTTGCACGATAGAGGCTTAAGTACTGCGGTAGGTGATGAAGGAGGGTTTGCTCCTAATTTGGCCGGTGGTACCGAAGATGCTTTGGATACCATTGCAAAAGCGGTTGAAAAAGCAGGTTATAAATTAGGTGATGATGTAATGATCGCGTTAGATTGTGCAGCTGCCGAATTTTTTGTTGATGGGAAATACGATTACACCAAGTTCGAAGGTGATAAGGGAATGGTACGTAGCTCCGAGGAGCAAGCACAGTATCTGGCCGATTTGTCCGAAAAGTATCCGATTATCTCGATTGAAGACGGAATGGACGAAAATGATTGGGATGGCTGGAAAGCGTTGACCGATAAAGTGGGTGATAAAGTTCAGTTGGTAGGGGACGATTTGTTCGTAACCAATGTAGAACGTTTGTCAAGGGGAATTGAAAACGGAATTGCCAATTCGATTTTGATCAAAGTGAATCAAATTGGGACATTGACCGAGACCATTGCTGCCGTAAACATGGCAAAAAATGCAGGGTATACCTCCGTTATGTCGCATCGTTCGGGAGAAACCGAGGACAATACCATTGCTGATCTTGCAGTGGCTTTGAATACCGGGCAAATCAAAACCGGTTCTGCTTCCCGTTCCGATAGAATGGCAAAGTACAACCAATTACTACGTATTGAGGAAGAGTTGGGGGAAATGGCCTATTATCCGCAGGAAAAGGCATTTAAGCTTAAGTAAATTGCAATACAACATGAAAGAAAAACCTTTTCATTCCCTCGATGGGATTGAAGAGGTTTTTTTAGTAATAGGATCATTTTTGTAAGATTAATTTGAATATCTTGTAACCTACTCAATACAGTAAAATCAGATGAACAATTTTCTTTTCGTTGCAGCCGAAAACGACGCGATTCCAGATTGTAAGGCAGGAGGCATGGGTGATGTAGTCCGTGATGTCCCAAGGCAGATTTCCGCAATGGGAGATAAAGTACATGTAGTGGTGCCTTCCTATGGTCGGTTACATCAAAATGGGACCTTCAAGACCCATCTTAATTTTCCAATAAGAGGAACTACCTATACCGCTGATTTGTATGAGGTGATTCCCAAGAAAGAATATAAGAACATTCATCACTATGTATTACACCATCCGGAGATAGCGGAAGGTGATATTGCGCATATTTATCACAACGATCCTACCGAACCTTTCTATACCGATGCCATTAAATATTTTATTTTTTGTACAGGTGTAGCAGAAGCCTTAAAAAAAGAAGCCTTCGGAAAATTAGATGTAGTGCATATGCATGATTGGCACTCAAGTTTAGTCTTGTTCCTAAAGAAGTACCATCCTGCCTATAAATCGCTTAATAAGATGCGATATGTGTACAGTATCCATAATTTGGCAATTCAGGGGATACGTCCTTTTGAGAACAACTACTCTTCCCTAAAAACCTGGTTTCCCGAAATCGACTATGACGAGAAGGTGTTGATGGATTATCGTTATCAGGATTGCATGAATTTAATGGCGGTGGGAATACGATTGGCAGATGCGGTACATACGGTTTCTCCCTCTTATAAAGAAGATGTCCTAAAACCTAGTTCCCCGCCAGAATTTATTGGGGGCGAGGGCTTGGAACAAGATTTATTGAAAGCCGAGAATGAAGGCCGTCTCTATGGTATTTTAAACGGTTGTAACTATGGGAACATAAGAGTTGCCGACACTGGCAAGCTGTATAGAAATACGGTGAAAGCACTGTTTCGATGGCTTCAGGAAGAATCTAAGAATTACAAAGCCGATTTTTTGGCCCATACCGGGGAGAAGGTGATGCAATATGTTGCCAAGCAACCCAAATTTATTGTTTCGAGCGTAGCCCGCTTAACGGAACAAAAATTTTATTTTTTTAAGCGTTCTCCGGAAGCTTTCGTAAGTATCTTAAAAAAGCTCGAGGAAGTTGACGGTATCTTTATGCTCTTAGGTACCGGAGCTCCGGAGTATGAAGCACTTTTTAGAGAAATCAGCTATGCGCATCAGAATTTTATTTTTACCAACGGGCAGTCCGAAGATTTGATAGATTCTATTTATCTAGAATCGAATTTATATTTTATGCCAAGTCTTTTTGAACCCTGTGGCATAAGTCAGATGTTGGCGATGCGAAATGGGAACCCATGTCTTGTGCACCACACGGGTGGCCTTAAAGATACCGTTGCGCACATGAAAACCGGCTTTGCGTTCGATGGGGATACCTACGATGAGAAAATACGCAATATGCTTACAAGTTTTGATCTGGCGCTCGATGTTTTTAAGAATGATGAGAAAAAATGGAAGGGCATTCAGGCAAGAGCAAAAAAAATGCGATTTACATGGGAAAAATCGATTGCGGACTATTACAGACAACTTTACCTGTTATAGTCCTTTGATTTACTAAATTGACAGCCGTTAATAATTGTCTAAATACCAAGACTAAATTGTTAACGTCCCTTGTTTTTCTTAAATTTACGATTCACCTTAAAATTAAGTAATTACAACAAATGACAGATAAAGCTACTTTAGAATACAACGGTCAGAAATACGAATTTCCAGTAATAAAAGGCTCGGAAGATGAGCTTGCCATCGATATAAAAACCTTGCGTTCCGCAACCGGCGGAATTACCACAATAGACCCGGGGTTTAAAAATACAGGTTCCTGCTTAAGTGCTATCACTTTTTTAGACGGGGAAAAGGGAATTCTCAGATATCGTGGCTATTCAATTGAGGAACTAGCGGAGAAAGCCGATTTTTTAGAGGTAGCTTATTTATTGATTTTTGGTGAATTGCCCAACAAGGAGCAACTCGTAAAATTTCATGCAGATATCAAAGAAGAATCACACGTTGATGAGGAAATGAAAAAGATATTGGATAGCTTTCCAAAATCTGCCCACCCTATGGGAGTACTATCCTCTTTAACAAGTGCATTGATCGCATTTAATCCTTCTACGGTAGATGTTTCTTCAGAAAAAGCAATGTACCATGCAACGGTTCGAATTCTAGCGAAATTTCCGGTGTTGGTAGCTTGGACCATGCGTAAAAAGAAAGGACTTCCTTTGGATTATGGGGACGATAGTCTGGGCTATGTAGAGAACATTCATAAAATGATGTTTAAAAAACCAACGCAAACCTATCAAAAGAATGAAATCGTTATAGAGGCCTTAGACAAGCTTTTAATATTACATGCCGACCATGAGCAGAACTGCTCTACCTCGACCGTACGTATCGTGGGTTCTTCGCATGCAGGTTTGTTCGCATCTCTTTCAGCGGGTATTTCTGCCCTATGGGGTCCTTTGCACGGGGGGGCCAACCAAGCAGTGCTTGAAATGTTGGAAGCGATAGAAGCAGATGGTGGGGATACTAAGAAGTATATGGCAAAGGCAAAAGACAAGAGTGATCCTTTTCGTCTTATGGGCTTTGGGCATCGAGTGTATAAAAACTTCGACCCAAGAGCCAAGATTATTAAAGTAGCAGCCGATGAGGTATTAAAGGATTTGGGCATTGAAGACCCAATTCTGAACATTGCAAAAGGACTTGAAAAAGAAGCATTGGAAGATCCGTATTTTGTACAACGAAAACTATATCCAAATGTTGACTTTTATTCGGGTATTATATACCGTGCTTTGGGGATACCGACCGAAATGTTTACAGTGATGTTTGCGCTGGGAAGACTTCCTGGGTGGATTGCACAATGGAGGGAAATGCGTTTGAACAACGAACCCATTGGCCGCCCTAGACAGGTGTATACAGGTGCTAATCTGCGCCCATTTGTAGATGTCAACAAACGATAATTGTAAAAAATAACCTAAAGATGCCCTGCCAGAAATTTGGAAGGGCATTTTTTTTACCCGTACTAACAATAGTATCTTTGCGAAAATTTTACCTATGCTCCATCTAAATGTCAATGACGAAATTTCTTCCCTGAAAGCGGTTGTATTGGGTACTGCAGAGAGTTGTGGCCCCGTTCCGTTGCCAGAAGAGGCCTATGACCCAAAATCGTTGGAGCATATTTTGGCGGGTACCTATCCGAAAGAAGCCGACATGGTTACGGAAATGAACGCCTTTCTAAAGGTATTGGCAAAGTATGGGGTTGAAGTGTTCCGTCCGGAAGTTTTAAAAGATTGCAATCAGATTTTTTCAAGGGATATTGCGTTTGTGATTGAAAACAAATTGATCAAAGCAAATATTTTGCCAGATAGGGAAAAAGAATTCGAAGCAATTTTGCATGTGTTAGAGTATATTGATCCAGCACATATAATTCACCCACCGGAAGAAGTACATGTTGAAGGCGGGGATGTAATGCCCTGGAATGACCATATCTTTGTAGGTACCTATTCGGCGGCCGATTATCCAGATCACATTACGGCGAGGACAAATACACAGGCGGTCGAATTTCTTGCCCAACAATTCCCGCATAAAACAGTCAAAGCTTTTGAACTTCGCAAATCAAAAAATGCTCGCGAGAATGCGCTTCATTTAGATTGTTGTTTTCAACCTCTAGGAAACGGAAAAGCGATACTTCATAAAAACGGGTTTCTGGTCGAGGCGGAATACCAATGGTTGGTCGATTTCTTTGGGAAAGCGAATGTATTCGAAATAACCTCCGACGAAATGTATGCTATGTTCAGCAATGTGTTTTCCATTTCTCAGGATGTGGTCGTATCGGAACAGAATTTTACCCGTTTGAATAATTGGTTAAGAGACCAAGGTTTTACTGTAGAAGAGATACCATATGCTGAAATTTCAAAGCAAGAAGGTCTTTTGCGTTGTAGTACTCTTCCACTGGTTCGCGCGTAAGTCTACCCACTTAAACTAACCCTATATAGAATTCCCATCGGCATTAATTTATTTTGAAGTGTTGGTTTTGAATTATTTAGAAGGCTTCCCGGCGTTTCGGAAACACTTGTGCAATAGCGGTTGGAAGCCCTTGCTTTTCATTCGGTCGATCCAAGCGAACTGATATTATCAAACTTTCAAGACGATAGTTTTTTGCGCATTGCCATTTCCAAGCTCTTTTAATTGCCTTTGGCCAACCCATTTAAAACTTTGATGGCCTTTTCTCCCTCATGATAGGGGACAAACAGGTGGTCATGATAATAACCGGCAATTACATTACAACTTATTTTGTTTTTTGCCAAGGTGGTTGCAAAAGCCGCTGTTAATCCATGGGCCTCAAGGGAAGAATGAATGGTGAGGGTAATCCATGCAGCAACAAATTCATAGGATAATTGCAAAGCATCGGCTTTCTGCTGGGCAAGAATCACTGTGGTACCTTCTTCTTCCTTAAATTCCCCAAGAATATCATTGCGTTGAATATGTTCGGTAGTAGCTACAGTTGCAAAGACATATTTCCCTGCATGCAGCTTGGGTTTCATTCCTTTTAACAATAAATCGAGTTGCGTTTCTCCTTGCATAGTGGTTCTTAAAATTAGTTTAAAATACGCAAGCTACCATTTATTTGAAGAGCGTATTTTTTTTTCTGCAAATCTATTGAAAGAGCACTGTAAAAAAGCATAATTTAGCCATCGCAAAAAACAGCAACTAAAATACATTTATTGTTTGTTAAATAGAATCGAAATGCAAATTACTAATACTATTTTAATGGTTCGCCCTGTGCGATTTCGCATGAACGAACAAACCGCGGTGAACAATTATTTTCAAGAAAACTTGGCGCTAAAACAGCAAGAAGTAAACGCTATGGCACAGTCGGAATTCGATGCCTTTGTAGAAAAATTGCGAGCGAAAGGCGTACACGTGGTCGTAGTCGACGATACCAAAGAACCCGATACTCCCGATTCTATTTTTCCGAATAACTGGATTTCGTTTCACGCGAATGGCACCGTAGCACTGTATCCGATGTTTGCAGAGAATCGAAGAAATGAACGTAGAGAGGATATTTTAGATATTTTGGAAAGTGAAGGTTTTCAAATCGACAATGTAATGGACTATACGGCTGCTGAGCAAGAAGGGATTTTTCTGGAAGGTACCGGCAGTATTTTAAAAGATAGGGTACATCAGAAGGCATATTGCGCCCTGTCCGAGCGGGCGCACGAAGAACTGTTCATTGAGTTTTGTGAAGACTTCGATTGCTTCCCCGTTATTTTTACGGCGAATCAAACCGTAAAAGGCGAACGGCTTCCCATCTACCATACCAATGTAATAATGGCGATGGCAGAGGATTTTGCGGTCATTAACTTGGAAGCGATCGATGATAAGAAGGAACGAGCCGAGGTCGTGAACCATTTAAAAAATGATGGAAAAGAAGTGATTCCTATTACCGACGAACAGATGCATCAGTTTGCAGGTAATATGCTACAAGTACTAGGAGGCAATGATCAACGATTCATGGTAATGAGTACCGCTGCCTTCAAGAGTTTGAGACCTGATCAACTAGCGGCCATCGAAAAAAGCTGCGCTATTATACACAGTCCGTTGGATACCATCGAAACCTGCGGCGGCGGAAGCGCACGCTGTATGATGGCAGAGGTGTTTTTACCGAAAAATGAAGATGTTGATTGATTTTTTTTAAAAAACTTGTTTTTTATGATAACCGCTTAGGCAGTTGAACGGAGCCCATTGCTAGGGACGGTTTTGAGTCCGACAACGCAGATAAGATATTCGAAAGTACCTATGGATCACAAACAAAAACGATGCATAAGCGGTTGATTCTACAACAATATTGAAACCCCGGCTGCGTTATATTTGTAAGAACGTAGAGCAATGAAATTCAAGTATTTACTTATTTTGACGGTGGTTCTCTTAGGTTGCTCAAAAGACAACGAACCAGCGGTAGTTGAGAAGCAAGAGACCCGTGCTTTTACAATGGGATTCACAGCTTTTCCCTATGACCTTACCGTTGCCGCTCAGTTGGAAACCTATGAAGAAGTAGCCGCCAATGGTGATATTTTCTTAAACCATTTAGACCACGGGGTCCCCTGGGGCGAAGCTTTGAACGACACCCCTTTTCCTTCGGAAGTTCAAAACACCTTAAATGCAACCAAAACAGGGCTACGACCAGGCACTAAAATCTTATTGACCGCCACCCCGGCCGGGCAGAACCGAAAAGAATTGGCGGGGTACTGGAACAACGAGGGGAGTCATCAAGACCTCCCGGCCTTTTGGGAGGGTAAAAGTTTTGATAATGTCGACGTAATCACTGCATATGAGAAGTATTGCAAGCGTATCATCGATGTAGTACAGCCTGATTATTTTGCGTACGGCATTGAAACCAACGCCTCTTTTCAGAAAGACGAGACAGCCTTTACCCAATTTCTTGTTTTGGCACAATCGATCTATGTTTCCCTCAAGGCTGCGTATCCAAATCTTCCCATTTTTCTAACATTGCAAGACCGTTCCTTTGAGAATTCACATGAAGCCTTGTTGGAAACATCCAAAATGCTAGTACAACATTCCGACTATATAGCAATGAGTTCCTATCCCTTTCTAGATTATAACGACCTTCAAAGGGATGCCGATCCCCAATTATTTGCGACTACCTGGTTAAACGACTTTAGGAATTTGGATGTCACCAAGCCTTTTGCCATTTCTGAAACTGGTTTTTGTGCCGAAGATCTGGTTATCGATAACCTAGGAGTGAATGTAAAAGCTTCCGAAGCCTGGCAAAAACAATATTTGGAAAAACTTTTCGAGGCGGGCAATATGTTGGACGCCGAATTTTTGATTTGGTTTGTGTACCGCGATTATGATGGCTTGTATGAAAAAACCCCGAATCCGCCCGATATTCTTAAAGTATGGCGAGACAATGGCTTGCTCGATGGGGAAGGGAACCCGCGCCTTGCATTTCAGGAATGGCAAAGGTGGATGGCACTTGCAAAGCGCTAATTTTGAATAATCGAGTTGTATTAATCTTCATAAACTATGCAACCAGGGTATTTCTTGCTATTTAAAACGACCTACAATGAAATACTATTTCGCTTTTGCAATGTTCCGGATCATTCCCCCGAAAATAAAATAATGCAAGGGCACAATGCTATACCAGTACAACCGACCTCGTAGCCCGCGAGGCCTAAAAGTGGCTGTTTGGTGCAATACATTGTCGGCATCGATCTTAAACTCGAGCCAGGCTTCACCAGGCAGTCTCATTTCGGCAAACAATAAGAGTCGCCTTTCTTTTTTATCAGCTAGGAGCACCCGCCAAAAGTCCAACGAATCTCCGGGAGATAGCTTATCGGGATGGGTGCGACCTCTGCGAAGCCCGACCCCGCCGATTGCCTTGTCCATAAGTCCTCTGGTTTTCCATAACCAATTGCCATAGTACCAACCCTGATCACCACCGATCTTCCAGATATTTTTGAGTACCCGATCCGGTTCTTTAATTGCTATTTTTTGTACATCTTTTAAGACGCCGTATTTCGGTACTTGTATGTATTTTCCCAAGTCTTTGTTGAAACGCCCACTTACCATACTATCTTTCCAACTACTGACCACCAAGTTTTGTTCTATTTTTTTAAAGGCCATATCAATTGCCTCGATATAGGTATGTGTTTTGATGCCCAGCATTCGTTGTAAACGATTGTCTTTGGCAACAACTTCTATTTTCATACTATCTACTAGGTTCATTGCCAACTTATAGGAGGTAGAAGTAACAAAATACAACCAATACGAGGATAGCTTGGGAGTCATAATGGGTACGGTCACAATCCAGTTTTTGAACCCTCGGGCCTTGGCATATTGCATCATCATCTGTTTATAACTAAGTACATTTGGCCCGGCAATATCGAACGAACCGTAGGCCAGTTCGTTCCCTAGTACGCCGGTTAAAAAATTCATGACATCTCGAATTGCGATGGGCTGTGTTTTGGTGAGTACCCATTTCGGAGTGATCATAAAAGGCAGTTTTTCGCATAGGTCACGAATAATTTCAAAAGAAGAACTTCCAGATCCAACAATAATACCGGCACGCAGCACAGTGAGTTCAAAGGGGCCTTGCGATAGAATTCCCTCTACATTTTTACGGGACCACAGGTGTTTGGAAAGGTTTTCTTCGTTCGCGATACCGCTGAGGTAAATTACCTGTTTGGCATTGGTTTGGGATAGGTACGTATTAAAATTATGAGCAGTGGCCGATTCTAGAATGTCAAATTCTTTGGTAGAAGAACTCATAGAATGAATGAGAAAATAAGCTGTATCAATATCTGACGGTATCAATCCCGGGGTCATCTCTTGCAAAAAATCGATTTCTACGATTTTTATTCGTGACCTAGTTTCGGAATCTACAGAGAGGCGTTCCGCATCCCGCACCGCACAAATCACTTCATGCCCCAGTTCAAGAAGTAAGGGAAGCAAACGCATACCAATGTATCCGTTGGCGCCGGTGAGGAGTATTTTCATGGTTTAGAGGTCTTCTATAGAAGTGGGGGCATTATCTGCCTTATAATCCAACATTTTTCTAAAAAATTTCTGAATCGCCTTCGTATCGGATCGTACTTTTATAAAATAATGATCTCGATAAATCGTATACACCGCAAAATCTCCTTTGTATACAGATAGTTTGTAGTAGGGTATGACCAGGGCAAAGGTTTCCAATAGGGAGCGAAATCGAATGATGATGCCTTTGGGGCGCATTTCTATATTGCAAGCATTTACATTGTTATCGAGAATCAAAAGATTGTGGATTTCGATACTCGTCTCTGTAATGAATAACTTTGGAGAACCGATTCCGCCCATCGTCCAACGTTCTTTCAGCAAGAAGGGTTTCCCGACTTCGGTATCTACTTTTCTAGTAATTTCCTTGTTATTGTACGATACGTTTACAAGCATGCTTAAAGGCGTTCTTTAAATTTGATCATATTCTGGTTTTCGTCTAAAATTTCATCGTTCCCCTTCGTGTGGTTTGATCTTACTTTTTCTTGGTAGAATGCAACGATGGCATCAATATTTAAAGAAGCGAACACAGGAATGGCCCATGGAAGATGCTCCATAAGCGAATCTTTTTTATAAAGTTAATGAAAAGCAAGGCATTCCGGTTCGCACTGGTGTAAAAGCTTAAAAAATGATTAGTTTTGCAGCCTTAGAAATGAAGAATTCATGAACATACAAAACACATTGGATACCGAGGTTAAAAAGGCGGTACTATCTTTATTTGAAGTGGAGTTGCCTTCTGTAGAATTTCAACCGACCCGAAAAGATTTTGAGGGAGATATTACCGTAGTGGTCTTTCCGATGCTTCGTTTTGTAAAGAGAAATCCGGCACAGATCGGGGAGCAGATCGGGCAATTTTTAGTGGATGCGGTCGCTGAGGTAACCGCTTTTAACGTGGTTAAGGGTTTTTTGAATATCGTGGTTTCCGATGCATACTATCTAGACTTTTTTAATGGGATTCGATTGCAAGAAAATTTTGGGTTTGTAGCCCAGGTCGATTCGGATGCGGTCATGGTCGAATACTCCTCTCCCAACACCAACAAACCCCTGCATCTGGGACATATACGAAACAACCTCTTAGGGTATTCGGTAGCCGAGATATTAAAAGCTGCGGGGAAAAAAGTGTACAAGACACAAATAATCAATGATCGGGGTATTCATATTTGTAAGAGTATGGTGGCTTGGAAACGATTTGGGAATGGGGCGACCCCGGAAGGTACGGGTCTAAAAGGGGACAAGCTAGTGGGGAACTACTATGTGGCCTTTGACAAAGCTTACAAAGAAGAGATTGCAAAACTGGTAGCCGATGGTGTGGATACCAAACTTGCCGAGAAAGAGGCTCCTATTTTACAAGAAGCACAACAGATGTTGCGGAATTGGGAAGCAGGAAACGAGGACGTAGTAGCACTTTGGAAAAAAATGAATGGTTGGGTATACAAGGGTTTTGATGTTACCTACAAGAATTTGGGCGTTGATTTTGATCAACTTTACTACGAAAGCGATACCTATCTACTGGGAAAAGATGTGGTGGCAGATGGTTTGGAAAAGGGTGTTTTTTATAGAAAAGACGATGGCAGTGTATGGATTGATTTGACCGACGAAGGTTTGGATGAAAAAATTGTATTGCGTTCCGACGGTACCGCAGTCTATATGACCCAAGATATTGGAACCGCCATTCAGCGGGTAAACGACTATCCCGACATAGGGGGTATGGTGTATACCGTCGGGAACGAGCAGGATTATCATTTTAAAGTGCTTTTCTTGATTCTTAAAAAGTTGAGCTTTTCGTGGGCCGGACAACTACATCATTTGAGTTATGGGATGGTAGATCTGCCCAGTGGAAAAATGAAGAGTAGGGAGGGTACGGTAGTCGATGCCGATGATCTAATGGTAGAAATGACCCAGACTGCTGCCAAGATCTCCGAGGAGTTGGGCAAATTAGAAGACTATTCGGAAACCGAAAAACAACAGTTGTACAAAATGATCGGTTTGGGAGCCTTAAAGTATTATATTTTAAAGGTAGACCCGAAAAAACGAATTCTGTTCGATCCAGAGGAGTCAGTCGATTTTCAGGGGAACACGGGCCCCTTTATACAGTATACCTATGCGCGTATACAATCTATTTTACGCAAGGCCGAAAGTATGGAGGTACCGATGACTGCGGTAGATACGAATGCCGAGCTGCACCCAAAAGAAAAGGAACTGTTAAAACAACTGCGACAGTTTCCCGAACTTATTCAATTGGCTGCCGAGAATTTTAGTCCGGCACTGATTGCGAATTACACCTACGATTTGGTAAAGGGCTTTAATTCGTTTTACCAACAGGTATCCATTCTAGGGGAGACCGACGAAGAACGAAAATCGTTTCGGGTACAACTTTCCAAAAAAGTGGCAGAGGTTGTTGAATCGGCCTTTCTTTTATTGGGCATTCAGGTGCCCGAAAGAATGTAACACAACGATCCGTTGCAATTAATTCCGGTTTTCTAAGTTTTTAAACTGTATGTTCGGACCAAAGATCTTTGCGATTATTGCAGGACTCTATATTGTTTGTCAACTATTGTATATCATTTATTATGCGGTGGGCTTGGTACAGTTCAATCCGTTTGTAAAACTAAAACCGCTTACCGGAGCCGATAGGCAGGTTTTATATGACAATTTTCCGGTATATCGAAAGCTACCCGAAAACTTAAAAAAAAAGTGCGAGGAACGTATTAAATGGTTCCGAAGTCGAAAGAAGTTTGTCTTTTATGGCGATGTGATGCGCCAAGGAGATATTAAACTTATTTTGAGTGGTAGTATCGTTCTAATGACTTTGGGGCTTAAAAATTATAAAATGCGCCGCTCCTTGTTGCGTATTATTGTTTACCCTTCACAATACTATTCCAGGATCGGCCGAAGACACCATTTTGGGGAGTACAATCCCTTTTTTAAAACAGTCGTATTCTCTGCGGAAAAATTATGGGAAGGTTTTAAAATTCCGAATGACAATATAAACCTTGCAATGCACGAGTTCGCACATGCATTGAGCCATGAAATGAAGCGAAAAGGTTCATGGGAGGCCTTAAAATTCAGGGTGGGTTTTAAAAGAATCAAAGCACTCTTGGCATTAGAGGGTTTTCAAGGAGAACTAGAGACGACCCATTATTTTAGGGAATATGGCATGACCAATCCGCAAGAGTTCTTCTCGGTCGCGGTAGAGAGCTATGTAGAGACTCCGACCAAGTTTCGCAATGATTTCCCAGAGCTCTACGGAATTGTAAAAAGCATGCTCAAGTTTGAGTTTCGATAGCCGATAAACAGACCATCATCAATTTTTAACAGGATGTCATAAGAAAAATAGATGATAGAATATTTTATAGTTAGGCATCCTTACTATATTTGTATAGTAAATAAAGTTTAACCTAAAAAAGTAGTACAATGAAAAAATCAATTTTTTACCATGCAGGTTGTCCCGTTTGTATCAGTGCGGAACATGAAATTATTTCGCTGATCGGTGCCGAAAGGATAGAGATCGTTCATATTGGAGAGGAAAAAAAGCGTATTTCCGAAGCGGAGAATGCGGGTGTACAATCGGTGCCGGCATTGCTAACGCCTAATGGGCACGTATTGCATCTGAATTTCGGAGCTTCCATTGAAGCGGTAAAGGCATAACTTTTTAATCAATAAAGTTAGGAATCCTAATTAAAAATGATTCCTTTCTTTTTAAATCCAACAGAATGAAAACAACATTAGTAGTAGCTACCACGGCATTATTTTGCAGTATTTTTACGAATTCCTGTGCGCAGCAAAGTACGTACAATACGGCTGATTTTTCAATCGAAAAGGTGGTTGTAATGCATCGCCAGGAGATTGGTGCGACGGTTTGGGAGATACAAGTGAAGGGAATCGCGGGAAAAACGACACCAACGCCGGTGGGCCAACTCGATGGGGCTCCCGTACTGGGCTATGTGTTTCCAACGAGCCTAAAATCGGGCGATGTAGGTTTTGGGGATGCCGAAGGAATCGTGGCCTTGGCATTAACCTCGCATCCCGATTTTGACGATACACCACTTTGGGACGAGAACAATGACCGTACATTCGATAATGACGGTTTTGTTTGGCATCCGCATTGGGTACTACTTGTCGAAGATGAACGCGTAGCAGGTGGCCTCGCGGTAAAGCAATTCAAAAAGGACGATACCACGGTTGTTTTACCCCCAACAAACCCGGGAATGCCTATGTATATGGATTCTCCTGGCTTTCCAGTAGTCACGAAAACAAACACTATTCGTGTGGTCGTACCCGATTATCGCATCAACCATCAAACAAACTTTACCTATGATGGTGTAACGGTTTTTATGCAGGTAAACGGGAGTAAAGATGATTTGCCCCTTTTGGGCGTCTATGAAGTGTTTGGCATTGCCAGCGGGGATTTGTCTTTACCCTATACCGTAAAATAAGTCCATGAAGGTTGCTGTATGGGATACGTATGTAAAAAGGACGGATGGTAAAATAATGCATTTCGATATTTTGGTGTCTTCCGCGACGACCGAACAACAGGTAATCGCTTTCGGGAAAGTCTATCTGTCGAGAAAAGGGCTTGCCAGTGTCGTGTTATCATCGAAAGAGTGCAAATTTTGTCATATGGAAAAAGCCCCTGAAGCGGTTGCTCGGAGCATTGTTCAAAACGGTTTTCACATCTTGGAACTGGAAAATTGCGGCTAATTTAAGTAGGATACCTAACTTTGCCTGTCGAAGCTAATTTCGGCAGGCTTTTATATGGATACATCAATTTTTGACCCTAGCAGACAAAACGAAGATCTTTCGGGCAAAATTATAGCCGGGCTCGAACGCGTTTCGGAAGCTTTTAAAGTATTGCTGTGGGACAAGGCGAAGCAGTTGGGATTGAGTCCTATTCAGATTCAATTGTTAATTTTCATTGCCTACCATAAACAGGAGGTTTGTAATGTGAGCCATTTGGCCAAGGAGTTCAATGTGACCAAGCCCACCATAAGCGATGTGGTTCGCGTGTTGCTTAAAAAGGGGCTTGTACAAAAAGATTTTTCGGGTACCGATAGTCGTAGTTATACCGTTTTTCTATCTGATTCGGGAAAGGAAATTGTGAAACTGACCGAGAACTTTGCCGATCCAATGCGAGAACAATTTCTAATAGACCCTCAAGAGTTGCAAAACCTTTTCGGAACACTGAGCCGATTTATTTATCAATTGAACAGAGCCGGTATACTTAACGTACAACGCACCTGCTATGGTTGCAAGTTTCATGACAAAAAGAACAAATCGGATTATTGCAACCTCTTAAAAAAAGAATTACGCCCGGCCGATATTCGAATCGATTGCCCTGAGTATATCGAAAAACCTTAAGGGTTATTTTAAGCTGCTTAGTTACACGGCCAAGCACATTTTATTTTCTATTTGCATTTCTTACCTATTGTTTCTAGTTGAGTAACTTTTTTTTCGAAAAAGACCCGCTTTTAGACTCTTATCAAACGCATTTTACCACTTATTACTTTGCACTTTTCGCAGCCCGTGACATTACCTATTTTGGTCATGAAAGCATAAAGGATAGTATAAAATAGAAATATGATAACAATACCATTATTTGAAGCCGTAGTCGCAGTAGGAGGAATGTCAAATCGGGAGATTTCTCCATTTGCATATGTATTTCATGTAACCCAAAGATCCCAAGAAGTGGTGAAACAAACATTGTTTGTTGCCTTGAAGGGAGAAAGAGCCGATGGTCATGACTTTGTGCTCGAGGCTGAAAAAATGGGAGCAGTTGCCGCAATCGTAGAAAAAGAGGTAAGCGGTATCAAAATCCCGCAAATTATTGTGCCTTCAACCGAAGACGCTTTGGGTAATTTAGCACGAATATGGAGGTGTAGATTAAATATACCGGTAGTAGCCATTACCGGAAGTGTTGGAAAAACAACTACTAAAGAACTTGTTGCACATATTTTGGAAGCAAAGTATAAAACACATAAAAGTCGAAAAAACTATAATAACCAATTAGGTGTCCCTATAGAATTATTACGTTTGGAAACGGAGGATGAATGTTCTGTTGTAGAGTTTGGAATGAGAGACAACAATCAAATCAATTATTTATCCAAAATAGCGCGTCCGCAATTTGCTGCTATTACAAATATTGGAATGTCTCATATCGAAACGCTTAAAACAAGGAAAAACATAGCAAGGGCAAAGGCCGAAATTTTTGAAGGAATGGATTATGAAGGAGTTGCCATCCTCAATAAGGATGATGATTTCTATGAGTACGTGAAAGAATTTGCGAACTGTAAAACAATTTCTTTCGGTGAAAGCAACGATGCGGATATCAAAATTAGCGATATTCAGTTGAACGCAAAAGCAAGCCCAAGTTTTAGATTGAACGGGCTACGGATTGCAATGCCGAATTGTGTTGGTAGGCACCACGTCTTTAATGCGGCAATTGGATATGCAATTGCACTAGAAATGGGTATTGATCAAGAGGATGTAGCAAGGCAAATCAGCACTTTTAAAACGCCCGAAAAAAGGGGGGTAGTGTCGTTTCTTAAGAATGGGGCTTTATTATTAGATAGTACTTACAATGCCGCACCTGACTCGATCAAAGCTTCGCTTTATACGATTTCTGAGCTTACCCAAAGAGGTAAGAGGACGGTTGCTGTTATTGGTGAGATGCTAGAGTTGGGTTCCCATAGCCAAGAAGCCCATTCCCATATAGGAAAAGTTATTTCTGAATTAAAAGGTAAAATTGATGTTTTATTAACAGTGGGGAAGTTTGCTAAATTCATTGGGAAAGAAAGTAGAATTGAATCTTGGAATCATTTCGAAAATTCGAATATGGCAGCTAATTTTCTGATGAAAGAAGTAAAAAGCAAGGATATTATTTTACTCCAAGGCTCAAACAGTATCTGCTTAGATGTTGTAGTAAATGCATTGGAAGATAAATTTGAAGTACACGGAAAAAGTTAGCCTAGACCCTTCTATTTGAAACCTAGGTCAAAAACGCACCCTAAAACTAAAATTAGGGGTAAGTCCAAGCGAAATACTCTCAACCTTTTCAATTTCGTTTTCAGGGGTAAGGCGGTAGTAGGTATTGAAAACATTTTTTCGGTCGGTAAAATTAAGGACCGAAGCGCCTACCGAAGTATCGATTCCCGACATTAGTTCAAAATCGTACACTACCGAAAAATCGGCCCTTAGATAGTCAGGGAGTCTGCTGCTATTGGCATCAGAGAATACGATACGACTAGGAAATACTGAGTTGTCAATGGGGTCTTCCGCCAAAGGCTCGGTGAAAGGTTTGCCTGTGCGGTGGTTTAAACCGAGGCTGAGTTTTAAGTTTCCGCGAGTATAGGTCCCCGCAAGAGTCACCGTATGACGTACATCAAGATTATTCGGAAATTCTGGCGGGACGACCGTCGGGAAATAATAGTTGTTGAAATTATAGGTGTAACTTCCCCATATACTATAATCGTCGGTTTTTTTGTTTACTAGAAACTCAATCCCCTTTACATCGTATTGCCCGATTTCGCCACTGAATTGGTTTTGATTTTGGAACCCTTGGGTTGCTGTACTCACCCCTTTTACCTCTTTAAAGAAAGCTTCTAGGCCAATGTATAGCTGTTTTTGATCATAGTTGATTCCCAGGGCGCCTTGTTTGCTTCTGGTAATGGGGAGGTTTTCGCCATCTGCAATAATCCACCTTCGTTTTTCGACTCCCAGAAAATTCTGCTCCAAGTCGATTACCTGGTTAGTGGTCTGGCTTTTGAATTCTCCTTGCGCAATGGCCTTTAAACCCTTCGCCAATGTATAGTTGACAGTGAGCCTAGGTTCTAAAATACGTTTTTGAAATTGTTCAGGGTTTTGAAAATAGTTAAAGCGTAGTCCGGCACGGGTAAAAAGTTTTCGGTCTGAAGATTGGTAGCTGATTTCGGAAAAGATCGCATGTGATCTCATGATTCGTTTTACATCGTTTTCAAAAGGAGGTTGGGTAACAAAGGCTTGGTTGGTGATTCCCGTTTCGGTGAGTTGATACCCATTAAGCCAGGAGAAGTGTTCTGCTAAGGTTAACTTGGTATTTAGTTTGATACCTGTTTCTTTGACCTTGTTGACCTGTATCAATTGCTGCTGGGGGTCAGGAAAGGTGTTTCGGGCATCCAAGATATAGCGCGTGTGGTAAATGCTCGCCTGACTGGTAAATTTCTTGCTCCATTCACTGCTTAGTTTGCCACCAAAAGAGCCGTTCTTTTGATCTAGTTTGCCATTTGTGGTTTCATTTGTTTCCGAGTTTATTTCCGAATAATTTAGCTGATTGGCAATATTAATATAGCTGAATCGTAAACGATGTTTTTGATTGATATCATAAAGGAGTTTTCCCGAGAAATCATAGAAATAGAAATCGGCTTCTTGCTCTATTACCTGACTATCTTGGAATGCTCTTTTTGAAAATTTGGTATAGGTAGGGGTGTCTATAAGATCGGTCGTGGAACGGCGCCCCGAGAGTTGTAAAGCCATTTTATCGCTTAAGGGTACCTGAGTATATACATCACCACTAATAAGGTTAAACCCAGCACCACCAAAGAAGGTCTCTTTAAGGTCATCTGTTGTACGCATATCGATTATACCGCTCACCCCGTCCCCATAGGCGGCGCTCGCCCCGTTCTTTATTAAAAGTACATCCTCGGTAAGGTAAGGGTTGAACGTCGAAATTAATCCGAAAAAATGGCCCGACTGGTACATTTTAATGCCATCCCAAAGCAATAGATTTTGGTCGTTGCTACCACCACGAATATTAATGTCAGATACAGTTTCATCAATACTTTTGACACCTGGCAAAGCCTGGATGCTTTGTAAAACATCTGGTTCGATACTTCCAGGAAGAATGCCGAATTCGGCAGTGTTCAACAAAATACTGGCATCGGTCTGCTTTATAAGACCGGTGGTTAAGAATTTGTAGACAACCACTTCTTCCAATGGTTGGTAAAAAGAGGCTAATAATAGGGTCTTACAAGGGCTGTTGCGCACCAGTTCCTCTGCCTTTACGAAGAGGGTTTTATAACCCACATATTTTATTTGAAGAACAGCATCCCTAGGGATTTCTTGAAAAGAAAAGTATCCCTCACTATTAGTAACCATGGCAAGATCTGTATTCAAGGCTTCTACTGTGGCACCCGGTAGGGTGTTTTCTTCAAAATTATCGAAAACTAGGGCGCAGATATTGATTAGCTTATTTTTGGTAAGGGTGTAGTAACGATCATCCAGTTTTTGAATAGATAACTGTGCCTGTACTTCGATGGCGCTGAGAATTTCTTGCAGAACCGTGCTTTTAGGAACGGTTATTTCTACCGCACTGATATCGGCGTCTACATACGAGAATTTTACGGCATAGTCCGTTTCAAGCTTTTGAAGGTAATTACTTAGAAAAGTGCGGGCCTGTACTTCCTGTGCCCGAGTTGAAAACACGGTCAAGAAAAGCAAAACACAAGAAAAGATCAGAAAAGACCTATGGGGTATTCTCAGCATAGAATAGCACTTTATTCCCCTCAAATTTAAACTTTATTCGGGAAGGGACACTAATGCTCTTCATTGCCAAGTCGGCATTGGTATTACTAAAGGTACCTGTATATAATTGATCAAGGTCCACGTTTTCGGTACTAACAGCGATATTGTGCTGTCTTTGAAACTCATCCAAGACATAACGAAGGGGAATACTCTTAAATGTACTTTCTTTATTGATCCAGGATGGCGCTTCGGTGGTGGGAGTCATTGCCTCTACCAATTCTCCGTTGATGGCCATTAACGAATTGCCTGCCGGCAATTTGGTTTCGTCGCCGTTAAAAAGTACACTGACCAAACCTTCATAGCAGGTAACTTCAAAAAAGTCTTTTCGCCCTTCTACGTTAAATTGGGTACCTAAAACCGTTACGATACCGGCCTCGGTCTCAACGGTAAAACGGTTTCCTTTGGCCACTTTAAAAAAAGCTTCACCCTGTAATGAAATGTTTCGTTTACTATCCCAATTCTTTTCGTCATAGGAGATTTCGGAATCGGCGTTCAAAAAGATTTCAGAATTATCAGGGAGTACAATTTCTTTGTTCTCGGCATACTCCGTGGCAATGTTTTTACCAAGGGTGTTCAAATAAAAGTAAGAAGCCGTTATTAACACTGCGATGGCTGCCGCCACCCGCAAGAATTTCTTGAACGGATGCAATTGTACCACCTTGGTACTTTGCAGGGCACGCTTATTTTGAACGGCGTTCAGCGCCTGCTCCACATTAAAATCGGGTGCTTCCAACGTATCCGATAGTAGGCGTATACGCTCGTAAGTAGCATACGCTTCGGACTTTTTAAACTCCGCCAGCTCTGCCTCCGTTAGCTCGTTATTGAGCCATTTTGCTAAATGATTCTCTTGCATAATCTGCAGCTTTGTCCTATTATAACAACTAGTTAGTAAAAAACCCTACTTTTTAAGGGGCACAGGTTCTTAATTCAACATTTTGGGTTGTTTATCGATAAACCGTGAACGTTTAACCCGAAAACTTACACTTTTTTAGATGCCATCAATCTTTTTCCGCAGTGTTTTGAGTGCCAGATGCATCCTTTTTTCAATTGCTTTGACACCTACACCTTCCATTTCCGCAATTTCAGCATACTTTTTTCCATCGATACGATTCAATAGAAAGGTAATTCGTTGGTTTTCTGGTAAATCAGCGAGTGCCCTATCGAGTTTTTCTTTGAATTCATTCTCCTCCATAATATATTCGGGAGACTCGTTGGTAGTTTTTAAGCGTTTGTCGGCGTACTTCAAACGAACCTTTTCGGCCTTGATTACATTAAGGTACGTATTGTTTGCAACGGTATAAACGAACGACTTTGCCTTTTGAGGGCTTACCTTGCTACAATTTTCCCAAAGCTTTACAAAGGCTTCTTGGACAGCATCATGGGCTTTTTCTTCATTTCCGAACTTATAATAAATATAGTTAAAAACCGTTTTTGATGTAGCTTTGAAAATGGTGCCGAACACCGATTCTTCACAAACATTGTCTTGGATATTGTCTTCCAATTAGCAGGTTTTAAAGGTTGAATCAAAAAAATATGCATTTGTTGGTGTTAAAAAACCAACTCTGGCCGAACATCGCAAATGTTCAGTTTACAAAGAGCAAGATCGGTTTATTAACACAAAGTTGTCCAAAGATATTTTAAAAAAGTATACGAATGTGGGTAGGGTGTTTTTTAAATGGATTGTTCTAAGATTGAAGTAACGAAAAATCCAAATCATTATGAAAAAGTATTTTAACTCCCTGTTGTACACCTGCCTACTGGTTACAGCTTTCACTTTTACCGCTTGTCAGTCAGACGCGGACGACAATCCAATCGTGGAGGAAGAAACAAGTCTTGCTGCTAATTCAACAACGGCGCAGTTGATTCAAAAAACAGTGTCAAACGACGGTTCCTTTGATAACATCGTTGATGGTTCTAGCTGTTTTAATATTCGTTTTCCGTATACTGTTAAGGTCGGAGGTGTTGAAATTACGATCAATTCTGAACAAGACTTAAAGCTAATAGAAAAAATTTTCGATGCTATTGAGGATGATTCGGATCTTTTAGATATCATATTTCCGATTACCGTTATATTGGCCGATTTTGAGGAAGCAACCTTAAACACTATTGAAGAGTTACGAGAATTAGCCGCCAAATGCACTGAGGGTGGTGGAGATGATGATATTGAATGCATTGATATTGTATACCCGGTAACCATGTTCACGTTTAATGTGAACTCACAACAAACAGGAAGTGTTACCGTGAACAATGATCGTGAAATGCGACTGTTCTTTGCAGGTTTGGAACAACAAGATTTGGTTGGAATCGATTTCCCCATAGAACTCAAAGCCTTTGACGGCACGGAAATTTCGATTAACGACTATGAGTCCTTGGCCGATACGATCAATAGGTTCAAAGATGCCTGTGATGAAGACGATGATGATGATTACAACGATGATGATTTTACGAAAGAACGTCTTGATAAACTGTTGGTCGAATGTCCTTGGTGGGTGAAAGATTTACGACGTGATTATTCGGTACAAATAGGACAATATGAAGAATTTAAATTAGAGTTTTCAACAAATGGCACAGTTACCGCTGTAGGTCCGGCAGGAGGAACTGTTTCGGGAACTTGGGAAACAACGGTGACCGATTGGCGTGTGGTCTTGACCTTACAATTCGAAAGCTTGATTGATTTTAATCTCACTTGGTACGTTTATGAAATAGACGAGAACAAAATAAAACTGTTCAAGGGAGATGGAGATAGAATCATTTTAGAAAGTGCTTGTGATGCGGGAAAGCAGTGTACCGATGAACAAATAACTAGCAAACTTTCTGAATGCGTATGGATAGTGGCCAACAATGAAGGCACCTTTTTGCAGTACTTGAAATGGGATTTTTCCAATATGAACATTCATGTTCGTAACCCCAATGAAACCGCAGTAGATGAAGGAGACTGGTCTATATATCAGGGGATTCTCAGCTTTAATGACCTGACAGTCGAGGTTGCAAATTATATTGGTGAATGGGCGATCATGTCATGCGCCGAAGACCGTTTTGAAATTAAACGTGGTGAGGAAATTTTGGTGTTTGAAAGAAATTGCGATTAGCTAACGGGGCAATCGAAAATATACCCCACACCTTTTTGCCCCACATTCGAAAGCGGCTATCATTTGATAGTCGCTTTTTTTGATTCTAGATTCCAGAATCCTGAATAGGTCAAATAAGAAGCTTTATAGAGTTGAATATTTTTAAGCGCATTCGCCCTTCGTTCGCATCCTTATTCTTAAATTTGCTTTTCTTCAAAATTTAGTAAGACGATGTTCGATAATTTAAGCGAAAAGCTCGATAAGGCCCTTCATGTACTAAAAGGACATGGCCAAATAACTGAAATTAACGTTGCCGAAACAACCAAGGAAGTGCGCCGTGCGCTTTTGGATGCGGATGTCAATTTCAAGATAGCAAAAGAATTTACCAATAGGGTCAAAGAAAAGGCACTAGGGCAAAATGTATTGACTACCCTGCAACCAGGACAATTGATGGTGAAGATCGTTAAAGACGAACTTACCGAACTCATGGGTGGGGAAACAGAAGGAATAAACCTTTCTGGCGAACCATCGGTAATCCTAATGTCGGGTTTGCAAGGCTCGGGTAAAACCACTTTTTCGGGAAAGCTTGCCAACTTTTTAAAGACGAAGAAAAGCAAAAACCCTTTATTGGTTGCCTGTGATGTTTATCGTCCTGCAGCGATCGATCAGTTACATGTGGTAGGAGGGCAGATAAGTGTAGAGGTCTATTCTGACAAAGGTAATAATGACCCGGTAGCCATTGCGGAAGCAGGAATCGCACATGCAAAGGCGAATGGTTATAACGTTGTTATTATCGATACCGCAGGCCGATTAGCCGTGGATGAGAAGATGATGAACGAAATATCGAACATTCATAAGGCCATTCAACCAGAGGAGACCCTCTTTGTGGTCGATTCTATGACAGGGCAGGATGCGGTAAACACGGCAAAGGCTTTTAACGATATTTTGAATTTTGATGGAGTAATCCTTACAAAATTGGATGGGGACACACGGGGAGGAGCGGCTATTTCGATTAAATCGGTAGTAGATAAGCCTATCAAGTTCATTGGTACAGGTGAAAAAATGGAGGCGATCGATGTATTCCATCCCTCTCGAATGGCAGACCGTATTCTGGGTATGGGAGACGTTATCTCCTTGGTTGAACGTGCACAAGAACAATTTGATGAGGAAGAGGCTCGGAAGATCCAAAAGAAAATTGCCAAAAATAAGTTCGGCTTCGACGATTTTCTAAGTCAGATTCAGCAGATAAAAAAAATGGGGAATATCAAAGACCTTATGGGAATGATTCCCGGGGCCGGTAAAGCCCTAAAAGGACTCGATATCGATGATGATGCCTTCAAGCATATTGAAGCGATTATTCACTCAATGACCCCCGAAGAGCGTTCAACTCCCGCAAAGTTGAATGCAAGTAGGAAAAAACGAATTGCAAAAGGAAGCGGGCGAACCATTCAGGAAGTGAACCAATTGTTGAAACAATTCGACCAAATGGGTAAAATGATGAAGATGATGCAAGGTGGTGGCGGTAAAAAAATGATGCAAATGATGAGCGGCATGAAGGGGATGAAATAGGTTTACTAGATGCCATAAAGAACTTAACTATAAAAGCACCTCGGTCTAGGCTAGCTGTAAGTGGAAAATTATATTGAGAGAACAAAATTTTAGAACCAATAATGGAAATACTAGACGGAAAAAAAGTATCGAACCAAATAAAGGAAGAAATCAAGGGAACGGTTTCGAAGATGAAAGAACGGGGCGAAAAAGTACCCCATCTTGCAGCGATCATCGTAGGAAATGATGGCGCCAGTCTTACCTATGTTGGTAGTAAGGTACGGTCATGCGAGCGGGTTGGTTTTGAGTCTACTCTAGTGCAACTAGCCAGTACCACTTCTGAGTTGGAATTGTTAAAAAAAATTACAGAACTGAACGAGAACGATGATATCGATGGGTTTATAGTACAACTCCCCTTACCCGAGCAAATCGATACCCAAAAGGTTATTATGGCAATACATCCCGATAAGGATGTAGACGGGTTTCACCCTACCAATTTTGGAAAAATGGCCTTAGATATGAGCACCTTTATACCCGCCACACCCTTCGGGATTTTAGAGTTGTTGGAGCGTTACAAAGTAGATACCAAAGGAAAACATACAGTAGTCATTGGCCGTAGTCATATCGTGGGTCGCCCTATGAGTATTTTAATGGGACGTAAAGGATGGCCGGGCAACTCTACCGTCACTCTCACACACAGCCATACCAAAAATATTACTCAGATTATTTCACAGGCCGATATTGTCATTTCGGCCTTGGGTGTTCCCAACTTCTTAAAAGCCGAAATGGTGAAGGACGATGCGGTGGTAATCGATGTGGGTATTACGCGGGTGCCAGATGAGAGCAGACCCAAAGGGTACTACATTACTGGAGATGTCGATTTTGCCAATGTGAGTAAGAAGGCTTCTTTTATCACTCCGGTTCCTGGCGGTGTGGGCCCTATGACCATTGCCATGCTCTTGAAGAATACCTTATTGGCAAGGGAGCGGCATAGAGCTAAAAATTAAACTTCATAGGTGTAACAAAAACGGTCTATCAAGGCAGGGCGAATTACTGCTGACGAAATAACATTCGATAGTAAGAAAGTTAGGATAGAACAATGAGCCGAGCTGCTTTTCTTTGGGGTGATTTTTGGCTTTGCCCGCTATATGGCCCGTCTGCAAGGATGTGCTTTTTTATTGAAGTACCGTTGGGTATGCACTGGTGACAGTACTATCTTTCGGGGCAATAATCTCTAAGTCGTTGGCCTCCTCGTCGTTGATGCAGCTCGACATTGCGATGATAGTGCATGTGATGCATACGACATAACAAAGTTTTTTCATACAAAAAGATTTAAAGGTTCGGTAAACTAAGCGTAGTTCCCAAACGAAAAAATCATCATTTTCTTGTAATAATGCCCTAATAATCGAAGTGTTTTTACAATACTTTCCTAGCCAATAACTATTTGATTGCTTTCTTAAAATTAGTACCTTCTCTCAATAAAACCCACCTTATGAAATCGCCCTTTTCAATGTCGGTAATGGTACTAATACTAATTGTAAGTTGTCAACCTACTACCAAACAACCTGCCAACTTCGCCATTAAGGTCGTTTTTTCAGATTCGGTAAGTAACGCTTCCCTCGATGGTCGCTTATTGCTAATGTTATCGAGCAATACCGAAAAAGAACCGCGTTTTCAAATTAATGATGGTCCCGATACCCAATTGATCTATGGGATGAATGTGGAAGGGATGAAAGCTGGAGAATTACAGATCTTTGATTCGGAAGTATTTGGATATCCCTATCCAAGCTTATCAGAGGTGCCACCAGGTAAATATCAGGTGCAAGCTTTGTTGCATGTTTATGAAACGTTTCAGCTTGCTACGGGCCAAACGGTAAAACTTCCGATAGACAATGGCGAAGGGCAGCAGTGGAACCGTTCTCCTGGAAATTTATATAGCAAACCATTTCAGATGACCGTAACCGAAGATGGTGTAGAAACCCCGACGGTGATACTAGATCAGGTGATACCACCAATTCCCGAACCGGCCGATACCGATTGGATTAAACACGTCAAGATTAAATCTGAAAAACTTTCTGAATTTTGGGGTCGCGATATGTATTTGGGTGCCCATGTACTATTACCGAAAGGCTTTAAGGAACACCCAGAGGCCAAATATCCCCTGATGGTTTTTCAAGGACATTTTCCCGCCGATTTTGGAGGTTTTCGTACTAGCCCGCCGAATCCGAACCTGAAACCCGAATATTCCGCTCGTTTTCAGTTAGAAGGGTATAATATAATCGAACAGCAAGAAGCATATGATTTTTATAAACGTTGGAACGAACCCAACTTCCCCCGGTTTTTAATCATCGAAATTCAGCATCCAACTCCATATTACGACGACTCTTATGCGGTAAATTCTGCAAATCAAGGACCGTATGGAGATGCAATTACCTACGAGCTTATTCCATATATTGAAAAGGAATTCCGTGGTATGGGCGAAGGCTGGTCGCGTTTTTTATACGGCGGATCTACCGGAGGGTGGGAAGCGCTTGCCGTGCAGGTCAAGTATCCCGAAGAATACAACGGTTGTTTTGCCGCCTGTCCTGATCCAATCGATTTTCGAGCCTATTGTTTGACCAATATCTACGAAGATGAAAATGCCTATTACTATAAGAGTCAACACAAGAAACTAGAAGTGCCGAGCCATCGTGATAATCTAGGACAGGTACAGTCAACTTTACGACAGGGAAATCATTTGGAACTGGTATTGGGCGATAAAAGTCGTTCGGGGCAGCAATGGGATATTTGGGAAGCTACTTACTCCCCTCAGGACGATGATGGCTATCCGATGCGCATTTGGGACAAGAAAACTGGTGCTATTGATTCTAAGGTGGCCAATTATTGGAAAGAGAATTACGACCTACGCTATATTCTCGAACGCGATTGGAGTAAGCTAGGGAAGAATCTGAAAGGGAAGATTCATATTTATTGTGGCGATATGGATAATTACTACCTGAACAATGCGGTATATTTGATGGAAGATTTCTTGGAGAAAACCTCCGATCCCTATTATGATGGGGAAGTACTTTATGGGGACAAGGCCGAACATTGTTGGAACGGCGACCCCAACCAGCCGAACGCTATCAGCCGATTGCGGTATAATAGTATGTACGTACCGAAAATTATGAAACGCATTGCCGAGAGCGCGCCCAAAGACGCAGATTTAACTAGTTGGCGATACCGGTAGGTAATGGGCAATTAACAGTGAACAGTAAAGTTTGATATTTGTGTTTGAATTTATTTTTGGCAATATTACTTTTTTGAACTTGAGTTTGTTTCTAGGTCGATTTTGCAATGAAACTCAAATGTTGCTTCAAGGAAATGTCGGGATCCAAGTCCATCTTTTTTCGCATCCTGCCCCTGGCCGATTTTACGGCCGCAGTGGTAATGTTGATCAGTTGGGCGGTTTCCTTTAAGCTCAGCCCAAGTTTGATCATAAGACAATGCTTAATATCATTGGGGGAGAAATTGGGATATAGCTCGCGAAGTTGCATAGATATTCCCGGGTACTGCGACTCGATCCGGTCGGTCAGCAAAGAGGCGGTCGAAGAAGATTTTTGATATTCCTGAAGGGAAGTTTTTACCATTTGCAATGCACCGTAGTCTTTTTTTGCCAAGCTGCTATCCAGATCCTTTACGATCGTTTTAATAGTTTTCATGTTTTTGGTAAAATGAACCATGGTGGCTTGGGTTTGGCCAAAAATTGAAAATGCATTAAAAAAAGAAATGAGGTATGCCAGTTGAAAAGACATCCCACTAGCAGCTTTCAGACTTGAAAAATAATGGATACAAATATTTTTTCGGTATTGATTTTAGGATTAACTATCAATGCTAAGTTAAATAAATGAAGTCTTTATTGTATCATTTTTAGGGATTCTTTTAGTATGCATATGTGCCCTTTTCATAAATAGAACACTCTTTTTTTTCATTAAAAACCCTTATTTCATTGGCTTTATACGCACTTTCCTTAAAAATAGTTTCTTTTTTGAAATGACCTAATAGGTCTTCAAAAAAAAAATTGGCTGCATACCTTTTGAGCCCCCTAGAAGTTAAGAATTCTATTTTACGAACCGTAAATTTGAAAAGAGGTTATAGGGTAAGGTTCAATTTATGGATCGGTTCTTCTATAGCAATCGATACTAAGGATTAGGAACTTTAAGGAAAATATGGGAGCTGTATTTAGGCCCTATTCGTTTCTTTATAACAATTGGCCAACGAATTGTAACTGGGTAGGCCAAAGGAAGTAGAATCAGTACAGATTTTTAAAAATTAAATTTTCATAGGATGTTAGATAAAGATCAAAGTAACGAAAATTATGGGCAGACCGAGAAATATCAAAGCTCCGCCGACAGCGCGGCAATTTTCTTTTTATTGGGCATATTATATGTAGTATGTTGTATTGTGTACGTATTTTTTGGTTAAAATAGTACTATTGAGTAGACCGGATCTTTTTTAGGCCGATTTTGCAATGAAGCTCAAATGTTGCTTTAAGGAAATGTCGGGATCCAGATCCATCTTTTTTCGCATCCTGCCCCTGGCCGATTTTACGGCAGCGATGGTAATGTTGAACAGTTGGGCGGTTTCCTTTAAGCTAAGCCCAAGTTTGATCATAAGAGAATGCTTAATATCATTGGGGGAGAAATTGGGATATAGCTCGCGAAGTTGCATAGATATTCCCGGATACTGCGACTCGATCCGATCGGTCAGCAAAGAGGCGGTCGAAGAAGATTTTTGATATTCCTGAAGGGAAGTTTTTACCATTTGCAATGCACCGTAGTCTTTTTTTGCCAAGCTGCTATCCAAATCCTTTACGATCGTTTTAATAGTTTTCATGTTTTTGGTAAAATGAACCATGGTGGCACTCAGTTCATCTTCCCTAAGTTTTATCTGCGCTTCTAGTATCGCCTTTTCATTTGCCTTTAAACTTTGAATGGTTTTCTTTCCGGTATGGTATTTTTTCCAAAGAACATACCCAAGGATCGATAGTAGTATTACCGTAATGGACAATATCAAAACACCCAACAGGTACTCCCTTTCAATGGCCTTGGCCTCCAAAACCTCATTTTTATGTGCGAGGTTATCATTTTTAAATTGTGTTTCCAATAAATTATAGGAAATGGAAGAGTAGCGAGAGAAGTGTTTCGCTCTGGCATCCTGAATGCTATCACGTAATCTTATCGACTCTGAAAGCAAGGGTTGGGCCTTTTGAATGCTCTTCCTGGATAGATATGAATTGGCCAGGGTTTCTAAAATGGCTATTTGATCCTTTTGGGTTCCCTTTGATTTGAGCGCCTTTTCCAAAGTTTGTATCGCCAGGGCTGTTTGCCCGTTTTTAAACAGGGCCTTGCCGAGGATTAGATGGACCAACTTTAAATTACCCTGATAATCGGGAAATTCGGCAAGCATATTTTCGCATGTGTGAATGGCACTGTCCAGATTTTCCATATCCAGATAAGCTTGTGCTATCCAAGTATGGGTTTCAATGAACAGCGATTCATATTTTAAATTGTGTTCCTGATAAATAGAGTCGGAAATTTTAAGAAAGGTAAGTGCCTGTTCCGGTTTTTTGTCTTGTATTAAACTGGTGCCGATAATACCATTTAGTATAGATTTGTCATATTCATCCAAATCGGAAGTGTCTTCTAGCATCTCGGTAGCGAGGCTAATTGCCGTTTTATTATTACCTAAGACACGATTAAGCTCGGCAAGGTTTAATATGGCAGTGGCGATATGAGCTTTATTCCCAATCTCCAAAAAGGTTTTATACGCTTTTTCAAAAGATGCTAGGGAAAGAAATGCCATTCCTGACTCAGAAAGTAGAATGGCCTTATGCCCATGGGCTATTGCTAATACTTCTTTTTCTTTTGCGCCATTTTTTTCTATAAAAAGGGTCGTTCGGTCATAAAAATACAAAGCGCTATCGACCTGTATATTTTTAAAATGGTAATAGCGGCCCAAACAAAAGTAAGAATTTATGATTCCTTTGGTATAATCGTTTGCAATAGAATTATTCAGGATATTTTTATAATGCTCCGCAGTATATGAATTGTCATTATTGTAGGATGGGTTGGTAACTCTGATTAAACTATCGATCTGATCATTAGTCATGGTGGGGCTTTGTCCCAAAACTAAAAATGAACTAGTAAGTGATAGCAGAGATACAAGTTGAAAGCAAATTGTGTTAGTTGCTTTCATGCTTGAAAATATTGGATAAAAGTATTTTTTTAGCATTGATTTTAAGATTAACTATCAATGCTAAGTTAAGGAAATGAAGCCTTGATTAAATCATTTTTAGGGATGCTTTTAGTATGCATATGTGTCTAAATCTTAATTTTTACCTTCCTTTTTTTCTGCCGAAACCCCCGATATAATTGGATTAAGATCCTATTTCCTTAAAAACCGTTTCTTTTTTGAAATGACCTAATAGGTCTTCAAAAAAAAAATTGGCTGCATACCTTTTGAGCACCTCGAAAGTTGATAATTCTATTTAGCGAGCCGTAAATTTGAAAAAGGTTTGTTAGGATAAGGTTCGATCTATAGATCGGCTCTTCTATAGCAATCGATACTAAAGATTAGGAACTTTAAGGAATATATGGCAGATGCGTTTAAGCCCTATTCGTTTCCTTATAACAATTGGCCAACGAATTATAACTGGGTAGGCTAAAGTAAGTAGAATCAGTACAGATTTTTAAAAATTAAATTTTCATAGGATGTTAGATAAAGATCAAAGTGACGAAAATTATGGGCAGGCCGAGAAATATCAAAGCTCCGCCGACAGTGCGGCAATTTTCTTTTTATTGGGCATACTATATGTAGTATGCTGTATTGTGTATGTGTTTTTTGGGTAGGCGGGGTTCGTGTAAATTAGTTTATAGCCAACTATTGAATTAGTGCCACTATTCTTAAGGATTACCCACAATGACTGCCATGGCGCATGTGCCAGTTGGGGAGAACAGCAAAACCTTCGTATTCAATATTTATTTTGACTATTGGCCAATTGAAGCAGTATCAACAGGTTTTTTTAAAACGTAATTTTCATAGGATGTTAGATAAAGATCGGAGCAACGAAAACTATAGACAGACAAAGAAATATCAAAGGTCGGCTGACTATACGTATGTTTTCTTTTTATTATGGATACTATATGTAGTATACTGTATTGTATATGTGTTCTTTGATTAATTCTTTAAAAATGACAATTGAACAACGAACAGAAGAAAATAGGATGAGATTTAAGGTAAAAGAAATGGCTTTATTACCCTCGCTAACTCGATTATCTTTCCGCATGGCCCGTTATAATTTAGCAAATAAGTTGGTATTGAAAGTTTGGGCCGTTTCTTAAAATAATAAAGTACTACAACTGCACTTTGATACAGGTGCGACACTTGAAAGAAGGCGTAGTAGTTGTTTCGTTGCGAAATTGGCCTTTTCTAGGCAGAATTAGCAATGAAACTCAGATGTTGCTTCAAAGAAACATCCGGACCCAACCCCATCTTTTTTCGCGTTCGGCCCCTAGCCGATTTTACGGCCGCTATGGTAATATTGAAAAGTTGAGCGGTTTCCTTTAAACTCAACCCAAGTTTGATCATAAGGCAATGCTTAATATCATTTTGGGAAAAATTTGGGTATGCCTCCCGAAGCTGCATTGATATTCCGGGGTATTGAGACTCGATACGGTCGGTCAACAAAGAAGGTGGTCGAAGAAGACTTTTGGTAGTCTTGTAGCGCTTTTTTTATCATTTCCAATGCGGCGTAATCTTTTTTTGCCAAGCTGGTATCCAGGTCCTTTGAAATAGTTTTTATAGTTTTCATATTTTTGGTAAAATGTACCATAGTGGCGCTGAGTTCATCTTCCCGAAGTTTTATCTGCGCTTCAAGAATTGCTTTTTCATTTGTCCTTAAACTTATAATGGTCTTTTTTCCGGTATGGTATTTTTTCCAAAGGATATATCCAAGGATCGACAATAATATGGCCGTAATAGACAAAACCAAAACCCCCAGAAGGTATTCCCTTTCGGCGGCCTTCGCCTCGAGCGTTTCATTTGTATAAGCCAGATTGTCATTTTTATACTGTGTCTCCAATAAATTATAAGAAATGGAGGAGTAGCGCGAAAATCGTTTTGCCCTTGAATCCTGTATACTGTCCCTTAGTCTAATCGCCTCGTTGAAAAGCGATTAGGACTTTTGAGCCATGTTCTGGGACAGATGGGTATGTCCCAAGGTTTCTATAATAGCTATTTGGTCATCCTTGGTTCCCGTCCGTGCGAGGCCCCCTTCCAATACCCGTATCGCTCTTTTTATTTGTCCTTCCTGCAATAGTGCCTTTCCAAGAATCAGGTCTACTAACATTACACTGCCCTGGAAATTGGGAAACTCCTTTTTTATATTTTCACCGATTCGAATGGCTCTTTTAGGATTTCCAAGATCCAGATAGGCATGTGCCATCCATGTCCGCTCATTGATCGTCACATGATCTTCCGTATTTTTACTTCTACCAAGCGAGTCTGCAATTTCAAGGAATGGGAGTGATTTTTCGGGATTTCCGGCTTTTATGAGGCTAGCTCCTATTATACTGTTTGCGTTAGCTTTTCCAGTTTCATCAGCCAAAGTGACTGTATCTTTGAGTATTTCCATAGCCAAATTAATTGCCTCATCATAATTCTTTAATTCCTTGTTAAGCTCGGCAAGGTTAAGTCCGCAAAGTGCAATGTTACTTTTATTTTCAACTGCTAAGAATGCTTCATATGCTTTTTCGAATGATGAAAGCGACAGGAAGTCCATGCCAGATTCCGAGAGAATAATGGCTTTGTTGCCATGTACCATGCCCAATATATTTTTTTCTTTACCACTCTTTTCCGCCAAGAGAATGGTTTGATCATAGAAGTACATTGCACTATCAAGTTTTATGGAAGTTTAAAATTCTATTTTGCAAGCGGTAATTTTGAAAAGAGTTTACTAGGGTAAAGTTCGACCTGTAGATTAGTTCTCCTATAGTAACTTAAAATAAAGATTGGAAACTTTAAGGAAGCCCCGAGGAATTTATTTAAGCCCTGTTCGTTTCCTTATAACAATTGGCCAACGAATTGTAACTGGGTAGGCCAAAGGAAGTAGAATCAGTACAGATTTTTAAAAATTTAATTTTCACAGGATGTAAGATAAAGATCAAAGCAACGAAAACTATGGGCTGACCTGGAGATATCAAAATCGGGCCGACAACGCAGCAACTTTCTTTTTACTGGGAATACTATATGCAGTATGCTGAACTGGATATGTTTTTTTGTGTTGAAATAGTACTATTGAGCAGACCCGATCATTATTGGTAATATCTTTTCTAGGCCGATTTTGCAATGAAGCTCAAATGTTGCTTCAAGGAAATGTCGGGATCCAAGTCCATCTTTTTTCGCATCCTTCCCCTGGCCGATTTTACGGCCGCGATGGTAATATTGAACAATTGGGCAGTTTCCTTTAAGCTCAGCCCAAGTTTGATCATAAGACAATGCTTAATATCATTGGGGGAGAAATTGGGATATAGCTCGCGAAGTTGCATAGATATTCCCGGGTACTGCGACTCGATCCGATCGGTCAGCAAAGAGGCGGTCGAAGAAGATTTTTGATATTCCTGTAGGGAGTTTTTTACTATTTGTAAAGCACCATAGTCTTTTTTTGCCAAGCTGGCATCCAGATCTTTTACAATCGTTTTAATAGTTTTCATGTTTTTGCTAAAATGAACCATGGTCGCACTCAGTTCATCTTCCCGAAGTTTTATCTGCGCTTCCAGTATCGCCTTTTCATTTGCCTTTAAACTTTGAATGGTCTTTTTTCCTAGATAATATTTTTTCCAAAGAACATACCCAAGGATGGATAGTAGTATTACTGTAATGGACAATATCAAAACACCCAACAGGTACTCCCTTTTAATGGCCTTGGCCTCCAAAACCTCATTTTTATGTGCGAGGTTGTCATTTTTAAACTGTGTTTCCAATAAATTGTAGGAGATGGAAGAGTATTTGGAAAACTGTTTAGCCCGGGAGGTTTGAATACTGTCTCGTAATTTGGTCGCCTTGGTGAAGAGGGGCTGTGATTTTCGAAGTTCGTTCTGTGAGAGGTATGAATTGGCCAAGGTTTCCAATATGGCAATGTGGTTTTTCTTGGAGCCCGTCTTTTTGAGTGCCTTTTCCAGGGTTTGTATCCCCAGGGCCGTTTGTCCTTTTTTCAACAAGGCCTTACCGAAGATTAGATAGGTCTGCTTTACCTTGCCCTGATAATCGGGAAATTCGGCAAGTATATTTTCGCATGTGCTAATGGCGCTGTCCAGATTTTCCATATCTAGATAAGCTTGTGCTATCCAAGTATGGGTATCAATTCGGACATTCGTACTTACACCTGCATTACGCTCAATAGAATCCGAAATTTTGAGAAACGAGAGACCTTGTTTGGGTTTTTGCGACTGAACTAGACTGGCACCAATGATACCGTTCAATATCGCTTTTCCCAATTCATCTTTCTCGGTTTCGGGATCGCTGAGCAGTTCGTTGGCCATACCAATTGCCTTTTCGTTGTTCTGTAAAACCCTATTGAGCTCGGCAAGGTTGGTCTTGACAAGTAAAATATTATAGTAGTCCCCTTCTTCCAATGCCGCTTTGTAGGCTTTTTCAAAAGATGCTAGGGAAAGGAAATCCATGCCAGATTCGGCAAGTAAAATGCCCTTATTGGAATGTGAACCCGTTAAAATATTTTTTTTTGCAATACCGGTCTTATTGATTAACAGGATTGCTTGATCGTAATAATACAATGCACTGTCAAGTTGGAAATCATTTTTTTGGTAATAACCTGCTAAGTGAAAATAAGAATAGACGGTTCCCTTGGTATACCCATTGGAGATGGCATTGTTCAAAATAATTTTATAATTTTCCAAACCGTAGGCTTTATTGTTTTGATAGGTTGGCTTCTCCGCTATGATTAAACTATCGATCTGATCATTGGTCATTTTCGCCCGGCTTTGACCAAAAACCAAGAATGAAGTGAAGAGTGAATAAAGAAAAAGAAGTTGAAAACAAATTGCACCAGAGGTGTTCGCATTTGAACGTGCTTTGGAAATATCTCTTTTTAGCATCTATTTGAAGATTTATTGTTTATCGACTCGATAATCGAGGTTTAAACCTGACTGGCGTAAGACAAGTTGCTCTGATTTTTGTATCGAAATCAATGTTGAATTTTCTTTTGATACCTCGTGGGCTTACTCTGAGGTAATTCACCGTTATAAAGATAGAATAATGAAACCCTTTACAGGTAAATTTCAGGGATGCTTTTGGTATGCATTCGAGTCGCCACCAAATAATTTACCCCAACGGGTTTTTGTGAGGATTTTACATGCGTTTTACTTTTAGAATTGCGCTGCTATAAATGTAAATTCGAGGTGTTGTTTTTTGACTCTATATGTTCACTGTAATTTTAGCGATGTGATTACTTAAAGACAGCGTTTTTCAACACATTGAGAAGAACCTTTTAAAGCCTGAACAATACACTGTTCATTTACTCTTAACTAGGCCGATTTGGCAACCAAACTCAAGTGCTTTTTTAGCGAAACCTCCTTGTCCACACCCATTTTTTTGCGCATACGACCTCTGGCCGATTTTACGGCCGCGATCGTAATATTGAACAGTTGTGCGGTTTCCTTTAAACTCAGCCCAAGTTTGATCATAAGACAATGCTTAATATCATTGGGAGAGAAATTGGGATATAGCTCGCGAAGTTGCATAGATATTCCCGGGTATTGCGACTCGATCCGATCGGTCAGCAAGGAGGCGGTCGAAGAAGATTTTTGATATTCCTGTAGGGAGTTTTTTACCACTTCTAAGGCGCCGTAGTCTTTTTTTACTAGGCTCGCATCCAAGTCCTTTACGATCGTTTTAATAGTTTTCATGTTTTTGGTGAAATGAACCATGGTGGCACTCAATTCATCTTCCCGAAGTTTTATCTGCGCTTCTAGAATTGCCTTTTCATTTGCTTTTAGGCTCTTAATGGTCCTTTTTCCTATATAGTACTTTTTCAAAAGAACATATCCGAGGATCGATAGTAATATTACGGAAATAGACAACACCAAAACACCCAGAAGGTACTCCCTCTCAATGGCTTTGGCCTCCAAAACTTCATTTTTATGTGCGAGGTTATCGTTTTTATACTGTGTTTCCAATAAATTATAGGAAATGGAGGAGTAGCGAGAAAAACTTTTTGCCCTTGAATGCTGTATACTATCCCTTATATCAATTGCCTTAATAAACTGCGGCTTGGACTTCTCGAGGTTTTTTTGGGATAAATATGCAAAGCCAAGTGTTTCCAAAATAGTTATTTGTTCCTCCTTGGTGCCCTCTAAGGTAAGGCCTTCTTCCAGAGCCCCGATCGCTTTTAATATCTGGCCATCTTGCATTAGCGCCTTTCCAAGTATCAAATTCGTTAGTTTTGTATTGCCTGGGAAATCGGCAAACTCTGTATTTATGCTTTCACATAGAAGAATAGCCTTTTTTATATCTCCCAAATCCAAATAGGTCCGTGCTATCCATGTCTGTGTTTCAGCTGTTTGTTGATCCCATTGGTTTTTCCGTGAAATCGAATCGGAAATTTTTAGAAGGGCAAGCCCTTCTTTGAGCTTATTAGTTTCTACAAGGCTAGCGCCCAAGATATCATTTAGTGTAACATTAGTATAATCAACTAGATTGTATCCCTTATCTTTTAAGCTATTCCCTAATTTATAATTTAAGGTAGCAGGATTTTCGAGTAGCTCTGAGGCTAAACTAATCGCCTTTTCATAATTCTTTAATTTCAAGTTAAGCCCTGCAAGGTTAATTTTGGCCGCCAAAATTGCCTCTGTATCACCATGCTCTAACGATACTTCATAGGCTTTCTCTAAATATTCAAGTGATAAGAATTCCATGCCATTCACTGCAAGGTAAGCGCCTTTGTACCTGTAAATATCTGGCAATAATTTTTTTTCGATATCAGTCTTCTCGATTAAGATGATCGTTTGGTCAAAGAAGTAAAGCATGCTGTCTAACTGCTTATCGTTGTAATAGTAATAATTGCCTAAATTATAGTAAGAATCAATAATTCCTTTTGTATGGTTATTTGCTATAGACTGGTTTAGAAGATTCTTGTAGTGAGCCATATCCAACTTGTCGTTTTTAACATAAAAAGGTTTGGATAAACTGTTCAAACTATCGATTTGAGTATTCGACAAGGTATTCGGGGCTTGACCGAAAATTGAAAATGAGCTAATAAAAGAAAGTAGACAAGCCGATTGAAAACAAAGCGTGCTAGTTACCCCTGCAATCGGAAATATTGAATTAATGAATTTTTTTAGCATTGATTTTTTGGATTAACGATCAACGCTAAGTTAATGCAATGAGGCTTTGATCTTGTCAATTTCGGGGATGCTTTTAGTATGCATAGGCCCTTTAGGCTTAAATTTGACCCTTCCGGTACTTTGACCGGAAACCCTGCTGCGAATGGTTTTTGGGTTCTTTTGCTTAGGTATAGCTTCTTTTTTACATGGCCGAACAGGTCTTCAAAATAAAAATTACCTGCATACCTTTTGAACTCCTCGTAAGTTGAATATTCTGTTCAATGAACCGTAATTTTGTAAAGAGTATGGTAGGGTAAGCTTAGATCTGTAGATCGGCTCTCCTATAACCACTGAAAATAAAGATTGAGAACTTTAAGGAAAACGGGGAGATTTATTTATGTCCTATTCATTTCCTTATAACAATTGGCCAACGAATTGAAACTGCGCAGGCCAATGGAAGTAGAATCGACAATGATTAATATAAGTTTAATTTTTTACAGGATGTTAGATAAAGATCAAAGCAACAAAAACTATGGGCGGGCTAATAAATATCAAAGCTCGGCCGACAGTGCTGCCATTTTCTTTTTATTGGGCATACTATATGTAGTGTGCTGTATTGTGTACGTGTTTTTTGGCTAGGAAAGGGAAGCTGAGATTTGGCGGCCTTTAAGGTTTTGCTATTTTTTTAGATAATCAAGTGCATTGGCATTTTGATACACTCATGGCACCGTTACCGGTATATAGGGAATTGAAATAGCGGTACTCCTGCCTTTTCTAGGCCTATTTTGCAATGAAACTCAAATGTTGCTTCAAGGAAACATCCTGGTCAAGCCCCATCTTTTTTTTCATTCGGCCCCTGGCCGATTTTACGGCCGCGATGGTAATATTGAATAGTTGGGCAGTTTCCTTTAAGCTCAGCCCAAGTTTGATCATAAGACAATGCTTAATATCATTTGGGGAGAAATTGGGATATAGCTCACGAAGTTGCATAGATATTCCCGGGTATTGCGACTCGATCCGATCGGTCAACAAGGAGGCGGTCGAAGAAGATTTTTGATATTCCTGTAAGGAGTTTTTTACCATTTGTAATGCACCGTAGTCTTTTTTTGCCAAGCTGCTATCCAGATCCTTTACGATCGTTTTAATAGTTTTCATGTTTTTGGTAAAATGAACCATGGTAGCGCTCAGCTCATCTTCCCGAAGTTTTATCTGCGCTTCAAGAATTGCTTTTTCATTTGCCTTTAAACTTTGAATGGTCTTCTTTCCGGTATGGTATTTTTTCCAAAGAACATACCCGAGGATCGATAGCAGTATTACGGTAATGGACAATACCAAAACACCCAGAAGGTACTCCCTTTCAATGGCCTTGACCTCCAAAACCTCATTTTTATGTGCGAGGTTGTCATTTTTAAACTGCGTTTCCAATAAATTATAGGAAATGGAGGAGTAGCGCGAAAATCGTTTTGCCCTTGAGTCCTGCATACTGTCCCGTAACTCAATCGCTTTGGAAAATAGGGGTTCGGATTGTTGAACGTTGTTTTGGGAGAGATAGGCAAAGCCTAAAGTTTCCAAAATAGCTATCATTTCCTCCTTGGTTCCATTTAATTCGAGCCCTTCTTCTAGCATCCGAACCCCCTTTGGTATCTGGCCATCTTGTACTAGCGCCCTTCCAAGTATCAAATTCGTTAGCTTTGTTTTGCCTGGGAAATCGGCAAACTCTGTATTTATGCTTTCACATAGAAGAATAGCTTTTTTTAAATCCCCCAAATCCAAATAGGTCCTTGCTATCCATGTCTGTGTTTCAGCTGTTTGTTGATCCCATTGGTTTTTACGTGAAATCGAATCTGAAATTTTTAATAAAGCAAGCCCTTCTTCGAGCTTATTAGTTTCTACAAGGCTAGCACCCAATATATCATATAGTGTGGCCGTTACATAATCAATTACATTGTAGTTTTTATTAATTGCACCAGCCAAGTTATCGGCTAAAACAGCTGGGTTTTCGAGTAATTCCGAAGTTATCTTAATCGCCTTTTCGTAATTCTTTAATTTCAAATTAAGGCCTGAAAGGTTCACCTGAGCACGTAAAATATCGTAGGAATTTCCACCCTCTAAGGATAGCTCATAGGCTTTTTCAAAAGATTCAAGGGACAAGAATTCCATGCTCGATGACATAAGGTTGGTTGCCTTGAAAGTATAAATTTCGGGTAATTTTAATTTTTCGACACCTGTCCGCTCGATTAAGATTATGGCTTGATCATAGAAATATAGCATGCTGTCGACCTGTCGGTCATTATAAAAGTAATAATGGCCCAAATTGTAATAGGAATCTATAATTCCCTTTGTATGCTTATTCGCCTCTGAATTTTTAAGAAGGTTTTGATAGTTGGTCACCCCCAAGTGTTCGTTGTCGGGATTAAAAGGGGTTATTGCGATATTTAAACTATCTATAACGGCATTCTCCATAATCCTAGGAGATTGGCCTAAAATTGAAAATGAGTTAATAAAAGAAAGTATACAAATTAGCCAGGTGCACAATACCCGGGTTGTATCTGCACTTAAAAATATTGAAAAACCGCTGCCTTTTAACATTGCTTTACAAATGAACTATTAATTTAAGTATGGGTAGTGAAGTCTTCACATCAGCACTTTAAGGAGTTCTTTTGGTATGCATATCGGTTTAAAGCTAAGAGCATGGTATTTAGCTTATTTTTGCGAACTGCCCTATAGAACTTGCTTTCCAAGTCTTTTTTATTTAAAGATACTTCCTTTTTGCTTAGGGTGAATCCGGTCTTCAAAAAATAATTATCTGCATACCTTTTGAGTCCCCTAAGAATTAAGAATTCTATATAATGAACCGTAATTTCGAAAAGAGTTTGTTAGGGTAAGATTCGGTCTGTGTTTCGGTTCTCCTATACAACTGAAAATAATGATTGGGAACTTTAAGGAAAACATAGAGGATTTATTTATGCCCTATTCATTTCCTTATAATAATTGGCCAACGAATTGTAATTGCGTAGACCAAGGGTAATAGAATTACTAAAAATTTAATTTTCATAAGATGTTAGATAAAGATCAAAGCAACAAAAACTACGGGCAGGCCAAGAAATACCAAAGTCCGGCCGATAGCGCTACCATTTTCTTTCTATTGGGCATACTATACATAGTGTGTTGTATACTGTACGTATTTTTTGGTTGAAACACGGATCTCCTCTAGGGTTCGGTCATAGGTACTCATGTATTTTCTAGGCCGATTTTGCAATGTTACTTAAATGTTGCTTCAAAGAAATGTCCGGATCCAACCCCATCTTTTTACGCATACGGCCCCTGGCCGATTTTACCGCTGCAATGGTAATGTTGAACAGCTGCGCGGTTTCTTTTAAGCTCAGACCAAGTTTGATCATAAGACAATGCTTTATATCATTAGGGGAGAAATTGGGATAAAGCGTCCGGAGTTGCATAGATATTCCCGGGTATTGCGACTCGATCCGATCGGTCAATAAAGAAATCGCCGAAGAGGATTTTTGATAATCATGTAATTCTTTCTTGATCATTTCCAAAGCGCCGAAATCTTTTTTTGCCAAGCTGGCATCCATGTCCTTTAAGATATTTTCTATGGTTTTCATGTTTTTGGAGAAATGAACCATGGTAGCGCTCAACTCATCTTCCCGAAGTTTTATCTGCGCTTCAAGTATCGCTTTTTCATTGGCCTTTAAACTTATAATGGTATTTTTTCCGGTATGGTATTTTTTCCAAAGGATATACCCGAGGATCGACAGTAACATGACCGTAATGGACAACACTAAAACACTGAGCAAGTATTCCCTTTCGACTGCCTTAGCCTCGAGTGTTTCATTTTTATGTACCAAGTTGTCATTTTTATACTGCGTTTCCAGCAAATTATAGGAAATGGAGGAGTAGCTAGAAAATCGTTTTGCCCTTGAATCCTGTATGCTGTCCCTAAGTACGGTCGCCTCGGTAAATAGCGGTTCGGACTTTTCAACGTTGTTTTGAGAGAGATAGGCAAAGCCCAGTGTTTCCAAAATAGGTATCTTTTTCTCTTCGTTTCTGTTAACTATGAGTGCCTTTTCCAATACTTGTATTGCACGTCTTGCCCGACCACTTTGCAGTAAAGCTTTACCCAACACCAAGTTCGTTACGTTCATACTTTTCATGGAATCTGGAAACTCAGCACGTATACTTTCGCATAATTGAATAGATTTTTTCAAATCTCCGAGATCCAGGTAAGCTTGGGCAACATAAGTACGCACATTAATTATTTCAATATCTTCCCAACGATTTTTTTGGTAAATCGAATCGGCAATTTCTAGAAATAAAAGCCCTTCTTTTGGTTTTTTTAGTTGTATCAAGGAAGAACCGATTATAGCATTTAGTGTACCTTTTCTATAGTTCTCCAAAGTAGAATCCTTGAGTACTTTTGTAGCAATCTCAATAGCCCTTTCGTTATTCTGCAAATCCCTATTCAACTCTGCAAGGTTGAGCTGCCGAATGATCATTCCATCTTTATTATCTTGTTGCAAGTCTATTTCATAAGCTTTTTGCAAAGATTCAAGAGCAAGGTACTTCATGCCTGAATCTGCGAGGCTACCGCATTTTTGATTATATGCCGCAGCTAAAATTCGCTTGTAAATGCCCGTCTTCTCGATCAAGAGAATTGTTTGGTCAAAGTAATACACAGAGCTGTCTATCTGTTTGTCGGTAAAATGATAATATTCCCCTAAACTGAAGTAGGAATTTATAATTCCGCTAGTGTGTTTATTTGCTACGGAGTTCTTAAGAAGGTTTTGATAGTATGCTACTCCAAAATGCCTATTCTCTGGGAAAACCGGGTCACTTAGAAGTATTAGACTGTCGATTTCTGCATTTGAAAGAGTATTCGAGACTTGGCCAAAAACAGAAAATGCACTAATAAATGAGAGTAGATATGTAAGCTGTAAGCGGAACGTACGGGTTTCATACGCCCTTAAAACTATCGAATTTTCGACATCGTCTTTTTGCATTTTTTTAATCAACATATTGGTTTGAGTGTGAATAATGAAGTCTTCACTTTAGCACTTTTAGGTATTCTTTTGGTATGCATACGTGCTTAAATCTGAAAGTGGAGAATTTGGCTTACTTTTCCGAATTCCCTTATAACAATTGCTTTCCAAGTCTTTTCACTTCAAATATAGGTCCTTTTTATGTAAGACGAATCTGGTCTTCAAAAAAAAATAAGTTGCATACCTTTTGAACCCCTGAAAAATTAAGAACTCTATATAATGAACCGTAATTTTGAAAAGAGTTAGTTAGGGTAGGGTTCGGTCTTGTAGGTCGGTTCTTCTAATAACAACTGAAAATAAGATTGGGAACTTTAAGGAAAACGCGGAGGATTTATTTATGCCCTATTCGTTTCCTTATAATAATTGGCCAACGAATTCTAATTGCGTAGACCAATGGTAATAGAATCACTAAAAATTTAATTTTTATAAGATGTTAGATAAAAATCAAAGCAACGAAAACTATGGGCAGGCCAAGAAATACCAAAATCCGGCCGATAGTGCCGCCATTTTCTTTCTATTGGGAATACTATACATAGTGTGTTGTATAATGTACGTATTCTTTGGCTAGTCCACCGGGCCGGAACCTAGGAATAGGTAGCTGAGATTTAGCGGCTTTTAAAGATCTAGCTATTTTTTAGAATAATCAGGTGCGCGGGCATTTTGATACGCTCGTAACGCTGTCGCCGTTCTATAGGGAATTAAACTAAACGTAGCCCTTCCTTTTCTAGGCCGATTTTGCAATGTTGCTTCAAAGAAAGTTCTGGATCCAACCCGACCTTTTTGTGCATACGGCCCTTGACCGATTTTACCGCCACAATGGTAATGTTGAACAGTTGTGTGGTTTCTTTTAGGCTCAGTCCAGGTTTGATTATAAGACAATGCTTTATATCATTAGGGAAGAAATTGGGGTAAAGCGCCCTTAGTTGTATAGCTATTCCCGGGTATTGTGACTCGACACGATCGGTCAGCAAGGAGACACGGTCAAAGAAGATTTTTGATAGTCCTTTAACGAATCTTTCACCTTTTCCAATGCCCCATAGCCTTTTTTTGCCAGGCTGGTATTCAGATTCTTTATGGTCTTTTTTATGGTTTTTGTGTTTTTGGTAAAATGAACCATGGTGGTGCTCAGTTCATCTTCCCGAAGTTTTATCTGCGCTTCAAGTATTGTCTTTTCATTGGTCTTTTTTAGATTTTCCAAACCCAGATGGTCATTTGCCCTCCAAGCCCTTGCATCAATTATAATGTAATCATCCAAATTATTATTTTGACAAATCGAATCTGAGATTTCAAAAAACGTTAGTATCTGTGCCGGTTTTTTGTTTTGTACAGGACTGGCGCCTATGACGCCATTTAGTATTGCTTTTGCAGTTTCATCCAAACCGGAAGAATCCTTCAGCATTTCAGAAGCCATATCAATCGCCTTGTTGTAGTTCTGCAATACCCTGTTGAGCTCCGCAAGGTTAATCTTTGGCGTATTATTTCATAGGCGTCTTCACCTCCTAAGGATAGTTTGTAGGTTTTTTCGAAAGATTCAAGGGATAGGAAGTGGCGAGATAAATGGCCTTTTGGCCATATGATTGAGATAATATTCTTCCATTTTGAAATTCCGAGTTTCTCAATCAAGAGGATATTTCTATCATAATAGTACACTGCGCTGTCGAGCTGTTTACTTTTAATATTATAATATTGTCCCAAATTAAAGCTAGCCCGCATAATTCCATTAGTGTGTTTATTGGCTACTGAATTCTTAAAAAGGTTTTGATAATGGGCTGTTCTGAAGTTTCCATCGTCTGGAAAAAACGGATCGGCGATATTATTCAGACTATCGATTTCGACATTTGGCAAAGAATTAGGGCTTGGTCAAAATCAGAAAATGAGTTAATGAAAGAAAGTAGACTTATAAATTGTGGTCACAATGCGTGGGTAGCACCCGCACTTAAAAATATCGAATTGCCGTCATCACCTTGCATCATTTTTTTAATCAACTCTTAGTTTAAGTGTGGGTAATGGAATCTTCACTTTGGCACTTTAGGGTATTCTTTTGGTATGCATCTGTGCTTAAATCTGAAAAAAGAACATATAACTTATTTTCCCGAATTCCCTTATAACAATTGCTTTCCAAGCCTTTTTATTTCAAATATGGGCTCTTTTTATGTAAGGAAAATCTGGTCTTCAAAAAAAATCCGATGCATACCTTTTGAGCCCCCTGTAAATTGAATAATCAATTTGGTTAATAGTAATTTTGAGAACAGTTGATCAGGGTTTAATGCAATCTACGAATTCCTTTTCATAGGAAAACAAAGATACGTGACCCTCGAGGAAACAGGAAAATTTAAGCATGTCCCGTTGTTTCCTTTTAGCAATTGGCCCATGAACTAATAATTCATGGGCTAACGGGAATAGTATAAATAGGGGTCTTAAAATTTAATTTTTATAAGATGTTAGATAAGGATAAAAGTAACGAGCACTATAGCACGCCCAAGAAAAAGCAAAGTTCGATGGACAGTGCAGCTATTTTCTTTTTATTAGGCATATTTTATATAATATGTTGCATTCTGTACGTATTTTTTGGTGAATGATTTACAATCGACAATCAATTGTGGAACTAATAAAAGAACATGAGTAATATTTGAAGTAAACTGCTGGTATAGATAGGATCGTAAGTATAAGTTTTTATAGATCCTAGTTGTTTCTTGTAAATTACCATAGATGTTCAAATCAAAAAGAACCACGGCCGCAAACCGTGGTTTTTGTATTTTTAGAACTTACTAAGTTGACATCATCCTCACGTGCATCCGAAAAACCCTTTTATTGCAGATTATGATTTTGATACGCTTATTCGGCATAGCGATACCCTGAAACCCTTTGTTTTTATCAATGAGTATGGTAACAAGACCATCAAATTCGGGAATCAACAAGCCGTGAAGGCATTAAATGCGGCTCTATTAAAAGCCTATTATGGAGTTCTTTGGGATATTCCGGAAAATAATCTTTGTCCGCCCATTCCGGGCCGTTTGGATTACCTTTTGCATGTGGCCGACTTGCTTCCCAAAACAGCCATTGACTTATTGGATATTGGTACGGGAGCCAATCTGATTTACCCTATATTAGGTACTCGCCACTTTAATTGGTCTTGCGCGGCTAGCGAAACCGACCTAGAGTCTTTAACGCACGCGCAAAGCCTTCTAGATCAGAACCAAAAACTGCAGCAAATAACGATTCGACATCAAAAGTTCAGGAATGCTATTTTAGAACATATCATACAACCAACCGATATGTTTGACGTAGTGGTTTGCAATCCCCCTTTTTTTAAGAATGCAAAAGATGCGCAACGCAACAATCACCGCAAAGTTAAAAACCTTCGGCTGCAAGAAACTACATCACAGAATTTTGGAGGAAACGCGAACGAGTTATGGTGCAAGGGAGGGGAAGAGGGGTTTGTGAAGAAAATGGCGCAGGAGAGCACTAAGTTTAAAGATCAAGTGCATTGGTTTACGGCCTTAGTGTCTCGAAAGGAACATCTTAAAACCATTAGGCGAGCTATCAATAAAACAGGGCCTACAGAAGTAAAGGTTATTGAAATGGGGCAGGGGAACAAAAAAAGCCGCTTTATCGCCTGGACGTTTCGGTAGGGGCTACGTGAACAGGAAGCTAATTGGCAATTAGCAATAAACAGGGAACAGTGTTTTGAATTTGTTGTTGCGATTGAAGTTGACACTTTCGCTTTAATTTGGTGATGGGGTGAACAGTGAACAGTTTTTGTAGTTGATTTTGATATTTGAGTTGGAATTTATTTTTTCTCTAACCTCTAAAAATCTCTAGCCAATAGCTGGCAATCAGCTTTGCGTGTCGGTTACATTTAGTCGTTGAAAACGTCTTATTGAAAATCTTGATCGATGAAAATATTTTTCACACTCCTTTTTATTGTTGTTTCTTAAGTAACAATTGCGCAAAAAGCAACAGTCCCGACGATCGATGACGCCCTGAAAAAATTTATTTTATTCAAGAACGACTAATCGATAAAAAGCGATACCATATTTTATTACCTGAAAAATTACACTGAGAAACCAACAAATTTGGTTGTGTTTATACGAGGTACCGATGCCAATCCTATTTTTTCGTTTTCAGGAAAAAATGGTAAAACAACGATTTCAAGGTGGTTTGGTAATGATTACTAGCAATTAGATGCGACCTACACCTCCCAAGCCGGGAATGGATGGAATTTTTGACGAGGCGAACATTACAATTCCCCAAGAATTTTATAAAAAATTCACCTCGATTATAGAGTACGGCAAATTGACCTTTCTATGGTAACAAGAGTCGCTACCTTTGTCTAAAAGGTATTGACAGATCGTCAATTAGGTGTATTTCCAGTATCCCAACTGTAAGGTTCACCTCATAATAGATTTTTTGGTCGCTTTGGTATGTATATTTGCACCTTTCGTTCGAAGGGATAGATAAGTTTTATTATTTGATAAATGGTGCAGCCGTACGTATTATAGTGAGTTTGCACAAACCGGAAGTGAGTGCGTAAAAAGTAATCTTTACAGGGTTTATATCTTTACCAGTATAGAAAGCGCAAATCCTTGGTTTGTGCTTTTTTCTATTTTGGAATATTAGAGAATTATAACTGCAAACGCTACTTCGGATGATATTTTTAGTTGATATATAGGCCGAATTAGTTTCTACCAGTAAAGCGGTATCTATAAAGGTTTAGCTAAAAAAGAGATAACTAATATGCCCCTGGTCTTAGGTTAAAGAAATCTCGTTAGGCGGTAAAAACGGTCCGGGTAAATACCCGAACCGTTATTGCAGTTGTACTTGGGGAGTTTTTATAGTACTATAGATTGCTTTTCTCTCATTTTCTTTGCGGTCTGAACAAGGTTTTCCAATGCCGATTTCGTCTCTGGCCAATCTCTTGTTTTTAACCCGCAATCGGGATTGACCCAAATATTTCTGACAGGAAGAAGATCAGAAGCTTTATCAAGTAACTTTTCTATTTCTTGTTGTGTAGGCACTCGTTCTGAATGTATATCATATACCCCAGGGCCAATTTCATTAGGGTATTTGAAATCAACGAAGGCTTTGAGAAGTTCCATCTCTGACCGGGAAGTCTCAATAGTAATTACATCTGCATCCATGTCTGCTATGCTTTTTATGATATCATTAAATTCTGAGTAGCACATGTGCGTGTGTATTTGGGTTTCGTCCCTTACACCGCTAGCTGAAATTCGAAAGGCTTTTATCGCCCAATTTAAGTAGGCTTTTTTGTCTTTTTGTCTTAGTGGTAGTCCTTCTCGTATAGCAGGTTCGTCTATTTGGATAACGCTAAGTCCCGCTTTTTCAAGATCATTGACCTCGTCGCGAATGGCCAATGCAATTTGGTTACAGGTCGTAGATCTTGGCTGATCGTTTCTTACAAAAGACCATTGTAGGATCGTTACGGGTCCTGTAAGCATTCCTTTTACTGGTTTTTTGGTTTTAGATTGTGCAAAGGAAGACCATTTGACCGTCATGGCTTTAGGCCTTGAAACGTCTCCAAAAATAAGCGGAGGTTTAACACACCTGGTTCCATAACTCTGTACCCATCCAAATTGGGTGAAAGCAAACCCAGCAAGTTGTTCACCAAAATATTCGACCATATCATTTCGCTCAAACTCTCCATGCACCAAAACATCCAATCCAATGTCTTCTTGAAAACGAATAGTAGCTATCGTTTCCTTTGCGATAAACCGATCATATTCCGATTGGGAAATTACTCCTTTTTTAAACCTAGATCTAGTTGCTCTTACTTCTTTTGTTTGTGGAAAAGACCCAATAGTCGTGGTAGGAAATAAAGAAAGGGCTAGTTTTTCGCGTTGCTTAGGTTGACGAATGTTAAATCCTGATGCTCTTCGACTGTCGGCATCTGTTAAATTCTCAACCCGCTTTTTAACCGCAGGATTATGAATTATAGCCGATTCTCGCCGATTTTGATTTGCTTTTTTATTTGCCTCGAAACGCTGTTGAGCTTTTGGATCTTTGGGTTGTAATACCAATGTTTTTAGTGTTGCGATCTCATAAAGTTTTTGTTTTGAGAAAGCAAGCCATTGTTTGATTTCAGGAGCAATAGCACTATTGTTCGTCTCTAAGTCTAGGTCATTGGGGCAATGCAAAAGAGAGCAGGAAGAGCCGACCCAGACTCTGTTTTTTCCAATTTTATTGATTACTTTTTGAATAGATTTCAACGAGTCTTCGAAATCGTTTTTCCAAATGTTTCTTCCATTTACAACACCTAAAGACAGTATTAGTTCGTTGTTAAATGATTCATGGTTCAAAACATCTTCTAGCTGGCAAGGGCAGCGTACCAAATCTAAATGCAAGACCTCTACGGGAAGTTTTAGCGCCAAGTCTAAATTGGACCCATAACAATCAAAGTAATTTGCCACAATGATTTTTAGTCCGGAAGTATGCTTTCTGAGCCGATGGTACGATTTTGATACCGCTGCTTGTTCCGCAGCTGTAAGGTCTCCTGCTAATATGGGTTCGTCAATTTGTAGATATTCTGCCCCAAGCGTATTTATTTCTATAATTAAATCTTCATATACAGGAAGAATTTTATCAAGCAACTCCAAACGATTAAACCCCTCTTGTTTTTCCTTTCCCAGTAACAAAAATGTTACTGGACCAATAATTACTGGCTTGGTTTTAATACCTAGTTTTAGGGCTTCTTTGAATTCTGTTGTGATTTTTTCCGGATTCAATGCGAACCGTTGCTCTTTTATAAACTCAGGAACGATGTAATGATAGTTGGTATCAAACCATTTGGTCATTTCCATTGCAGTTACATCTACCTCTTCATTTTGCAAACCTCGTGCCATTGCAAAGTATTGTTCAAGCCCTTTTAAACCTTGAAACCTTTCAGGGATACACCCTAGAGTAATACACATATCCAATATTTGGTCATATAGGGAAAAATCATTTGATGAAATGAGATCAATGCCTATAGCTTTCTGTATTTTCCAGTGTTTTTTTCTAAGATCTTTTGAAACGTCAGAGAAATGATTTTCTGTAATTTTCTTTTTCCAAAAATTTTCGGTGACACTTTTGAGGGCTCTTTTTTCTCCTATACGAGGATATCCTAAGACTATTGACTTCATGATATTTGTATTTAAATTTCTACAAAAATTCATTTTTAAAAACATATAATCCAAGTAAATGTATTAATTTAGATAAAAAATCTTTAAATAGCCATTATGTGGTTATATTAACTATAAACTTGTATTATGGATTTTGAAAAAGAAAATTTTTCTGTTTCTAACTTGGATGGTATCGACTTAAAATTATTAGAGATACTTCAAGAGGATGGAAAAATCACTACTAAGGAGATAGCTAAACGGGTGCATTTGTCTCCTACCCCGGTTTACGAAAGAATTAAAAGGATGGAGAAGGAAGGTATTATCAAAAAATATGCTGCAATTGTTGATGCGGATAAACTAGGTAAATCGCTTACCGTTTTTTGTAATATCACTTTGAAAGAGCATACCAAAGAAATTGGACATCAATTTGTAAAAGAAATCACCTCACTAAAAGAAGTTGCCGAATGTTATAATATATCTGGAGATTATGACTTTTTACTGAAGATTATCGTCGAGGACATGAAACACTATCAAAAATTTGTAATAGATGATTTAGGTTCGATTAAAAATATTGGAAGTGCTCATAGTACTTTTGTTATGGGGATTATTAAAAACACCTATGCTATTCCTCTATAAGAATCTAAGCTGGTTTCGAGATCTGTACTTGAGTTTGCCTAGCGGCGAACAGTAAACAGTATAGAGTAATTAGCACTTTTGCAGATGTGTAGTAAACTTTGCGGTCGAGTTTGAACTTGACCCTTACACTTGAACTTTGTTTTCACTTAACTCTTTTTAATTTGTTTTTCTCTTAACCCTTTCAACAAAACAATTGAACAAATTCATTTAAGGCGCGCGCAATTTTCACTAATTTCCCCAGACCAACCAAATAGCAGCTTTATGAATAAATCGATTGTGGCATTCCTTAGTGTGATCCTACTAATTTCTTGCCAAACTAAAGAAAAAACAACAACTCAAACAGAAAAAATAAACCTCAATGGGAACTGGGAGTATTTAGGTTTCGGAAGGGCCATTAGCTTTAAGGATACCCTGATCAAACGATACCATATCAGTACGGCAGGCAATGTAGCCCTGTCTGATAATTCACCGAAAGATTTTTTCGGATACTATACGGTAGATACGGTAAGTGTTGATACTATCTTGCTTAAAGATGGGGTAAAAACTTTTAAACTATATCGAACGGATACCGATTACGCTGCGATGGTAAACGATTCACTTGCGAACGACCCGGAATATAATTTTGAGGTGATATGGAGCACCTTTAACGAGCAGTATTGCTATTTTAAGGAACGAAAGGTAGATTGGGACGCGTACTATCAGAAATACCGACCCCAAATAACCCCTAAAACAACTCCTATAGCACTCTACCTGTTGCTTGAAAAAATGTTGAACGAAATTGGGGACGGGCATATCTCGATCAATCTGCCCGATGAATTAGAAGAAGAATATGCCAAGCATGCAACTTTTGGTGTTGAAAACAAAGAGGATGCGGAAGAAGAGGATGATTCGGGCGTATTGGAAAAAAAAGTAAAAAAAGCATTGATCGCAAACTATGTAAAAGATATACAAGAGTACAATCGGGGAGATTTTAAGTGGGGTGCAATCAACGAAGAAGTCGGCTATTTGCAGTTCTCCAATATGATCGGGTTCGCGCATTACGCTATTCCTGATAGCTTGTCAAAAGAGGACTTTTGGGGTCAATGGTGGCAAAAGCTGAACGAGGCGAAGAATTACCATGACGATACCTGGGACGGAACACGTTACATAATGGATTCGATTGCTGGTACCTTCAAAGACAAAAAGGCAATTGTTATTGATCTGCGTTTTAATGGTGGAGGATTTGATGAAGTATCTGTTGAGACTTTGAATCACTTTGCAAAGCAACAAATTGATTTCTGTACTAAAAAAGCACGCCGTGGGGACGGTTTTACGGAAAAACAAACGATGACCCTGATTCCTGCCAAAAATGTATTTGAGGGGAATTTGTATATCTTGACCAGTCATTTAACGGCAAGTGCCGCAGAATTGTTGACCCTAGGGAGTAAGGTCATCCCGAACTCAAAGATTATCGGATCCACTACCGAAGGTGTTTTCTCCGATGTCCTTCGCAAAAAATTACCGAATGGTTGGATCTATGGCCTTAGCAACCTCGTCTACGAATCGATGCAGGGGGTGAGCTATGAAAACATAGGAATTGCCCCTGATGTGACCATTGACTACCCTAGGGAATCAAAGGCTTTGTACGAATACCTGTTAGAAGATTTAAAAGACGGTGATCAAGCCATTGAAAAGGTACTTGCCGAAGTCGACAAGTAATCAATTAACAATGAGTAATATTCAATACTGGTTGCCGTATTATGAGCTTTGCGATTGAAAAGTATTTTCAAGAAATAGAGGCTGTTAAAAACTATTTTAAAAGTGGAAGATGCGGGTCATTTGATTCCTTTTGAACATATTGAAACCTTGCAGAAGAAGATCAACCTCTATATTTTGACAGAGATCATACAAGTTGAAGATTAAATCACTTCCGTAACAAAAAAACGAATGACTCGTCTTGAAAAAATGAAGCAGCTTTTAAAATTCGGCACCTGTTTACTGGTATTTCTTCTCTCTTATTTCGGAAGTGCACAAATTGAGGAGCATACTATTTCTGGTCAATTATTGAATAAGGAGACTCAAGAGCCTATTGTATTTGCTTCGATATATTTAAAGGGCCAAGGGGTGGGAGCTACCACTAATGAAGAAGGGAATTTTGTTTTTTATTTTTCTGGAAGTCCGCAGGCTACTATCGTAATCTCTATGATCGGGTATGAGACCATCGAAATAAATGTGTCAGACTTTGAAACGGGACAATTCGTATTTCTCAAGGCCGAAACCACCAACCTTGATGAGGTGGTTGTTGTTGCCCCAAAGGAGAAGTTGACCGCCAAGCAGCTAGTAAAAAAGGCATACAAGGCGATTGAAAAAAATTACCCGACCCAGCCTTATATTCTGGAAGGTTATGTACGAGACCTTCAAAATGAAGATGACACCTATGTGGAATACTTAGAATGCGCCGCAAAGTTTTATTACCAAAGCTATCAATTGAAACGGGACCCCGCAGTAGAACTAGTGGAAGTACGTAGTAACTATATTGCTGAAAAACACCCATGGAACGAGCAACAAGAACGTAAAAACTCGATTATCGATTTAATCGAAGATGATCTAATCCGCTATGATTATGGGCCCATTAAAGGAAAAAAAGGCTGGGAATATGAATTGGTCGGTGTTGTTCCCTTTAATGGGAAATATGTATATAAAATCATAGGAGTGGATACCCCTTTTCAAACGGCATTGCTTTATATCGATACCGAAACCTTTGCCTTTGTTCGTTTAGAACTTACTAGAAAAGCACACAATGGCATCTCTTGGATGAGACGATTAACCAATGGTGCTCAACAAATGCAGTACCACTTTGTTTGCGAATATCAGGAGCACATGGGTAAAATGTACTTAAAATACCAAAAAGAAGAAGATACCTGGCAAATTTATAATATCGAGAAGCCCACCCGGCTAATGTTTACCAAAAAGCCTAAAAAAGAACTCTTCATAAACAAAATCATTACAGCCGACGTTGCTATTTATAGTTTCAATAAGAACCTGCAAGTGGGTACGAGTATCGAAGGGCAGGCAAAAGAATACAATCCGCTATTCTGGGAACGCTACAATGCACCGCTAAGAACCAAGGCGATGAGCAAAATTGAAGCGGAGCTCAAGAAAGCGCTACCTAGATAGTAGCCTGGCGCAATTTTAGAAAGTTCCTTTGTATATATTTCTTTACTCGATATTTATAATGCTCCGGCGTCTGAACGACAAGTGTTCAGACAGGCCTGCGTCGAAATCAATGTTAAATTTCCTTTTAATGCCTCGTGGGTTCGCCCCGAGGTAGTTTACTGAACGTACTGATTTATATAGTTCTATACGAATAGATTGGCTATCCATTTTTCTTGTAAAGGATGCATAAATCGTTGGCAGTATACCCGCTTTTTTCTTATTTTAGGGTTTGTCAAAAACGATCAATATGAGCTGGAAAAACCTTTTCAATGTCCAAGAGGTGCAACAAACTATCGAACGAATTAATTCCCTGACCCCGGAGACGGCAAGTGTTTGGGGCAAGATGAACGTTTCTCAAATGCTGGCACATGTAAATGTAGCTTACGAATTGGTGTACGATAACAAGCAACCAAAGCCTGGCGGCTTTCAAAAATTCATGATCAAACTTTTTGCCAAGAGCGTGGTCGTAGGTCCAAAACCCTATAAGAAGAACAGCCGTACCGCTCCCATGTTCGTCATAGAAGGAAACCGGGATTTTGAAGCTGAAAAAAACCGCTTGATCGCTTATATCAAAAAAACGCAAGAATTGGGTGGGGATTATTTTGATGGGAAGGAGTCACATGCTTTCGGTAACTTGACTGAAGCCGAGTGGAACACGCTATTTTCTAAACATTTAGATCATCATCTGCAACAGTTTGGTGCCTAGTAAAGCGTTATAGGATCCTAAAATAAGTGGTATGAAGGAGGAAAAACTAAAAATATACGATGCCTTGGTGGCACAATGTCCGCGATTTGAACGCAAAGGAAAGACCATGCCCTACACTTCGGCAAACGGCTATATGTTTTCCTTGTTCAACAAGGCGAACGAAATTGGAATTCGGTTTTCCAAGGAGCGACAGGCACATTATTTGAAAGAATTAAATACCACAATTTATAAATCATACGGTGCCGTAATGCAAGGATATATTCTGATTCCTGAAGCGCTTTGGGGTGATTTGAAAACCCTGGCCGGGTATCTTAATGAAAGTTATGATTACGTAATGACCCTGCCACCCAAATAAGGCAGACAGGGAAGCAGGATCGGGACGCCAATACCTTTATTTTTTCCTACCATATTTCCAAAAAAGGATCGCACCAATACCTAGCAATAGTATGGGCCAAATATATAGGAGTCCGAGAAACAAGTACTGCAACAACCGCCAACCGGCGCCCATACTTTCGGCTATCTTGGCTCCAAACGATTTTGTAAAACGTTCTGGCTGTTCCTGAAAAGCCACCGTTTCGTAAAGATCTACTTGAATGGTACTCAATGCTACCTTATTGCTTAAAAATTGTAGCCGCCCTTGTGCTGCTTCTATCTCTTCTTGAAGTACGCGCAATTTTTCCTCCGCCATCAAAACCTCCTCAACAGTTTTCGCCTTGTTTCTTAGAATGGCATCGTACCGTTGTTTCACCTCTAGCTTGGTCTGCAAACGGCTTTGAAGGTCTACATACTCCTCTGACACATCGGTAGAGCTAATGTCTTTTACTTCTACAAATTCTGCTAAATCAGACAAAGCCTCCAAAACCACTTCGAACTGTTCTTGAGGCACCCGCACCGTAAAGCGGTTTTCAATACGATGCTGATCATTGGTAAAACGCATATCGGAAATGTATGCAGAATGATCGGTAACAATGCTTCTTGCCATTTTAGTACTACTAGCTACATTGGCCACTTTAAAACGACATTGTGCATTCTTAATAATCTTAAGGTTCTTCGCTAAATCGTTCTTTTGTAGGGCTTCGTCTATTTTAGGATTCAGTGAAATGCTACCGGCCTCTTTTGTCTCCGCTACCTCGTTCAAGGTAAATAGATCCGCATCTTTCGAACGGTGTTGGTTACAACCAACGCTTATTAAAAGAAGCGTACTGTAAAGGATACTGCTAAAAATATTTGATTTCATATCGATTGTGTTTAAATTGATACCGCAAACTAGGAAGTTGTGGTACGAATGCTTTGTACAATCGTTGTAAATGGCTTGTATCTTTTTGTATTTTGCAAGAATTTGATATTCAGATAATTAGATGAACGAACTTTCAAGAGATTTACAGCTATTTCAATATTTGTTGGAGCGAGTAGCCTTGAAGTTCGGGCAGCACTACCATCCCAGTAGTACGAACATGACGGAATGGAAGGGGCAGGATATCATTGATTTTCAAGAAGATTTACGAGCAAAGACGCAAAGTACGGTAAGTGAAAAGTGGTTCTATAACTACGTTAAGAATAGCCCGAAAAAGCTTCCCCGTGTCGATATACTGAACCTTTTGGCAGCCTATGCAGGATACCAAAATTGGAACGCCTTTAAGGCCGATAAGGCCAATAAGTCATTTAAAAAGGACGCTGGGAGCGCACTAAAAAAAGTATATTTGGGTTCGGCGTTGCTGCTCGCTGTAATTGGTTTTTTGGCATATGCCTTTTCATCAAAATCGCGAACGGTATATTTCTGTTTTCTAGATGCGGATAAAAAAGAGCCCATTACTGAGATTCCGATCGACTTGGTGATTTTGAAGCAAGGGGAATCTCCGACCTATCATAAAACCGATAGTCTTGGGTGTTTTAGTTGGGAAACCAAGGCGGCCCATATTCGTTTTATAGCCAAGTCTCCGTATCATAAAACCGATACGATATACAAATCAGTGCATGGGGATGCGTCACATCAAGTGCGTTTGCGAACAGATGATTATGCGCTCATGCTTCAATACTATGCGGGAAATAATCAAAAAGATTGGAAATTACGACGCGCAGAGTTAAACAAGCTCATTGCCGATGATGCGATAATTTTTGAGTTGTTACCCTATCAAATAGGAGTTGAACTGTATACGAAAAAGCAGTTTATAAATAAGTTAAGCGTACCGACCCCAACGCTTCAAAAATTAAAAATTATTGAAACAGCGTATCGCAATGGGCAGGTAATGAAACTAAAATTCAAAATTGCCAATGACTAAATGGTTCTATATAGCATTGATTTTTTGTGGCCTTATAGGGTGCAATCAATACAGTGCGTCCAAAGAAACCGATTTGATGGTGGTTGAGGGTAATGAAGTAGTGGTGGCCCTTTCAAAATCAGAAGCGATTTCAGGAGTCTTGGAAGGTAAATTAAGGGAACGACTTGAGAACGCCCGCTTGCAAAAAAAATACCCGGCATTTGAAATTTTAGAGGCCGACACCCTTCCGTTCAAAAGTGAAATTTCAGATAAAACCGAACTCCAGGGATTCAAAATTCTAGCTTCCCAAGAACAAGGCGATACCTTGTTAGTAGCCCTTTCGGTTACCTTTGGAGATTCGCTTCAAACGACCACCGAATTATTACGGGCCCTTCTGGTAAGTAAGATCGTGACAATAGACGGGGAACAGGTGCTGGCTAGGGAGATTCATTTTAAAGATGCAAATACACTTAAAAAACAGACCAAAGAATGAAATACAGAAGATTTGGAAGGACTGATTGGCAAATAAGTGAGGTAGGATACGGTATGTGGGGTATGGCCGGCTGGACAGAATCTGACGACGCCCAATCGGCAAAATCGCTTGATTTGGCCGTGGAAAACGGAGTTACCTTTTTTGATACTGCCTGGGGGTATGGGGAAGGTCATAGCGAGCAACTTTTAGGGCAGCTCGTACGCAGACATCCTTCTAAAAAGTTATATGCTGCTAGCAAAATTCCGCCTATGAATTTTAAGTGGCCTGCCCGTCCCGAATACAGCTTTACGGAATCGTACCCGACTTCTCATATCGTGAAATACACCGAAAAGACGTTAAAAAACCTTGGATTGGAGCAGTTAGATCTGATGCAATTTCACACCTGGGATGATGGTTGGGCCGATCGCGAAGAATGGCAACGGGCCATTGAAGATTTGAAAGCTTCCGGAAAAATAGCCGCCATGGGTATCAGTATGAACCGTTGGGAAACAGAAAATGGAATCAAAGCTTTGCAAACGGGCATGATCGATGCCGTACAAGTCATTTACAATATTTTTGATCAAAACCCCGAGGATGTCCTTTTTCCGCTTTGTGAAAAATTGGATATCGGAGTTATTGCCCGTGTTCCTTTTGATGAAGGAACCCTTACAGGAACCATTACCAAAGAAACTACCTTTCCCGAAGGTGATTGGCGTGGCACCTACTTTGTTCCTGAGAACCTAATAGCTAGTGTGGCACGCGCCGATGCCCTACGGCTACTTATACCCGAGGGGATGACCATGGCCGAGATGGCCTTGCGTTTTATTACAATGAACAATACCATAGGAACCCTCATCCCGGGAATGCGTAGAGCACGCAATGTGTTGGCCAATACAGCTACAAGTGATGGCAAAGGCCTATCGGAAGAATTAATGACCGAATTGCGCAAGCACCGTTGGGTACGAAAACCTACTTCTTGGTCGCAATAAATTGTTGGGTGCGAAGAGGAGCAGACTTGACATGATATGATCGGAAACTGAATAAAAAAGAGTATCCAATCCTCTGGGCTTTAGTTATATTTAAAGATGTGCTAGAGCGCATGCATATTATAAAAAATATCTACTTCAACGGAAAAGGCAAAACATCAGACACCTACGATGCCATTGTTATTGGGTCTGGGGTGAGCGGCAGTTGGGCCGCCAAGGAATTTGTGAGAAAGGGCTTAAAACGCTGGTACTGGAACGTGGAAGACTGGTGAAGCATGTCGAAGACTATACCACGGCTACCAAAGACCCTTGGGATTTTGAAAATATAGGTGTTCTAACTCCAGAAGAACAAACCAAATACCCCAAGCAGAGTCGCACCGGATTCGTAGGCGCCCAGAATAAACATTTTGTAGAATGATTTGGAACACCCCTATGAAGAAGTGAAACGTTTTGATTGGATAAGGGGATATCAAACAGGCGGAAAATCACTTATTTGGGGAAGGCAATGTTATCGATGGAACGAGCTAGATTTCGAAGCGAATGCAAAAGAAGGTATTGGGGTCGATTGGCCCATTCGTTACAAAGATTTGGGTCCTTGGTACGACTATGTAGAGCGTTTTGTGGGCGTAAGCGGTGAAAAGTTGGGATTGAAACAACTGCCGGATGGGTAGTTTCTTAAACCAATGGATCTGAATTGTTTGGAAACCGAAGTAAAGAAACGAATTCAAAAAGAATTCCCGGGCCGATATATGACTATCGGAAGGGTAGCCCACCTTACCGAACCGTTAGCGGGTAGTATTGGACGGGGTTGCCAGTTTCGAAATCGCTGTAACCGAGGATGCCCCTATGGCGCTTGCTTTAGCGCGAATGCGGTAACCTTGCCAGCCGCGGAACGCACGGGTAATATGACACTACGACCCCATTCGATTGTTAGCGAGATTGTGTACGATGGCAAAACAGGAAAAGCTACCGGCGTACGGATTATTGATGAAGAAACGAAGGAGACCATTGAGTATTTCGCGACGATTGTATTCGTAAATGCTTCAACCATAGCAAGTACTTCCCTATTGTTGCATTCTAAAAGTGATCGATTTCCGAATGGCATTGGTAACGATAGTGGAGAGCTGGGCCATAACTTAATGGATCACCATTATTTTTCAGGAGCCAGTGGTACCTATTCCGGGATGCAAGATGGCTATTACCAAGGTCGTCGTCCGAACGGTTTTTATATACCGGGGTATCGCAATATCGATACGACTTCGAAGACCGATAAGTTTTTTAAGGGTTATGGTTTTCAAGGCAGTGCCTCGAGAGATGAGTGGAGCAGAGGAACCGCAACCAAAGGTTTTGGTGCTGATTTCAAGGAAGCAATGATGAAACCGGGAGATTGGACGATTATTATGAATGGCTTTGGTGAGTGTTTGCCTTACCACGAAAACAAAATGTACCTGCATTAGACCAAGAAAGACCAGTGGGGCTTGCCCTTGGTAGTTTTTGATGCTGAGTTCAAAGAAAATGAATTGAACATGCGTGAGCAGATAAAAATTGATGCTGCTGAAATGTTGGAGGCCGGAGGAATTAAAAATGTAGCGGTCTATGACAAAATCGGTGCATTGGGGAAAGGAATTCACGAGATGGGTACCGCACGTATGGGCCATGACCCCAAAACATCGGTACTAAATGCACACAACCAATTGCACGCGGTTTCGAATGTGTATGTGACAGATGGTGCGGCGATGACCTCCCCGTCTTGCGTAAACCCATCAATTACTTATATGGCCCTTACGGCAAGAGCCGTAGATCACGCACTAAAAGAATTAAGCTAATGGAATGACGAGAAGCATTGCGATTAAGTGCCGCATTTATGGGGTATAGCCTTTCGGGAGTAGTTTTTTCCAGTATGCGCAACGGGTGTAAAGTAGACCCGGGCCTCGATTGGGAACCCATTTTTTTTACCAAAGAACTAGCAATTTTTATTGGGGAACTAGCCGAGCACTTTTTGCCCAAGACAACAACTCCGGGGGCCAAAGATGTTATGGTGGATCGTTTTCTAGATCAATTAATAGCCGCCACGTACAACACAGATGGCAAGAAAGAGTTTAGTCAAGAACTGGCCACCTTCCAAAAAAAATGTCAAGAGCAATACGGAAAAAGCTTCCAGGATTGTTCTCAAGAAGAACGCGATGCAATTTTTGCCGCAGAGGAAGAAATAAACTATGAGCCTGCCATTTATCTTTGGGGCAATAAAATCAAAGAAGAGGGGAAAGTATCTTTCTATCGCCAACTGAAGGGGCTCGTTCTTTTTGGGTATTTCAGTTCATAGGAAGTTGTGGAGAATGTGCTGAATTATGATCCCGTTCCTGGAAAATTTATCGGCTGCACCTCTTTGGAGGAGATTGGAAATTCATGGAGCCTATAATGCTTATTTTGCGAACAGCTGCTCCATATCTTTAAAGGCCTTGAATTCAAGGGCATTTCCCGCTGGATCCAGAAAAAACATAGTAGCTTGTTCCCCAATCGCTCCTTCAAAACGTACATAGGGTTCAATTACGAACTGAATGCCCTTTTTACGTAGTTCCTGAGAAAAAGACTGGAATGTATCCCATGGCAATACTACACCGTAATGGGGCACGGGTACCGCCTTGCCATCTACGGCATTGTGATGCAAATCTTCAACCTTTTCTTTTTCTTTGTAATGAATTACCAATTGGTGCCCGAACAAATTAAAATCGACCCAATGGTCACTACTACGACCTTCCTCACAATCTAAAACATCTCGATAGAAATTACGGCATTCGGCCAGGTTGTGAACGGGAATAGCAATATGAAAAGGAGTAACTGCCTGCATCGTAGTATCGAATTTAACGGGGTGTTCGTAAATACCTACCAACCCAATGGGTTGAGCAACAAAAATACTGCTTTCTTAGGAATTCAAGAAGTCGATAATCTGGTTTCGCACCTTGTCTTGATGGAGGGAATGTCCTAGTCCCTTGGTCTTTATGAATTGACTCCTTTTCCAACTGGCATGTACTGCTTCCGAACACGACATTGGAGCGATCAGATCGAGTTCATCATGAATTAAAAGGCCTTTTACATTCAAGGTCTTGGCAAATTTGGGCGTTGAAAAATCGGCAAAACGCATTTGAAAATGGGCTACAAAGTAGTTTTCTAAATCGCCCATGAGCCGTTTGCTAAGGCCAAGTATTTTTTGGTATTGCTGCATAAAATCCGCTAGTTCGGAAGGGGCGCCCAAAGCGACCATTTTTTCAACGCCCTTGTTCTTGTATTTGTATTGGTTGTATATCAAGGTCATACCCCCCAGCGAATGGCCAATGATGTAGGCGGGTTTATGAATTTCGATGATTTTTTGAACGCAATCGGCATACATCGGGGCATTGAAGGTCGTATTGCCCGAATTTCCATGGGCGGGAGCGTCCATAGCGACCACGTTATAACCTTTTTCAGTTAACTTGGGAACCAAGTTGCGCCAACGAAAGGAATTACTTTCCCAGCCATGCAATAAGAGCACTGTGGCCCCTTCTTCTTGCCAGCGATAGGTTTGTATGGCAATGCCTTTCACTTCGATAATAGCGTCTTTCGCATTTTCAAGATACAACTTTTGAGCAGGCAATACCCTGCCTTTTCTGGGCGTGCAAAATAGTAAAAAAGCTTTTTTTGCAGTCTTTTCTCTTGAAAAGTAGGAGGCCATATTAAAGAAGGCACCATACCCTAACAGTACTAATTTGTTAAGTAGTTTTTTCATTGAGATTGCGAAGATAGTTTTCTTTAAATTGTGAATTGGCATCAAGGCGGTCTTTAATGTTCTGGCCACCAACCATGCAATTTTCTATATTTTCCTTTTGGAGCTTTACCCAGACCGGTTTTTGAGATTCTGGGCTCCCTTTTCCTTCATACAGGATTAGAAGATCCGTGATTTTTTCTTGTGGTGCTCGTTTTTCATGAGCGTAGAAATCTCCTTTGTACGTAGGGATATTTACATATGGCATGTTGTTTTGTTCGTTTGTTAAAAATTAGTTACTTTTGGTAACTTGCTCTTTATTACATACCAAAAATACGCTTTTTGGTTGAAAAATTTGCAGGTGATAAAAATCACATCAGGTATGGAAATGGAAACTATTACTGAAAATCAGAAGGTTAGAGTAGCGGAAAAACTAAAAAAAATGTTCGGTCATATGGATCGGCGACAAATGGAATACTGTCCCATTCGCGATGTAATGGCCCTTGCGTCTGATAAATGGAGCATTTTGATTATTCTGTATTTGGGCTACTACCCGGTAATGCGTTTTAACCACTTGAAGAAGCGGGTGTACGGTATTTCAAATAAGGTATTGAGCGAGCGGTTAAAAGTACTGGCGGCAGATGGGTATCTTGCACGTAATATGTTCCCAGAAGTGCCTGTACGCGTCGAATATAACTTGACAGATTTTGGCCATTCGTATTTACAAAAATTGATCGAGTTAAGCGAATGGGCAACAACGCACAGCGATCAGGTCATGTCAAATAGAAAAGGTTTTGGAAAAGTGTAATAGCTTTTGATAGTCTCCCATCTTCCGAATTTGATATTTGAACCGTTCTCTTGCACTCATATCAGTCCCAACCCAACATCATATATTTAATCTTGGCCTTGTCGGGTATCTGTACCGCTTCGATATTCACACTGGCCGCATAGCGCAGGCTGCTAGGGAGCTCTTCTTTGCTTATCGTGAAGTACACATCACTTTCTTTTACCAGAACGAGCACATTTTTGGTCGAGGTGATCAGCTTGCGAATTGTGTAGGCATTTTTAATATCCTTGAAGGTACTCGCGGTACTGATTCCTTTTTCGGTCTGATATCTACTGTCTTCAAAACGTACATTTTCTATCGTTGGAATGCTATCGGCACTAGGTGTTAAGGTTAACAAATGTTTTCCATTCTTTTCGAAAATCTTTAATTTTTTCGCTTTGTTCCCAAGGTTCAAACTGCTTGTATCCTTTATCACCGAATCGTTTGCATAGATCAATTCAATGTCCCTAGCCAAACTTTCTCTGGAAAGCACCCCTACAGTTCCATTGGTAATTAACCAAGAAGTATCCACTTCTTTCGTACATTGGAACAATAAAAGGGCTAACAATAATATCGCAATCGTGTGCTTCATAGAGTTGTGTTGTTTAATGATAGAGACTTGAACAAATGAGAGTTAGCGGAGTACTTTTTTCAGTACCCCTAATACACCCCTGATGAAGGTAGCGCTGGTCAATACTTTAATGACCGGGTTCATTCGAGTACTTTGTCGGCTTGAACTACGTTTGCGAGCGACCGGCTTTTCCTTTTCCTTTTCTTTTTCTGCTTCTTTTTCTGCTTTTTCTATTTTCACGTTCAGAATCTCGTAGGCACTTTCCCGGTCAATGATATCGTTATATTTCTTAACCAATTTTGAGCGCACGATGACCTCTTTTAGTTCGGCCTTGGTCAATACATCCATTCGGCTCATAGGCGCACGCAATAAGGTCGCGGCCAAGGGGGTAGGGCGTCCTTTTTCATCTAAGGCAGAAATTAAGGCTTCTCCAATACCTAGGGCAGTTAGTACTTCTTTGGTATCATAAAATTCTGATTCGGGATAATTTTCTGCCGTTAGTTTTATTGCTTTACGATCTCGTGCTGTAAACGCGCGCAGTGCATGTTGCACTTTAAGGCCCAATTGTGAAAGCACGGCATTGGGAACATCCGTTGGGTTTTGGGTAACGAAATACAGACCTATTCCTTTAGATCGAATGAGTTTTACGATACTTTCGATTTGATCCAATAACGCTTTTGAAGCCTCGTTAAAAATTAAATGCGCTTCGTCTATGAACAAGATTAATTCTGGTCGATCGCTATCTCCTTGTTCCGGGAAGGTAGAATAGATTTCCGCCAACAGACTTAACATAAATGTTGAGAATAATTTTGGCCGATCTTGAATATCGGTCAAGCGCAAAATATTAATATATCCTCGGCCATTTTCATCAATTCGTGTTAGGTCTTCCACTTCGAACGATTTTTCTCCAAAAAAGAGCTCGGCTCCTTGTTGTTCAAGCTCTATTACTTTGCGAAGAATAGTTCCTGTAGAACTGGTATGTATTCTTCCGTACGCTTCGGTGAACTCCGCTTTTCCAGCGCCGGTCGCATAGTTTAATACCTTTTTAAAATCTTTTAGGTCAAGCAGGGGCATTTTATTATCGTCGCAATATTTGAATACCACTGCCACAATTCCTGATTGCGTTTCACTAAGATCAAGTATACGCGAAAGCAATACCGGACCAAATTCGGAAACCGTAGCCCTTAGTTTAACCCCGTCTTGTTCCGATAACGACAAAATTTCTACAGGGAAACTATTCGCTTCAAAGGGGAAGCCGATTTTGGCATGACGTTCGTCTATTTTAGGATGTCCGGGGCTGGGCTGGGCAATTCCACTAAGATCCCCTTTTAAATCCATTAACAGAACAGGAACACCTTTGTCCGACAAGTTTTCGGCCAATACCTGCAAGGTCTTTGTTTTTCCGGTACCGGTCGCCCCGGCAATAAGACCATGACGATTCAAGGTTTTTAAAGGAATTTTTACAAATGCATTGGTAACCGCTTCACCATCTAAGATTGCGGCTCCCATATTAATAAAATCTCCTTTGGTAGTATATCCTTTTTCAATATGCCCGAAGAATTCGTCTTTGCTACTCATTGGTTTGAATTTGGTATAAAAATAGGGCAAAATTGCATAATGAAGCAGATTTTTGGTGGCCATGGTCAAATTGTAGCTGCTTTTTGGTGTAAATTAAGGAAAGAAGGAAGGAAAAGATGGAAGGACTATAAGGGACAACGGACGGAAGGAAAAAAAATAGAAAGATAACAGACTTAGAACGTAAGACGTATGACAAAAGACGTGTGACAAGGAATAAGGAATAACGAATACTGCACATATACTTTTTTGAACTTGAACTTGAACTTGAACTTGAACTTGAACTTGTGTTTGAGTTTGAGTTTGAATTTGTGTTTGAATTTGTGTTTGAATTTGAATTTGTGTTTGTATTTGTGTTTGTATTTGAAAGCAACGCCTATCTTTGCCAGATGCTTAAGAAAGATGTTTCGAAATGGGTAGATAAGGGCCTTATGTTGCCGTTAATGGAGGAGTTCTATACCATTCAGGGAGAAGGTTTTCACAAAGGTACCGCCGCTTATTTTATCCGTATAGGAGGATGTGATGTGGGTTGCCATTGGTGCGATGTGAAGGAAAGTTGGAATGCCGATACCCACCCGCCTACCGAAATTGATAAGATTGTGGGGAACGCCTCGAAGTTTTCGGATACGATAGTCGTAACTGGCGGTGAGCCGTTAATGTGGGATATGACCCCTTTGACCCAAGCACTGAAAGCAAAGAAATTGCAGACCCATATAGAAACTTCCGGGGCATATGCGCTTTCGGGTAATTGGGACTGGATTTGCCTATCACCTAAAAAGAACAAACTCCCCGTGGGCGAAATCTATCAAAAGGCGCACGAACTGAAAGTGATTGTCTACAACAAGCACGATTTGATTTTTGCCGAGGAACAAGCGGTACAGGTGAATGAGAATTGTATTTTATATCTGCAGCCAGAGTGGAGTGTTCGAGATAAGGTAACCCCGTTGATCGTTGATTATGTGATGCAGCATCCGAAATGGAAAGTGTCTTTGCAAACGCATAAGTACCTCAACATTCCTTAGACCTTATAGTCGTAGAGAAGGTATTGTTCCTTATTTCTTATCAGTTAATGAACTACGTATTTTTTCCCAATGGGGCGCGAATGTTTTTTTAAACATGCGATAAGTGAGGTTTCTGGTTATGCGATTCAAGAAGTTTTCCCGGGCGATTTTTTTCTGAATTGTTTCGATAAGCCATTCTTCATGAAAACCATCCCAAACACCTGCGGTACTTAACATGTTGGAATACAGTACCGGAAATACCTCTGCCCTATCAATTTGTTGTACTTGCGAAAAGCTATACGAACTTTCTGCAATGATCTTTGCGATACGGCGATATGTATACTCCTGCATTTCTGTATCTAAGTACAGGTCCGAGAGTGCGATCCAAATTTGAGCACGTTCTGCTATGTTTCTCTTTTCCATCATCTATCTCTAAATTACATTTTTTTTAATTATTTGTCCCTTATTTTTAGAGTGAACTGTCTATAGTACGAACCAATACATAATTTGAGTATGAAAAATTTTATGATTTTAATTCGTGAAGATGCTGCCGCTATGGCCGAGATGTCGGAGGTTCAGATGCAGGCAGATATCAATGAGTACATGGCATGGGTAGAAGAAATGGGCAAGACCGGGAACTATATTTCCGGAGATCCATTAGACCCGGAAGGCCGCTATGTATCCAAGGGTGCAGTGCATTCCGATGGACCTTTTATCGAATCAAAGGAGGCTGTGACCGGGTATATTCTTATACAGGCCAATGATATAGATCAAGCGGTAAGGATTGCCAAGAAGTGTCCGGTTTTTAAGAATAAAGGGGCGGTAGAAGTACGCCCGATAATGAAACATTGATTTGATTGTTCCAAACAATATTCAACAGGAAGTAGACCATCTGTACCGTTTTTACTACGGAAAGTTGGTTGCTTCCTTAGTTTCTTTTTTTAAACTATCGGAAATTAGTCTGGCCGAGGATATTGTTCAGGATACCTTCTATGCCGCTTTAAAAAACTGGTCCGAAAATGGCGTGCCCGAGCAGCCGTCCGGATGGCTTTTTAAGGTGTGTAAGAATAAGACGATCAATGCGGTACAGCGCAAGGGAACCCAATATTTAGAATTGAACGAACATCATTTGACCGCTTCCCGATCTCAAAGGCTAGAACAACTCTTTTTGCCTCACGAAATCAGGGACAGTCGGCTTCGTCTGCTCTTTGCTACCTGTCATCCCATCCTTTCGGTAAAAGCACAGATCGTACTTACTTTAAAAACATCCATCGGTTTTCATACAATCGAAATCGCCAAAGCTTTGAATATGGAGTTGGCGGCCGTAAAAAAAACCGTTTCAAGAGCCAAAAAGCAACTTAAAGAACAGAATGTACTTTTCAAAGTGCCTTATGCGCTGCAGTCTAGAGAGCGGATCAATACGGTTCATCGCATATTGTATTTGATCTTTAATGAGGGTTACAGTTCATCCACTGGGGCACAACTAATTCGTAAAGACCTTTGTTTAGAGGCCATCCGCACTTTAAAGGCATTGTTAGAAGAACCTAAAATCGGTACCACTGATACCAAAGCGTTGTACGCCTTAATGCTTTTTAATAGTGCCCGTTTTGAAGGGCGTACCAATAACGAGGGTATTCCCATAACGTTGGAAGACCAAGATAGATCGCTATGGGATCAGAAAACAATTCAATTGGGAATCCGTTATTTTAATGCAGCTCGAAAAACGGCTGCATGGTCTTCTTACCATTACGAAGCGGGTATAGCTTCATTGCATTGCAATGCGAAGAACTTTGCAGAGACCCCATGGAACGCGATTCTTGGCTTGTACGATGGCCTGTGCACTATAAATAACAACGATACGGTTCTTTTGAACCGGTTTATTGCGCTTTTTTATTCAGGAGAAAGGCAAGTGGCGATGGCCAAGGTAAAGTCTTTAAAGGGATTGGAAAAAAACCATTTGTACTTTGCGACTTTGGCCAAAATGCACGCAATAGAAAATCAACCGAAGGCAGCCTTGGATTTTTATCTAAATGCCTTGGCACTCACCAAAATGGAAGTCGAAAAGAACTTTATACGGCAAAAAATCGGAAAGCTTGAAAAGTTGCTTTCCTGACTGCGGCTAATTTATCTTCCTCCGTTCGATTGCAGGTCTAACATACACTCGGCATCTAGTGAAGGAGTAACGTTACTTCCTTTTGCAAGTTGCTTTGTTAGTAAGTGCATTACCGAAGCCCCACTTAATTGACAACCTACTTTTAAGGCACCTTCAGCGGTTTTGGCAGTGCTTGCAAAATCTGATTTGTCGGCTGCTCCAAATTGCAGTTCCGCCCGCATGAGGCATCCTTCAACATTGCAATGGTTACTAGCTTCCGGGTCTTCATGGTTATTGACCGGGGTAGACCCTAAATTTACAAGTCCGAACAGGTGACCGAATTCATGGTTCAACGTGGCGACTTCTACATCGGTTTCGGTAATAACCAGGCTGCGACCAGCCAGACGCACTACGGTAATCTCATGAATAACCATTGAAGTATTGCGGTATACCGCTCCCAAAGTAACCAATCCTTGGTCTTCATCGTCATCGTCAGAGGGGGCGTCGGCGAAGTAAATGTAAATGGCCAAGGTCTCCCCATCGTTATAGGCGGTTCTATTTTCACTTTCAAGATCGGCAATTTCCTGAATGCTCAATACTTCCTTTTTAGGCGAAGGCAATTCGTTGTAAATAACTTCAATATTTTCCTTAAAGGTGTGTTCTTTTAGATAGGTTTCAAAAGAAGCGATTGATGCCGGGGCAGGTCTAAAACCTTCCACGTAGGCAATTTCGACTAAAAGCTTGGTGAATGTCCCATTTGACAAAATGTCGTTGGCAGAATCTCCGGTTCCCAACAAATTAGCAGTCTTATCTACCGATTGCTGAGGGTCCGTAGGGTCATTGTTGTCATTTTTGGAACAGGCAAAGGCCAAACTTAAAAACAAGGCAAGAAAGGCAAAATTGTATATTTTCATCTGTAGCAATTTTTTTAAAGGGTCGGATTGAATTTGCCAAGCAACAACATGGCCCATTTCATAGCATATCCGATAATGAATGTTCTAAGATAATGCAAAAAACGTGCCTAGCTATATACCGGTAGACTTAATCTTGCTAAATAGTCGTAATGTTCGCCTTTAGCTATCAGCTCACAATGTAAATTTTGTTGTGCTGCTACATGTTCTAAATCTTCGTATTTTAGATACAACCAGGGGAAAGAATCACTTTTTTCGGCTTTATAATGCATTTGAAATTGTACTTCCCCATAATAGGATGTTGTTGGCAATTCATAATCTTCATCCTGGAACATGTATATGATGTCACTAGAATCTATTAAAATTTGTCCCTGCGGTCGTAGTAGTTGTTTCAGCTGTGTTAAAAAAACACCGAGGTTTTGATACTGGCCAACGATTCCGATACCGTTCATTAGTAGGAGCAAGGTGTCGAATTTTTCTTTTGAGTACAGGTTTACATCGGCTAAAACTGTTTTTGAAATACCGCGCGCCTTGCAGGTCTTAATAGCTCCAGAGGAGCTGTCTAGCGCTGTCACTTCAAACCCTTGATTTTGTAGATATAGACTATGACTACCGGCACCGCAACCAATATCAAGCACACTACCAGAGCAAATTGCTAAGGCTTTTTGCTCTAAAAAGGGCATTTCACTATAGTCGCGAAATAAATAGGGCAATGGCATTGTATCTTCTTCGTCCAGGGAGGAAAAAGTTCGGATATCTTCGGTATAGTCACCGTTTTGATAATCGACCAAGGCTTTCCCAAAAATATCTGTAGCCATTTATTTTGTACTTTGCCTACAAAAGTGGTTTATTTAACCGATACATAAAACAAAAAATGAGAATTGTCAACCTATTAATAGTCTTTTTATGTCTAATTGCTTCAGATTGTTTTGCGCAGGAACAAGAGTTCGATAGGGAGGTAATGGCTTATTTTGAAGGGAACGGAACTGCTGCTCAGTATGAGGGTGCCTATGATGAACTCCTAAAAATGTTGAGAAAACGATTTCCAAAAACTGCAGAGAACAAAGAGGGGTGGCAATACCTTGATACGAATAAGGGGAAGGCGGTGTCAGATATTAAACAGCTGTTAGTACCAATTTATAAGCAACTGTTTTCACAAGAAGAGATTCGCGAGATGGCTGCTTTTTATGAAAGTAGCGCAGGAAAACAGTTAAGAAAAGATAGTACGCAGATGAGCGATGAACAAAAGGAGATGGTAAATGAATTTTATGGCAGTGCTCTCGGAAAAAAAATAATGAAGAAGCAATCGATTCTTTCTCAAGAAATTTCCAAAATATCGGAGAGTTGGAGCCGTGACCTCTATGAAACGGCACTAAGTCTGTTAAAGTAAGAAGATGGAGGATTTATTACGGGAGCTTCCAAAAAAGGCCAAGAAGAAGCAGGTAGAAAATAAAAAGTTTTTTGCAAAACTTAAGAAGAAACCGCCCAAAAATTTGGATTACTTAATGCAAGAGTTGCATGATGAAGTATTTCGGAAGACCGATTGCCTCGAATGTGCAAATTGTTGCAAAACTACCGGACCCTTGTTTACCAATGCCGATATTGAACGGATTTCCAAGCACTTTCGTTTAAAACCACAGCAATTCATAGCCGCATATTTACACCTCGATGAAGAGAACGACTATGTGCTACAGCAAGTACCTTGTTCTTTTTTAGGAAGTGATAATTATTGTTCTATATATGATGTTCGCCCAAAGGCCTGTCGCGAATTCCCCCATACAGATCGAAAAAAATTTCAACGAATTAGTCACCTTACTATGAAAAATGTGGCTATTTGCCCCGCTGCTTATGATATTGTGGAAAAGATGAAGACGATTATTGGAAGTAAACGCTAACACATAACAGTGATCAATTAACAGTAAGCAGTGAACACTTTTTGTAGTTGAATTTGCTATTTGCATTTAATTTATTTTTTTCAGCCGACCTTCGTGTACTTCCCTGATTAGGGTTGACCGTTTTAGGTTAATACTTCATTGTTAAAAATAGTCATTGTTTTTCTTTGATGGCTAGCCATCAAAGAAAACTCTTTTTCAAATTGAACAGGTGTCATTTTATCAATATTGTCATGTGTCCTAACGGTATTGTAATGCTTTACCGCTTTTTTTATTTGTGTTTTTAGCTGAGCGAACGTTTCGGGTTTCCATAATTCGATGTAATCGTTTTTTATGGTCCTGTTGATTCGCTCTGCATAGGCATTGTCTTGGGCCGATCGCGCCATGCTTACTTTGCATCCATGGTTTTCCAATAGCTCTATATACTTGCCATAGGTGTACTGAGCGCCCCTGTCCGAATGATGGATCTTAGGGGCGTCATGGTATTTGAGGGCCATTTTCAGTGCCCGGATATTGGCACTGGCCCTCATATGCTCCGAGATGGCATGGCCTACGATCTTCTTTGTGTATACATCTATTATAAATACCGCGTAGAAGTGTTTGCCCCCAACAGGTATATAGGTAATGTCGGACTGCCATATCGTTGAAGGCCTTGCGACTTTCATCCCCTTGATCAAGTTGGGACAGTCCGTTCTTGAGGAAAATGTCGTACGCCTGTAATTCCTCTTTCGATTAAGTCCATAGCCTAGGGACATCATCGTTTCCACGAACCTGTCCCTTCCGATAAAACCAGGCTGCAATATGTCATACATCTTCTCCACCCCACAACCGGGAAAGTCCCTTCGAAGCTCGTCCGCTTCACGGACCGTTCGGGCCATATTGGAATCAAAAATAGCCTGACGACCGGCATACCGGTGTACCGCCTGTTTGGTGATGCCGATCGTGGTGTACAGCTGATTCAAAGAATAGTTCATTGTTCTTCGCCTTTCTTTAAAACGCCCGATCGTGGGGTGGAGTAGTTTTTTTTGATATCGATATCAAGTTCGTCCTTGGCAACCTCCATCATCGTTTCCAGATAATCGATCATAATCTGCTTACGGCCCACAACCGCTTCAAGTTCTTTGATCCGATCCTCCAGTTCCTTGACCTTGTTCGTGCTACTTTCCTTCATTTCAACAACCCTGATTCCTTGTTCGTTAAAGGTAGAGAATTTATATATCCATCGATAAATACCGCTTTCCGATATTTTGTGCAATCGCGTCAGCTCCAACACACTGAACTTGCCACTCTCAAAATCAGAGACAATTCTCTTTTTGTAATCGTCCGAAAAATAACGGCGCTTGCTGATCTTTCTTAAATTTGCTTTCATGGTTTTCCATTAAATATGGTCAACCTATATCAGGGACGTACATCGACCTTCGACCTTCGACCTCCGACCTCCGACTCCCATCATCTAACAGCCAACGCTGCGAATTCTGCTTGATTTTAATATCTTTAACCATATGGAAGCACTCATCGCTTATTTTGAAAACATACCTACTGCACACCGGAGCGCCCTTTTGGTAGGTGGCATCACCTTGTTTTGGGTCTTGGAAGGTGCGGTGCCTTTGTTTAAGTTCGATTATAAAAAATGGAGACATGCGTTACCAAATTTCTTTTTCACGGTTACCACGATCATTGTAAATTTTGCCCTGGCTTTCTTGCTATTGCGAACCGCTGATTTTACCGTGACCAACAGTTTTGGTATTCTAAATTGGTTACCGGAAATGCCCCTGTGGTTATACGCGCTTATTGGATTGTTATTGCTCGATTTGATAGGGGCCTATCTTGCCCACTTGGTAGAGCATAAGGTAAAACCCTTGTGGATGATACACCTAGTACATCACACCGATCATAATGTAGATACTACCACGGCGAATAGGCACCACCCTTTGGAAAGTGTGATTCGTTTTACCTTTACCCTGGTCGGCGTCTTAGTAGTTGGTGCGCCCATAGGCATCGTGATGCTTTACCAATCTATTTCTTTGGTTTTGAGCCAGTTCAACCATGCGAACATCAAACTCCCCAGAAAAGTAGATGAAGTGCTAAGCTGGCTTATTGTTTCACCCGATATGCATAAAGTACACCACCATTATGTATTGCCTTATACCGATAGTAACTATGGGAATATCTTTTCCCTTTGGGATCGGCTGTTCGGAACCTATATGAAATTTGATCGTGATGCCATTGTATATGGCGTAGACACTTTTCCTGATGAAAAAGAGAACACTAGTATTAAAGCACTTTTAAAACAACCCTTTCATAAGTACCGTAAGCCCACTACGGTTATTAGGAGTGATAAATAAGTCACGACCAATGGTCTTAATCATACAATAAATACTTCGCCCGTATCGCTTCGAACCTTTTCAAATCGCCCTGCCATTTTTTTTTGATGTCCGCTTCCGCGAGGCCCGCTTCAATTTGTGCTTGCAGTTTTTGGGTACCTGCATGTTTGGTAAACCCTTTTTTATTGAAAACCTTGCTTTGGTCTTCAGCGTTTGCGTACGCATCTATAAGCCAGGCTAATGAAACCTCATTCATTAGTGGAACTGTCTCTAAGTTAACCCCAAAACAGATTTCTCCGCTGTGCTTTGGACTTTTTGATCCGAAATTGGGTACAGGGGTATATTTAAAGGTGTACAGTTCTTTTTTTAAAAAAGGAGCTCCGTAGCGTTGAAACTGCGACTCGGTGCCGCGACCCGCATTGATCGTGGTTCCTTCAAAAAGACCTAGACTTGGATAGAGATTGATGGCCTGATCGTTTGGTAGATTTGGTGAGGGCCGTATGGGGAGACTGTAGGGAGTAGTATGTTGCCAGTTTTGTAAATTAATTACTTGAAGTACTGCTTTACGCCCTTCTTCGAGCCAGCCCTCTTCATTGATCATATTAGCATATTCCCCTATGGTCATACCGTACACCAGCGGAATTTCGGTCATCCCTAAAAAACCGGTATGGGCTCGCTCCATTGTGGGGCCATCAATATAATGTGCATTGGGGTTGGGGCGATCCAAAACAATTATGGGAATCCCGGCTTCGGCACAGGCTTCCATTACCAGTTGTAAGGTGGCTATATAGGTGTAAAACCGAACTCCAACATCTTGAATGTCAAAGAGTACGAGGTCCAAACCTTCCAATTGTGCGGCACTTGGTTTCCTGTTTTTTCCATGCAGAGAAATAATTGGGAGGCCCGTTTTTGTATCAAGTTCGTCTTTTACCTTTTCTCCGGCATCGGCCTTGCCACGAAAACCATGTTCAGGGGCAAATACCTTTTGGATATCAATTTGCAAGGTTAGTAGAGAATCAACAAGATGGGTATGCGGGGCCGTTGTCTTATCTTTTCCGTTGGGTTTCTGGAAAATTACACTTGTCTGGTTGGCGACGATCGCTATTTTTTTTCCTTGTAGCAAAGGTACATACTCCCTTGTGCGATTAGCGGCTACTGTGACAGGAGGTGTACTATCGGTTCTAGAACCTAGGGTAGTGCCAGGGGCGGGGACTTTCTGCTCTTTAGGTGGGTTTCCACAGGCCGATACCAGTAAAAACCATAAGAAAAATGTACTTTTGACAACGGAGAGAAACGCCATATATTGAATTTAGAATTTTACATCGCAAAGCGACTCATAACCGGTAAGGAGCATAAAATTAGCATTTCCGCCCCAATAATAAAAATTGCTATTGCGGCTATTGCCATCAGTATAGTTATCATGTTGATCGCCATTGCAACCGGGGTGGGTCTTAAGTACAAGGTTCGCGAGAAGGTAGCGGCGTTTAATGGGCATCTTCAAATTTCGAATTTCGATAACAACCATTCCGATGTTTCGGTGACCCCCGTTTCGTTAGAACAAGATTTTTACCCTGAATTTTCAACGGTCGATGGTGTAGCACATGTACAGGCGGTAGCGACCAAAGCCGGGGTAATCCGAACAGAAGAAACATTTGACGCTTTTATTGCAAAAGGCGTGGGTAGCGACTACCGATGGGACGCTTTTAAAGAGTACCTCGTAAATGGTGAACTTCCCGACTATTCCGGTGACCTGAATGAAGAGGTATTAATGTCTGTCTTAATGGCCAATCGCCTCAACCTAAGGGTAGGAGATGTGTTTTATGCCTTGTTCCCTAAGCAAGAAGACGCTTTAAATACCCCCAATCAACGAAAATTTAACTTGGTAGGGCTTTATGATAGCGGTTTTGAAGAACTCGATTCAAAATACATCCTAATAGACATTCGCCATGTTCAACGAATGAACAAATGGGAAAAAAATGAGATAGGGAATTTTGAAGTGTTTTTGGACGATTTTAATATGATGGACGAAAAAGGGAAGGAAATTTACGGGAAAACCTTGTCTACCCTAGATACGAGAACCGTAAGGGATAAGTACCAAAAGATTTTTGAGTGGATCGGCCTTTTCGATTTTAATATTACGCTGATCATCGGTATCTTAATAATTGTTGGAGGTATTAATATGATTACCGCCTTGCTAGTGCTTATTTTGGAGCGAACACAGATGATCGGTATCCTAAAGGCATTGGGAACTTCGAACTGGAGTATTCGAAAGGTATTTCTTTACAACGCGGGCTATTTGATTCTTATTGGGCTCTTTTGGGGCAATCTGATCGGGCTTGGAGTATTGTTTTTGCAGCAGCAATTTCGGCTGTTCAAATTCCCGAACCCTGAAGAATATTATATTGATTATATTCCGGTACATATCGATTTTATGACCGTCATGCTGCTAAACATCGGGGTATTGTTCCTTTGTCTTCTAATGCTGTTGGTTCCCTCATATATCATCACTAAAATCACGCCCGTTAAAGCGATGAATTTTGAATGATGACACGATCCAAAAATAGATAGATGGATCCTTTGAGTATTTTAAATATCAAATGGTACGGAATTGCCCAAATTTCAAAATGCAAGGAATTATATGGAATACGCTGAAAATATTTTAGGAACCATCGGTAAAACGCCCTTGGTGAAGCTGAATAAATTGACCTCTGAACTTCCTTGTCTGGTCTTGGCGAAATATGAGACTTTTAATCCCGGTAACTCGGTGAAAGATCGAATGGCTTTGCAGATTGTAGAAGATGCCGAAGCGGCCGGTATTCTTAAACCAGGGTATACGATCATCGAGGGCACTTCTGGGAATACCGGAATGGGCCTTGCCTTGGCCGCAGTGGTAAAAGGCTACAAGTTAATATGTGTTCTGAGTGATAAACAATCAAAAGAAAAGATGGATATCCTTAGGGCGATGGGAAGTGAAGTGCATGTTTGCCCTACCGATGTAGCTCCCGAGGATCCTAGAAGTTACTATTCGACCGCCAAGCGCTTGGCCAAGGAAACACCCAATTCATGGTATGTAAACCAATATGACAATCCATCGAATTGCAGGGCTCATTTCTTAAGTACAGGTCCTGAAATATGGGAACAGACCGAAGGAAAAGTGACGCACTTTGTGGTTGGGGTAGGTACAGGTGGTACCATATCTGGAGTGGGATCGTATTTGAAAATGAAGAATCCGAATGTTAAAGTATGGGGAATCGATACCTTTGGTTCTGTATTCAAAAAGTACCATGAGACAGGGGTTTTCGATAAAAATGAGATTTACCCCTATATCACTGAAGGAATCGGAGAAGATATTCTACCAAGAAATGTTCGTTTTGAGGTGATCGATGGTTTTACGAAAGTGACCGATAAAGATGCCGCGGTGTATACCCAATTGTTGGCAAAAGAAGAAGGCATGTTTCTAGGTAACTCTGCCGGGGCAGCGATTAAAGGCCTCTTACAGTTGAAAGAACATTTTTCAAAAGATGATGTGGTAGTGATCTTGTTCCATGATCATGGAAGTAGGTATGTGGGCAAGATGTTCAACGATGATTGGATGCGTGAACAAGGCTTTTTAGATTAGTTTTGTACCTTAGAGTCGGCTATAAAGACCGGTCTCAATGTATGTTGTCTCTTTTTGATATATCCTATAGAGAGTGATTTGATCGAAAAAAGAAATACCTATTTTGTACGCACCCATAAATAAGATGAAGATGTCCCAAAGAATTTTTTTTTCAAAAATGGTAATCACCATTTTGATTTATTCCTTTCTCCTACTTATAGCACTTTCCTGTAATAAGGATGATGACCCGACACTTCCTCCAGATGGAGAAACCCCACCAACACCAACCCCGATTAGTAATGGCGACCTTCCGCAATTCACCTTAACCACCAACGGCGCAGTAATTGTAGATGAACCCAAAGTAAGTGCCGATCTGTCGATCATGAAAAATAATACGGTACTGTTCGATGGTCCTATTGGGATTGAGTTTCGAGGTGCTTCCTCCCAAGGTTTTGAGAAAAAATCCTATGGTTTTGAGACCTGGGATACCAGCGGTCAGGATTTAGATGTTTCCCTTTTGGGTTTCCCCGAAGAGGAAGATTGGATACTTAATGGTCCTTATAGTGATAAATCTTTGGTTCGCAACCACCTAATCTACGATTTAGCGCGGGAAATGGGTAATTATGCGAGTCGTACCGAATTGGTCGAGCTCAACATAAATGACAGCTACCAGGGTATCTATGTGTTTATGGAGAAACTGAAACGAGATAAGGATCGGATCAATATTTCTAAATTAAAGATCGATGAGAACACGGGTGAAGACCTTACGGGGGGGTACATTCTTAAAATTGACAAACTTTCGGGCTCCAATCTAGGGCAAAGTTATACTTCCTCGAATTCTTTTGAATCACAGATTCCCCCACCGGGCAACGGCATGGGACAAACGATCAAGTATCTCTATGAATACCCGGAAGCTGAGGATATAACCACGGAGCAAAAAGCATACATCAGTGATTATGTAACGCAATTTGAAAATGCGCTCTCTTCCGATACTTTTGCCGACCCGCAAGCAGGATATGCGAATTATATTGACGTTGATAGTTTTATAGATTTCTTTTTACTCAATGAGCTTTCAAATAATGTTGATGGGTATCGCTTGAGTACTTATATGCATAAAGACAAGGCAGGGAAACTTGCAATGGGACCCATTTGGGATTTTAATTTGGCTTTTGGCAATGCAGACTACTGTAGTGGAGGTGAAACGAATGTATGGGCCTATAAATTTAATGAGCGGTGTAATCTAGATTTTTGGTTGGTGCCCTTTTGGTGGGAACGTCTGCTTCAAGACCCCGCTTTTGTCGTGAAGCTAAAAGACCGATGGAATGGCCTAAGAGGTACTACTTTTTCTATTGGGAGCATAGGTACAAAGATCGATTCCTTTGTAACTAGAATGCAGGATGCGGGTGCAATAGAAGAAAATTTTAATACATGGAGTGTTCTTGGTGTGTACGTTTGGCCCAATAATTTTGTAGGGGATAGCTATGACCAGGAATCCAACTACCTGAAAACTTGGATCGATGATCGTTTGCAATGGCTAGATACCGCAATAAATGAACTACAATAATGAAGAAACTTCCTTTTTTGTATTGCTTGATCGCTTGTTTATTTTCTTTCCATACCCTGTACGCACAAAAACTATCAAAGGCAGAAAAAAAACTTTTAAAATCGATCGAAAAGAATAATACCGAGGCGATTTCCTTTTTAGAAAAAGTAGTGAATATTAATAGTGGTACGTTGAATGCAAAGGGGGTTCAAGAGGTAGGGGCGGTCTTTCGGGATGCGTATGATGCGATCAGCTTTGAAACCTCGTGGATAGCAATGCCCCCGGAAATGAATAGAGCGGGGCATTTGTTTGCCGAAACCAAGGGCAACAAAGGAAAAAAGCTACTGCTTATAGGGCACCTCGACACCGTTTTCGAAGAAGATAGTCCGTTTCAGCAATTCAAAAAAGTGAATGATAGCATCGCTCATGCCCCCGGGGGCAATGATATGAAAGGCGGTAATGTAATCATGTTATACGCCTTAAAAGCCCTGCGCGAAAACGGAATGCTAACCGATGCGCAGATCGTGGTCGCCTACACAGGTGATGAAGAAAGTACCGGAAAACCCCTAAGCATTAGTAGAAAGGAGCTGATAGATGCTGCGAAAAGGAGTGATATTGCTTTGGGTTTTGAAAATTCAACGGGTTTCAATTATGCGACGGTCGCTCGCAGAGGTGCTTCGGGTTGGGAGCTTAAAGTAAAGGGTAAAAGGGCCCATTCTTCAGGTGTTTTTAGGGAACATACCGGAGCGGGCGCCATCTTTGAGATGTCGCGTATTCTCAATGCGTTTTATGAGCAAGTGAGAGGGGAGGAGTACCTAACCTTTAATCCTGGTATTGCTTTGGGAGGTACTTTTTTGGAGTATGACCCTAAAAGCGGCAAGGGCAATGCTTTTGGTAAAAGCAATGTAGTGGCACAGACGGCGGTCGTAAAAGGCGGTCTTCGTTTTATATCGGAAGAGCAAAAGGAAAACGCCCGGAATAAAATGCGCGAAATAGCGACTGCTAATTTACCGCATACTACGGCCGAAATTAGTTTCACTGACAGTTATCCGGCGATGGGGCCAACCGAGCGTAACAAAGCCTTACTATCTCAATTGAACCAAGTGAGTTTGGATCTAGAACAAGGCGAAGTGCTTGCCTATGATCCCGGGAAACGCGGCGCTGCCGACACTTCTTTCGTGGCGGCCTATGTGGCCTGTCTCGATGGCTTGGGAACCATGGGTACAGGTGCCCATACCCCACAAGAAACAGTCAATCTAAATACGATCGAAGCATTAACGAAACGTACGGCAGTGTTTATTTATCGACTTATCAATCAATAATATGACAACTTTAAGATTTCAAAATCAACTTGTTTTGATCGATGCGGGGGAGCTTGTAAGTTACCAAGTCGACGGGCATGAATACATTCATCAAAAGGGCAGTCCGGGCTGGCGAAATGCCGATACCGAAATGTTTCCTATCATAGGGCCTACTGCAGACGCCGGCTTTTTTGTGCAGACCCCAAAAGATGTCGCGGTACTTGACCAGCACGGATTGCTTAGGGAGCTAGCATATAAGGAGGTCTCGATAACGGAAACCGAAGCGGTTTTTAAAAAAACATATGTGGCCCGCACGCCGGTCGAAAATTCAAAATACCCTGAGAAATCGACCAAGAAACAGCTGTTTTGGCCGTATGACTTTCTATTTGAAAAAGAATTTCGACTAGGTTCGGAGGGATTGCAGGTACGTTTTAAGATAACGGGAGAACGCGATAGCCCTTTTATGTTTGGATACCATCCTGCCTTTAAACTTCATACAACTGAGGTTAGCATCGCAAATGGAGATAAAACCATTTCCTTGGAAGAAGTATTGGCGGCCGGCAGTCGCGCATTTCATGTGCCAGCTTGCCAAGAGCTGATTTTGAAAGACGCAAAAGATTTGCGAATCCGTACCGAAGGCTTCGAGAACTTTATGTTGTGGACAGAAGTTTCCAATATGATTTGTATAGAGCCGATTACCTTTTATCCGTATGCCGTACAACAGCAAGGAATGCACGAGGGCTTTGATTATCTATTGGATGCCCCGAGGGAATTTGTAGTGCATATTTCAACGCTTAGTTGATTCCTTTTACTGAAGTGATTTAAACTTTTCCCATTTGCTAACAAATTGTTCTTTTTGCCTATTTTTTGTCTTTTTTCCCCTCCGTAGCGGCGCTATGCAACTCAAAAAAGCCGTCAAACGGGTGAAAAAATCACTAATTTTCGCTTAAACGCGAAAAGTTTAAATCACTTCGTTATGAAAAAGATTTTAGAGGCTAATTATGGATACTTATTCGAAACAGCCCTGTTAGCGGAAATTGAAGGTGTGGGTGTATATAAGAAAATAGGGCAAGGTCTGCAATTGATGGATATTGGCGAACCGATCACCATGATGCCTTTGTTGCTAACGGGTGCCATTAAAATCTTGCGGGAAGATGATAATGGCGATGAGTTGTTGCTGTATTTTTTGGAGACCGGGGATACATGCGCAATGACCTTCTCTTGTTGTATGGGTAAAAATAAAAGTGAAATACGAGCGGTGGCCGAGACCGAGACCGAGCTAGTTTTGATTCCCATCAAAAATATGGAAGTTTGGATGAGCCGTTACAAAAGCTGGCAACAATTTATCCTAGACAGCTACCATACACGTATGATGGAGTTATTGGAAACCGTAGATACCCTTGCTTTTATGCGTATGGATGAACGTTTGTTGAAACATTTGCAGGACAAGGCCAAGGTAAACCATGATGATTTGGTACAAACCACCCATCAAGACATCGCGTTTGATATGCATACCTCAAGGGTGGTGGTTTCGCGCCTGCTCAAAAAGTTAGAGAACGAGGGAAAGATAAAAATGCACCGAAACCAAATCAAAGTACTCGACTTATAAGTTTGGAAATAAAACAAAATAAAGGGGAGTAATGTAGATAAGGAACAAAACCATTTAAAAAAATATAATGAGACCTTTGCACTAAAATTGCAAAAAAGTTGTTATGTGATCTTGACAGGTATAGTTGTGGATCGTACCTTTATATGAAATGGAACGTTACAAGAACACAAAAAAGGTACAGATGGGTTTTTTCGATGGTCACGTAGAGC